>CAMPEU010000028.1 GCA_946804195.1 uncultured Candidatus Saccharibacteria bacterium | reverse complement strand
TGCTACTTGATGTAACACCATTATCGCTCGGTATCGAGACAATGGGTAGTGTCAGTACGAAATTAATCGAACGAAATACGACCATCCCAACATCAAAGTCTGAAACATTTAGCACCGCAGCTGATAATCAGCCACAAGTTGAAATCCATGTCTTGCAAGGTGAGCGTGAAATGTCAGCTGATAATAAATCACTCGGACGCTTTGTTTTGGATGGTATTGCGCCAGCACCTCGTGGTGTACCGCAAATCGAAGTGACATTTAGCCTCGATGCGAATGGTATCTTGAATGTGACAGCCAAGGATAAGGGTACTGGTAAAGAGAATTCTGTGACGATTCAGGATAGCGGTAACATGAGCAAGGAAGACATTGAAAAGGCACAAAAAGAAGCCGAGATGCATGCTGATGAGGATAAGAAAAAGCGTGAATCTGTTGATCTGCGCAATCAGTTAGAAAACGCGATTTATCAGGCAGAAAAAATGCCCGACGAGTATAAGGATAAGATTTCTGAGGATGACGTCAAGGTGATCAAAGAAGCCGTTGAAGAGGCAAAGAAGGTCAAGGAAAACGTCGATGCTGATAAAGATGAAATCGAAGCAGGCGTCAAAGCATTGAATGAAAAAATCATGCCAATTGGTGCAAAGATGTACGAGCAAGCAGCCAAAGACAATGAAGCAACGGGTGAAGATGGTGATCAATCAGATGACAAAAAGGATGAGCCGGTAGAAGGTGAAGTTGTCGAAGAAGAGAGCGAAGAAAAGAAAAGCTAAAACTAAATATTAAAAAATCTAATGCCCCCTGCTTTGCGGGGGGCATTAGATTTTGTATAGTATACACATGACAGTGGAAAAATCGGAGTTTGGTGATCTGGCACGCTGGGAAAAATGCGCAACATTAATTGGTGATTCCGAATGGCAGCATGATTCGCGTCCTGGGAGCGAATATTCACACATACGCTCTGTAGCGTGGGCGGAATACCCGATGCGGTTTATGATGAATGAATTTGGAAGTGTAGAGGATCGGCGTACAAGAAAAATTGCCAATCGAGCTTTTGAGGTTGCGATGCTGAGCGCCACTGCGTCAGACCTGGGTCGACGATTATATAAACGCTATTTTATTTATCCGAATGATGCGATTGCATTATTAGATGCTACCGTCGGAGACCCCGATGACCCGCGGACTGAATCGGAGTTACGCCAATCATTTAATTTTACGCTAGATAATCATTTGTATATTCCGAACGAGGAAGACTTGTTGATACTTGATGATTCTTTGGAATTAGGCTATCAGGATGGTGTCCAACTGTATTGTCGAGAGTAGCAGTTATGCTTGCGGAGTTGTCGTGAATATGATAAATTACAGATAGAAGTAGGTTCAGCGGGGACCGAGAAAAGTCCCGCCCATGCGGTTGCTTCACACATAATAACCAAGTACGTTGTTGTGCAGTGAAGAGCCGGTTTTTTTATTTTCACTTCACAACAGAAGGAGGAATATGACACAAAAAGAACTTGGAATAAAAATCGCATTTGACGGTCATGAGGGGCAAGTGCGACGTGATGGTCAGCCATATATCATTCATCCGCTAGGGGTAATGTCGATGATGGAACGGGATGGTTTTCCGGAGGAACCGTATCATACGGCCGCAGTATTGCACGATTCACATGAAGATACTGATTGGAAAATAGACAGAATGCGCCAAGTGGGCATTGGCGAGCGGGTATTGCGGATTGTAGAGATTCTTTCAAAAAGTGATGATCAGACAGATGAAGAGTACGAACAGGCAATAGTGTCGAGCTACGAGGCCAGTCAAATTAAAGTTCGTGATATGCAGCATAATCTAAATAGTAGCCCAAAACCCCATAAAGTTTTGCAATACCTCGCTCGACTAGCAAGGATTGAAAAAGTGTGGGGCTTTGAATATAATTCTAGCCTAGAGAATACTTTTTAGAAATCTAATTCCAAGAAAATAGCCGCCCAAACCATGCCGGGATCGCCGTTGTAGATTGGGGAGCGATACCACTCACCTTCAGGTCCAACCATTTCAGGGTAGGTGCCGTGTCGTTCAATTAATTCGCTAAATTTTGCGTAATGCTTGTCATAATCTGGGTGGTTGTATCGTTGTAGTAGGTGGAGATACCATGAACCTTGCCATGTCCAGATAGACGTTCCGGTATAGTTTGGCATCAGCCATTTACCCATACCAAATCGAAAATTAAATTTATCGTTCTGCTTGCAGTACTGCATTGGATAAGGTTCGGCAAGTTTTTCTTTATCGATGTAGTCAAATGTTTTATAAACCATTTCTTTGTTGTCGATAATGCCTAGATAAAATGGCATTAATCCACACTCCGAACTCCAGACATTCGTGACATAATCGGCTTTGAAAAAGTGACCATTCCAGTAATCATTCATCAAAACATCTCGATAATGGGCCTCGGTGTAGGGAAAGCCATCGAGCTTCAACTTTTTTACGCATGATGCCATGCGAGCGATGAGCGTAATCGCGTATGCGCTACGATCGTAGTTAACTGCATCACGAAGTTCTGCATAACGTATTCCACTTTTTAGATTGCCCGTTGCGGGTTCGAGCAGTCCCCTGCAATAGCCACGGAGTTGACGTTCCAAATATTTGCGTTCGATCTTGTTCATCTGATAGTTGCTGACAACAATACTGTGTAGCAGCCATGGTAACGCATCAACACTCCTCTTTGCCGGTGCATTGAATGTGTGACCTGCTTTGTCGATACATAGTGTTACTTCGCCGGCACGTTGATAATGGTATAAAGCCCAAGATAGTGTTTGATGAACCTTTTCTTCGTAACCGAGTTTGGTTAATGAGCCTGCAACTGTGCCGAAATCACGCATCCAAAAGAAATCAAAATGGCCCAAACTGGTTCGATAAAAGTCACCTTCCCATAATTTGTCCAAAACCTGTTGAGATATTTGACGTGCGTCACCATCAAATTGTTCAAATCTTGCGACGTATCGATTAAATAATTGCCAAAATTCTGCTCGAAGAGTACCAAGTATCCCTCCTAGGCGTCGCGTAAACTTTTCCATAGCCGTCAGTATAGCGCTTTGAAACAACAATTACCAGAAGCACTGCTTTAATTTCTTTTTAAGGTTGGGTTGGTATCATGAGGTTATAAATATCAATGGCCTAGGCCAAGGAGGAAGTTATGACAAACGAAGCAAAACGAGTACACACTGAATCACCGGCGCACACGGTCCCAGTTGTCGTCTTTGTTGCTCGGTTAATCTATTTCGTCTTTGGGGTGATAGTATCCATCATTTTACTCAGAGTACTATTACTACTATTGGCAGCAAATCGGGGCAATGGCTTTGTTGATTTTGTGTACGATACGAGCAACGCATTTCTTGCACCATTTCATGGCATGTTTAGCTATACACCAACTTACGGAGCGGCAGTTTTTGAAGTGAGTGCGCTCGTGGCGATCGCCGTCTATGCATTTATCACATGGGGATTAGTGGCCTTGGTGACGCTAGGATCACGTCATAGTGAAGACCTTGAGTAGTTGATGCGCTATTGATAATCTAAAAAATTTAGAGATGAAACTACCCGTAAGAACTGCAAGTCGACGCCTCTCCCCTACGCATAAATTAGCACTCTTGAATATTGAGTGCTAATTTATTATACTGGTTATAGATGACAAAACGAGATTATTATGAAGTTTTAGGTGTCGGTAAGAGTGCGTCTGCCGATGAATTAAAAAAAGCCTTTCGCAAGGCCGCTGTTCAACATCATCCCGACAAAGAAGGTGGTGATGAAACCAAATTCAAGGAAATTAACGAGGCATACGAAGTACTAAAAGATCAGCAAAAACGCCAACGATATGATCAATTTGGTCACGCTGGCGTAGGTGGCGCTAGTAGCGGTGGAGGAGGTAGTCCTTTTGGTAACGGTGGCTTCACGGGGCAGAATGCTCATTTTGATTTTGGTGATGGAGGCTTCGGCGATATATTTAGTCAATTCTTTGGCGCTGGTCAGCAACAATCACGTGGACCACGCAGGGGACGTGATATCGAAACACAAACGACACTGACATTTGAAGAGGCGGTGTTTGGCAAAGAAGAAAAAATTTCTCTGGATATGGATGACGAATGTGAGCACTGTAAGGGTACGACTGTCGAGCCGGGACATGACATGAAGACGTGTCCGACGTGTCAGGGTAGTGGTCAACAGGTCAAGATTGTAAATACCATCTTTGGTCAGATTCAGCAGGCCGCAGTATGTGATCAATGCAAGGGACGGGGCAAGGTACCGGAAAAAGTTTGTAGCGTTTGTCACGGCAAGGGCACTCAGCGTCGAAAGCAGAATGTTAAGGTAAAGATTCCTGCAGGTATTGATGATGGGGCGACAATACGCCTGCGTGATCGTGGTGAAGCAATCGGCGGCGGCGGGCGTGGTGATCTGTATGTTCATATCCGTGTCAAAGCACACAAGAAATTTACACGTGAGGGTGATATTATCCTTTCCGAAGAACATGTAGATATGGTTGGTGCAGCACTCGGTACTGAAATTGATATTGAAACAGTAGATGGTGTTGCAACAATGAAAGTTCCTGCGGGTACACAAAGTGGTACTGATTTCAAACTATCAAACCACGGTGTTCCACACTTGCAACGTGATTCTCGGGGTCCGCATATTGTGACTATTATTGTCGATACGCCGACAAAACTCTCAAAACAACAAAAGGATATGTTGGAAAAGTTCGGTTCAACAAAAAAACACGGAATTTTTAAGTAACAACCGATGGGTGCGAGGCGTATTTAACCTCGATACGACATTGCTTTTTGTACAGTTTAAGTGTATAATATAAAGATATAAGGGTTACATAAAAAGGTACGTATCGTATAATACACAGGTATGAGTAAATCAGTCCAAATCAACAAATACTTAGTAAGAAACCCAGCAATATCGCGTGGGTTAGGCGAGCAGTATGCATAGCATTATTGGCGTATCATCGCTCGTTGATTTTATCGGGTACAAAAACCTTAAAGCAATTCCGGTTCGAATTGATACGGGCGCACGTACATCCTCGCTTTGGGCGTCGGATATAACCATTAATGACGGCATTGCAACGTTTAAATTATTTGGTCCTAGTTCTGAATGGTATACGGGTAAGGTTATTCGTAGAAAGGCAATTGAAATTCGTGAGGTAACCAGTTCGACGGGACATGTTCAGCAGCGTCACGTTGTACGTTTATCTATACGAATGCATGGAAAGCGGTTGAATGCAAAGTTTACGCTGTCTGATCGTGCAACACAAACGTACCCCATATTGATTGGACGAAACACCTTACGTGGAAACTTTTTAGTGGACAGCGGTGATCCAGGTGAAGCGAAACTATATAAATACCCAGAAGAAGCAGAAGAATTTAAAGAAAGATATAAAAAATGAGAATAGCAATTTTATCAAAAGGTGCGGCGAATTATACGACCAAAAGACTCAAAGAAGTTGCCCTTGCTCGTGGGCATGATGTTTCGATCATCAATTACGCGCAGTGCTATGTATCAATAGAAAAAAATCTCCCCGTTGTTCGATATAGGGGCAAGTCACTCAATGATTTTGATGCAATTGTTCCAAGGATTGCTCAGAGCTATACAAAATATGGAACGGCAATGGTTCGGCAATTTGAGAGTCAAGACATATATACGACGGCTTCATCGCTGGCGATTAATCGCTCTCGCGATAAATTACGAGCGTATCAAGTACTCGCAAAAGCTGGTGTCGCAATACCAAAAACTGTCTTTGCACGCGAAACGGCGAACTTCGAAGACGTTATTGAGCTTGCCGGTGGTGCACCATTAATCATAAAGGTTGCACGCGGAACGCATGGCAACGGTGTTGTTTTAGCTGAAACACCAAAAGCCGCCAAGGCCGTTATGCAGGCATTTTATGTTGAAGGTGTAAACTTTTTGGTTCAGGAATTTGTCAAAGAATCAGCGGGTGAGGATATTCGTGCACTCATTGTTGGTGGTCGTGTCGTTGCAAGCGTAAAGCGTCAAAGCCTAGACGGGGATTTCCGTAGCAATACACATCAGGGTGGTGCGGGTTCGGCTGTGAAATTAACAGAAGAAGAAGTTAAGACAGCAATTAAGGCAGCAAAGGCAATGGGGTTATCAATTTGTGGCGTCGATATGATGCGTAGTTCACGTGGCCCATTGGTCCTAGAGGTTAACTCTTCGGCAAGTCTGAAAACCCCAGAACTTATCACTGGTCGTGATGTTGCGAGCAAGATTATTGAATATATCGAGTTGAATGCAAAGCGACGGAACAAAAAAGACAAAGTCGGAGCATAAGATGAAGCGCAGGTGGGCAGGGATAGTGATTGTTGTCGCTGTCATTGCTATCGTTGCGGGCTTTTTGTGGTGGCAAATGTCGAGTCAGCAGCCAAAATTACAGCTGGTGAATACTACCTTTGAAGTTGAAATACTGCAGACGGAAGAGGATAAAATTCGTGGTTTATCTGGCACCAAGAGTCTGGCGCAAAATCGAGCAATGCTATTTGATTTTGAGCATGAAGGTACATGGGGGATTTGGATGAAGGATATGAATTACGCCATCGATATTATCTGGACGGACAAGGATGGTAAGGTTATTCATATCGTGAAAGATGCCCAGCCATCTAGCTACCCCGACACAATCTTTCGACCAACTGCACCAGCTCGCTATGTAATCGAAACCATTAGCGGTACAATAGAAAGGACGGGATTAAAGATGGGTGATATGATCACGCTACCGTCAGGAGAATAAATGAGCCTAGTTGCAGTTATCATCACAATTATCGTTTTACTTTTTGCAATGACATACGTCACGCGACGACGCTTTGGAGTTTTGGGATTGGCACTTTGTGCGGGATATCTCATAAGTGAAATGTGGACAGCGCAGGTCACGCCATTTGTGCGCGGCGCAGGATTTGAATTGCTATTACCACCGCTTTCTAGCCTGGTAGCGGCAGGACTCGTATTGGTACCGGCCGTACTTCTATTGTTTAGTGGGCCTACGTATACGAGGCGAATACCCAGATTGATTGGGGCTGGAGCATTTGCACTTTTGGCAACCTCATTTCTACTTGGGCCTTTGGGGATTGCGTTGAATTTGGATCCCACTATCGACGACACCGCTTTTAGGATTTATATCTTCCTTTCGGACAACACAACGTTTATTATTACCGCAGGTATTGCGTACGCACTGTATGATGTCTTGACAATGCGTACGCCCAAAAGATAGCTATTACGCGGCAAATCCTGGCTCTATTGTTCCACTCTTGTATTTATTGAGAAGGCCGGAAGCATATGTGAGTTGCTCGCGCATCCGACCAAGCCTTTTCGTGTAGCTTTCAGCATCCATACGAATGTAACTTCCCCTTGGGCTGTCGTAGCTCATGCGTTCAATCATTTCTGCGTATTCAACTTGCATCGCAAGATTTGATATCATGTCATTGATAGAACTGATTCCTTTTGGCGACCTGAGCCTGTATTGTTCGGTTATCTCCTGAATGTGTGGCTGTGATTCAAATATTCTTGACATTATTTTGACCCTCCTTTGCGTTACTATGTATATGACTGTATACAAGTAATCTGAAAGCAGACTGATAATCAGCTTTAACTTTGCTCGCAAGTGCCGTGGACGAAGAGGATGGTGTGTCGATTCTAAAGTTTAGATGTGTGATCGTAACCAGTTGAGGTTTCGTATCATAGACCATGTCGAGGTGGATGGCGGTTGAAAGCCAGGATCTAATTCTTTTGGCGCAGTCGTACAGCTCAGTCCCGTAGACCACTTGTTGACCATGAGCCAGTAGCAATGGTCGGCAACTTTATCCTTGATCTCGGAATTTTGAACGATGTAGTAGCCCGAGCCATCAGCCTGAAGGCAGTTGTAGTTACTGCCGCAATCTACTCCCGTAAATTTTTTAAGGGAAGGTAGATCTTCAGGTATTAAACTACGCTTTGCTGTATTGGATGATTGCCCCATGTTGATGACCAAGTTGTCGTTTGCGAGTGTTCTTGTACCATATGGTGGCGCAAATGCATCTGATGGTATCTTCTTGGAGGGATAAATATATGCGCTAACACCTATAGCCCAGACGGCTTTAATTTTTGAATTATAATTTTTTGCGATAGTTGCGATAGACCCGCCCTGGCTAAACCCAGCGAGCAGGACGCCCTTGGAACAATCGGTGCCCGATGTGGCGCAGACCGCAGTCATCATATCCTTAGGGTGTGATTGATTGAATAGACAATGCGCGTGACGCTGCAGCCCTTTTTCGTTCAACGATCCACCACTTTTGTAGGTTGGTGCGAATGCGACGAATCCTTGTGCGGCCGCTAGCTCGATAAAGCGCTGACCTTCTTTGTTGCTGTTTGCATCGGCGGTAGTTCCGTGGAGGTACACCAACACTGGATAATTACCAGATGCAACAGGACGTGCGCCATAAACGGTGAGTGTCTTGGAGCATCGTTTGTCCATTGATAACGATGATATCCAGCTTGTTCCTGTATTGTATCCGGCGTAGCTAGTCGTAAATTTTTTAATTGCCACCGGTGTTTGAGCCGTGGCGTTCGGATCTTCTGTTAGGTTGAAATTGAGAACCGCCATTCCGACAAGGACGACGAAAATTCCTAATCCGACCTGAGCGAATGAAGGTAGTCTACGGAGATGTCTCCAGAATGAGAGGCTTCGTTTTTTTGATCTGTACACTGAACGTTTTAGCGTATTTTTATTTTTTTTCATGTTAAGAAGTACTATACATAAGCACTGCGTAATAAGCAATTGCATTATTTATGGTGACGCACGCGAGTTAGAGTGAGGGAGTGGTTAGGGGCTGGAAGGTATTCTCGGGTTTAGTAGTTTCTAGCTTTTTTGGCGGTAGAGTAATAATACGCCGCTGACTACAGCTAGAATAGAAACTACGCCTAAGCCTGCAATGATAGGACTAACAACATTGTTTGGTGAGCTATAGCCGGTGTCCGGGGCATTAAGGTTTGTAGTTGTGCTATTAGTCGAAGTGTCGGGATTATTAAATTTCATGACGATAGTCTTATCGCTATTGCTTCCATCTGAATATGCTATGTACGGTGTGCTTCCAACGAATGCCAGCGAGGTGTAGAGGGCGCTACCGGCAGAAAAGCCAGCGCTACCAACTGCCACCCAGTCACTACCGTCAAATTTCATGACGGTGGCTTTGCTGCTATTGCTACCATCTGAATATGCCACATACGGCGTGCCACCATTTATTGCCAGAGAGGTGTAGAGGGCGTCACCGGCAGAAAAGCCAGCGCTACCAACCCCTACCCAGCCACTACCATTGAATTTCATGACGGTAGCTTTATAGCTATTGCTGTAGTCGCGGTACGATACGTACGGAATATTACTATCGAATACGATCGAGATATCGCCGACGGCACCGGCAGAAAAGCCAGCGCTACCAACTACCACCCAGTCACTACCGTCAAATTTCATGACAGTAGCTTTGTTGCCAGTTGGGCCGTCTTCGTATGCTAGGTACGGAGTACTACTGTTTATTGCTAGAGAGATTGTGTAGACGCCTCCGGTAGAAAAACCAGCGCTACCAACTACCACCCAGTCACTACCGTCAAATTTCATGACAGTAGCTTTGTTGCCAGTTGGGCCGTCTTCGTATGCTACGTAAGGAGTGCTACCATCTAATGCGATACGCGTGTTGACGACGCTACCGGCAGAAAAGCCAGCGCTACCAACTGCCACCCAGTCACTACCGTCAAATTTCATGACAGTAGCTTTATCGCTATTGGCACCATCTTCATACACTACATATGGTGTGCTGCCGCTGAATGGGAGCGAGATGTTATATGCGGCACCGGCAGAAAAGCCAGCGCTACCAACTGCCACCCAGTCACTACCGTCAAATTTCATGACAGTAGCTTTATCGCTATTGTTATTATCTTGGTATGCTACGTATAGATTACCGCTGTTTGATACTAGTGAGACGTATTCGGTACCGCCCGAGGATAAACCGGTCTCACTACCGACGCTTTGCCAGTTTGTAGCCGCCATAGCGCCAGGAGCAATAGTGAGACTCGCTAATAAAGTTACTGCGAGTAAGTAAGTTGCCTTTGTCTTCAGCGAGGATAATTTAAATTTCATGATCTATTCTTCCCTCACTGTTCACACTTATGGTTAAATTATACATGATAGATGCATGTAAGTGTAATAAAAAACACCGACAGGTAGCGATTCTTGTCGATGTTTTTTATATGGAGGGTTAGTGAGGCTCGAATTCACAGTACCTTGTCAAAAAGGGCATTCATGGTGGCGAGATTATCGTTACGCGTGGCGGCAACAAGGCATATACGCACCACTGAAAGTTTACCCAGTTTCAGAGGTAAAAACGAGTTTAAGAGCCGACTAGTCGTGTTTTTGACCCTAGTTGCTCTTAGTTTTTATGACGATATGCCAAGAGTGTGCCGCTGACAATTAATAGTACCGCTACGAATCCTAGTATTACGATAAGCGTGTAATTACTGGCGCGCGGTGCCGCACCGTAACCGGTGTCAGGAGCCTCGGTGGCCAATGCCAAGCCGACTGGATCGACAATAATGCCGTTTACAATACCGTCAGTATCGAGTGGGCCGCCATCCGTCACTTGATACGATACGGCAGTTACTTGCTGTCCGCCAATTGTAGTCTGAGTGATAGTGGCATCTGTAATAGTGGCGTAAGTCTTTGTAGTGGGATTGTATTTTCTGAGTATTAATTTTCCATCGGTGATGCCGTAAACGTAAAATTTTACAGTGGCGGTATAGCCTTCCGTACCGCAACTAGCGGTGTAGTTCATAAGTCCTGCTGGATATGTGTATCCGCTATCAACTTTCGCCTGGCTTGAACCTGCTGTCGTTGATAATTCAGATAGCGTACAAGCGCTCGGTGTTTCTAGTGATACGTATTTATTTGTTTGGTTATTCACAAAACTTGCAACGCTGTTCTGCGTGCTGTCTGGCGTGCCATCATTGTTTGCGTCACCGCTGTTTGGAGCGTTAGTTTCGACAGACGCAGCTAGGCCATTGTCATCGTAAAAGCTCATGACGGTGGCTTTAAATCCGTTGTCGCCGTCTGAGTAGGCGATGTATGGCGTACCGCTATTAAATGCTAACGAGGTGTTGTATGCATAACTGGCCGAAAAGCCAGCACTACCAACAGCTACCCAGCTACTGCCATTAAATTTCATGACGGTGGCCTTGTCTCCGTTTCCACCGTCTACGTAGGCAACATATGGCGTACCGCCATTGAAAGCTAGAGTGGTAGTGTTTGCTGTATCACCGGCCGAAAAGCCAGCACTACCAACATTCACCCAGCTACTACCATTAAATTTCATGACGGTGGCCTTGTCTCCGTTTCCACCGTCTGAGTAGGCTACATATGGCGTGCCGCTATCGAATGCTAACGAAGTGTAGACTGTATCACCGGCCGAAAAGCCAGCACTACCAACAGCAACCCAGCTACTGCCATTAAATTTCATGACGGTGGCTCCATTGTCTGAGTAGGCTACATATGGCGTGCCGCTATCAAATGCTAACGAAGTGTAGGCTGTATCACCGGCAGAAAAGCCAGCACTACCAACAGCTACCCAGCTACTGCCATTAAATTTCATAACGGTGGCTTTATAATCGTTTCCACCATCTACGTAGGCGACATATGGCGTACCGCTATCGAATGCTAGAGAGGCACCTTCTGAATAATCAGCCGAAAAGCCAGCACTACCAACAGCTACCCAGCTACTGCCATTAAATTTCATAACGGTGGCTTTATAATCGTTTCCACCGTCCGCGTAGGCGACATAGGGTGTACCGCTATCGAATGCTAGAGAGATGTCGAATGCATCGCCAGCCGAAAAACCAGCGCTACCAACAGCTACCCAGTTGCTCCCGTCAAACTTCTTGACAGTGACTTTATCTCCGTCGTTAGTATCCGCATATGCAACATACGGTGTACTACCATTGAATGCCAGGGAGGTGTAGGTTGCATCATCAGCCGAAAAACCAGCACTACCAACAGTATTCCAGCTGGCCAGAGCCATGGCGCTATGTGTAATAGTTAGGCTAGTGAACAGGACTACTATTAATAAGTAGACTATCTTTATATTCCATTTAATGAGTTTTAGAGCATGGTTCATATTTGTTTTCGTTTTTTCTTTTTTCTTTTCCGTTCACGCTTATGGTTAAAGTATACAGGATAGATGTATACAAACGCAATAAAAAACACCGACAGGTAGCGATCCTTGTGTCGATGTTTTTTATATGGAGGTACACCAAGGAACTAATTTATATACATATGTCGATGAACTGATACGATGGAGAGAATTGCTAGACAAGCAGTTTCAGCAGCATAAGATACAGTAACGTTCGGACGGATTGTTTTAATACCCCGTAGCAATCACACACTATAATAAGACTGACTGCAGTATTATAATTATAGTAGTTCGGAATAAACTATTATACGATCGTCATATTGCTTGGTTTGCGAATTATACTTGCCGCCGCAAGTTATTAAATTCAGTTGGCTTTTGATTTTAGGGTCTTGAGAGAATAGTACGCTTGTAGCATTTTTTGCTGAAACTTGAATAATTTTTGTAACTTTGTAGTTGTTGATAGTACCGACGCCTAGTTCAATGTTAAATTCATCACCAATTTTTAGTTTTATCAAATCTCTGAAGATGCCGCCGTTTACTCGGCCATCTACGTGTCCGTCTATTATACTCAGCCCATCGTCGCCCGGCTTGACGGTTTCGATAAACCATCCAGATGTATGAATATTATTGGGAACGGCGATCTCATTATTTTGATCTACTCCCACCCTTTGGACAAAACCACCGCCATTGATTGAAGGTAATGTAATGTACTTGGGCTCATCTGCCCGTCCTATCCATTCATAGGTATCCTTGTCGGGTTTCGACTCGTCGGGTTGATCGATAGAATAGGTTATCGTGGGCGGCAGGGCTGCATTAGGTTTTTTTGTAGTCGGCTCAATAACAGCAAGCACCGTGACAACAGCAATGACAATGAAAAATAGCAACAGCAATACGAATATAAGTTTTCTTCCGCTGCTTAGATGCGCGATATGTTTCATAATTCTTGGCACAGGAAGCCTAGCCTACTACCTAACCTGTCCGCCTAGCCCCGTATTCGGTGTGCCAACCACAGACTGGCCGGGACCTGATGGGTCTACTATGGTTCCGTTGGCTATTCCGTCTTGATCTAGGTCTCCGCCATCCGTGACTGAGTAGACAATCTTCAAAGCTGATTCACCACCTATGGTTACGTTCGATAGCGCAGCGCCCGGAATGGTAGTGTAGGAGTTTGTGTCTGGGTTATATTTGCGAGCAATAAAGTCTGAGGCATCGAAATCACCATAGAAGTATTGAGTAATCGTTGCAGTTGCCCCGACGGTGCATTCAAGAGTAAAGTTCATGAGTCCAGTCGGATAATCGTAGCCAGCATCTTTAACGCTATTGGATTCAGGGTCGACACTAGTATCACCATTGCTAGTACAGTCTGATTGCAAGGTAGCATATTTTCCGGTTACCGGGCTTACGAAACTAGATACACTGGGTTGTTCGCTGTCAGGGGTACTATCATTGTTAGCGTCTCCGGAATTAGGCGCAGCATTTTCGGTCGTGTCAGTTATATTGTCACCATCTGTAGATGCTTGCATGACACAGCCATCTTGCCATCTTAGGCATGGATAGCCGTTGTTTACCGCTGACGTAACACCCCATATTGTTGCCGTGTCCCAACCACCGCTGACAATAGTGTTGCTCGATTTCATTTGAGTAGTTGTTTTGCCAGTCGTACCAGAACAAATTTCACTTTCATTACAGCTGAACGTCTGACCTGTTGTTTGTTTATTCCAAAAAACCGAATTGTATTCACTATCATCATCATTACCCGTAATACCTCCGTAACCACTGTTTGCGGTCACTAGGCCTGTAGCGTACGAGTTCGTTATAACTTGGTTAGGTGATCGGTAGCCAATGATTCCGCCCACGTCACTATCGCCCGTAACCGTACCGTTGAAATAAGAGTTTGTTATTACGAGGCTTGTACCTCCGCTCCCAACAATTCCACCTACGGCCCAGCCGTTCTCGGCATTAATATCCATAGTAGAGTATGAATTTGATATTACTAAGTCGTCAGTATATTCTGTACCCACGATTCCACCTACTATTTCTGAATCTGTCGTTATAGAACCTTCAGAAAAACAGCGGTCAATTGTGTGTTGGCCGCTATCAGAAACCGTACCAACTAGCCCCCCTGATGAGGTGTGCGAAATCATGTCGCCAGAATAACTGCAATCAGACAAGTTGCCGCCATGCATTGTACCTATAATCCCACCCATATTCTCACTCTCGTCACTAATATCCATATCACCAGACATATGAACGTTCGATATATCTCCGTAGTTGCTCCCCACGATTCCACCAACAGAAAAATTACCATGTATGTCAGCTGAAACCGTTATATTATCTATTGTGCCATCATTTCCACCCACGATTGACCCAACGCTTGAATCCCCAGATATATAAGCGTTCTCAAGTGTTAAATCATGAATATTAGCTTGGTATGTCGCATTAAACAACGCACTGCCGTTACTACTAGGCCTATTAATGTACAAGTCAGATATCGTTTTATCATTACCATCAAAATCACCTGCATATTCATAACCTCCATATCCTAGAGGCAAGAACCCGTCTCCATCATTCCACCCAGTGGTGGCAGAACAATCAATGTCGTTTACTAATTTGTAGTTGTAATCAGTTGCGCCCAACCCTTCAAAATCATCATAGTGTATAGATTGAAGTTCGGTACAATTTGTAATCAGGTAAGGATCACCTATGGTTCCGGAACCCGATCCGCCATATGCCTCAACAGATGCACTCCCCAATCCTGGAAGTGATATAAGTATCGCAGCGGCGAATGGAAGTATCCTATGAGTGATGACTCTTTTGGTACTTAATATAATTACATAGAAATTCACATTTTTTCTTAACATTTTTATTTTCCTCAAACTCCTAAAAGTACTTACGTTAAGAATACAATAATACACAATAATACACAATAATCTCTATCGTTATCTAGGTTAGTCAACTATTTGGCTAGGGATAATAGCTAAATAAAAAAACACCCTCATGACGTGGGTGATTTTCTATGGAGGGTCCAGTGAGACTTGAACTCACGACACCCTGCTTAAAAGGCAGGTGCTCTAACCAGCTGAGCTATGGACCCGTATATATAGGGTAATTTCTTTTGGAATGTGTGTTTCGCGCACAGCTGAGCCATGGACTCGAGCTTTAGTGATTCTAACAATTAATGGGGGTATTGTCAATTAAATACGTCGTACAAGAATAGTGCTGCATTGCCTAGTATTTGTATATATACCTTTACTTTTCAGGTGATGAGGCTTCGTCCATAAACCACTCTACACGCTCGCCGTGTGTCGCGACAACAGATGCGGCCAGGGCGATGGGTAGGCTTTTGCCGGATAGGGCCGCGGTAATGGCAACCCTTTTGTCCTTACCGGTTGCGATGATCATTGCTGAATCAGCGCCAAGCAGGGCGCGTAGTGATAGGCCGATGCGGTCACTGGGTGGTTTGGGTGAATCATGAATGGGCACGACTAGGCTATCGGTTGGAGACAAGCCTGCATGTTCGGGAAAAAGGGATAGTGTGTGACCGTCAGGTCCAACGCCGAGCCACACTAGATCTAATCGCGGTAGGCCGTTTCGTTTTTTGGGCAGTGAGAGTAACTTTTTTTCGTAATCTATAGCTGATTCTTTGGCGTCTATGGTTGATATGGGTTGAAGTTTTTTTGTCGGTAGACTGCTAAGAATTTGGCTAATAGTGTGCCAGTTATTGTGAGGGCTTTTTGCTGGACCCATACGTTCATCGCCCATAACAATGGTAATGTTTGCCCAATCTAGTTTGTTAGCATATTTGGTTGCGATCATATCGTACGCCAGTAGCGGCGTTGATCCGCCCGCAAGTACCCATACTGCATCACCATGCACTTTCAGCGAGTGATGTAATATCGAAACGGTTCGTAATGCGACGGCCTCGGCTAGGGTTGTTTTGCCACCATAAATAAACAGACTATCCATAGATTCAGTATGACATATGGGAATGGTGTATGCTATGTGGTATGCAATTTTGGCGGTTAAAGAAAAGAGTGCATGGATCGTGGTTGGTAGCCATGGCGAGCGTGGGGATTGTCGTTGGGACGGCATTTGTTCCAACATTTGGGCAAGTTATGTTCAACTCGTTCGTATGGTTACTGGTTGGAACGGGACTTTTTGTATTTGTTTTGTGGAAGCGTTTCGTTTGGCTATTGCCGCTGATATTTATTGCAGGTGCGATTATGGGTTTATGGCGAGGATCAGCACTACAGACTCAGCTGGTGGTGTATGATGATTTAATTGGTCACACAGTGCGTGTCGAGGCGCGCGTCAATGATGATCCAGATATTGGTCGTCGTGACGAAACGCTACTTCGGCTGGGTGATGTCAAGATTGATGGACATGATGTTGCAGGAAAACTTTGGGTTAGCATTGATCGGGATAGTTCCATAAAAAGAAGTGATATTGTGGTTGTTGATGGAAGGCTGGATACAGGATTTGGCAATTTTTCAGCATCTATGTTGAGTGCAGAGCTTGTATCAATTGTGCGACCAGAACCTGGTGATATTGCCGGTCGAGTACGGGATTGGTTTGGTAATAATGTCAGGCTTGCCATCAAAGAGCCGGAGGTAAGTTTGGGACTGGGTTATTTAGTCGGTCAGCGTCGCGCATTGCCTCCCGAGTTGGATCAGGCGTTGGTGATTGCGGGATTAACGCACGTCGTCGTCGCCAGCGGCTATAACTTAACAATATTAGTACGCCTGGCGCGTCGACTATTTGTCAAAGTATCCAAGTATCTTGCAACACTGTCTGCGAGCGTAATGATTGTCGGGTTTATCGCGGTGACAGGTGCAAGCCCTAGCATGTCTAGGGCGGGTTTGGTTGCTGGACTGAGTCTCGCCGCATGGTATTACGGACGGAGATTTCATCCTTTGGTGCTATTACCATTTGCAGCTGCGGTGACAGTACTCATTGATCCAACCTACGCATGGAGTGACCTTGGTTGGCAACTTAGTTTTGCGGCATTTACTGGTGTGATGATACTCGCACCTTTATTACAAAGGTATTTTTATGGTATGAAAAAGCCGGGAATTGTCAGGCAGATTCTGGGTGAGACTATCAGCGCATCCATAATGACTCTCCCAATTCTGGTACTAGCATTTGGTCAGTTTAGTAATGTCGCAATCTTTGCGAATTTATTGGTTTTGCCGCTTGTTCCAATTGCGATGCTGCTAACTTTTGTTGCTGGTATTGGTGCAATTTTGATGCCAGGATTCGCAACAATCATTGGACTACCTGCTCAACTACTGCTGACATATATGACGACAATTGTGCAATATCTTGCGAACTTGCCGTGGGCGTTATCGATCGTATCGATTCAGCCTTGGATGGTATGGATTGCATATGGCGTGTTGATCGTGGCTTGCGTCTATCTATGGCGTGTCACGAAATATAATTTGCGAAATAGTAACATTATCGAATAGCTAGGGTTACAAGTTGCAAAAAACAAAGGCAAAGCTATACTAATAACCATGAGCATGATAGGACATAATAACAACTCTCATGATTCCAGAACAAACTTTGTGTCAAAATTACGAGGCTTTACTATCGTAGAACTCTTGATCGTAGTAGTCGTCATTGGTATATTGGCTGCAATCGTTACTGTAGCCTATACAGGGATTACGACGCAGGCAAAAACAGCATCAACCATAAGCGAGTTAAAAGCGTGGCAAAAGCTTTTTGAAATATACAAGGCGCAGTTCGGTAATTATCCAGATCCAGTAGTTTCCGGCGACGGACCAAGCAACCAATATTACTGCCTTGGGACTGGTTTCCCCAACGGCAGTTGTCAGTCGACAAATCTAACGGGAACATATGGAGTAGCGGAAAGCACTGGTGCAACTATTATGACAGAGCTTGCCAAAGTCGGGACACCACCAAGTAATTCATCGAAGTGGACGGTCAACTATAATACGGGTCCATATTTACGCTTCATTCCCGGTGCCACTCCTTTTTACCAGCTTCAAACAATCATACAGAGCACAACAGGTTGTCCTAGCGGTACCAGTGCGGGCTGGTATGGCGATGCCACGTATGATCATCGACAACACTGCCTTATTACTCTTAGCTAAGGACCCAATAGTAGTTTTTCTGTGGATGCAACAAGGCATAGATATGTCCTATTTTGACTGCGGGAAATGATTTTTTGGGGTGCTCGCTAATAGGGTAGAGGACGGATATGTTACAATAACAGATAATAAAAAGCTTTGAGGTATCATGTCCGGACACAGTAAATGGTCAACAATTAAACGTGAAAAAGGCGCAAAGGACGCAAAGCGTGGTGTTGTTTTTACAAAACTCGGCAACATGATTGCCATTTCTGCACGTAGCGGCACTGACCCTGTGATGAATTCAGCGTTGGCGATGGCTATAGAAAAAGCTAAACAAGCTAACATGCCAAATGCAAATATCCAGCGCGCGATTGATCGTGTGAATGACAAAAACGCCGCAGTACTCGAAGAAGTTGCGTATGAAGGTATGGGTCCAGCCGGCGTCGGTATTATCATCGAAACGGCAACAGATAATCGTAACCGCACGTTACCCGAGGTAAAGAATGCATTGACGAAAAATGGCGGACGTTTGGCGGACGCCGGAAGCGTCATGTTTCAATTCGACCACAAGGGCGTGATTCGTGTTGCTAGTGTCGGTGAAGATGCGCTGTTGACAGTATTGGATGCAGGCGCAGAAGATGCTGCAGAAGAAGACGGTGAACTGATCGTTTACACCGAACAAAAAGATTTAGCGAAAGTACGTACGGCGATTGTTGATGCGGGCTTAGAAGTAAAAGATGCCGAGCTACAGTATGTTGCGAAAAGCATGATAGAAATAGATGATGCCGAAACTGCAAGAAAGATTTTGAAAGTTCTCGATGCGCTGGATGATTTGGACGATGTAGTCAATGTTCACACGAATGCGGACATCACTATAGATATTGAATAAACTTATGATTGCAGTCACGGCCAAGTGACTGTATATTCTAAGAATTATGCGAGGTATGAGGTTTTTTGTAGCACTGGTTTTTGTTGTTAGCCAGTTTTTAGTGGTGCCTATTGCATCGGCGAATGACACAGGGGAGACCGAGTTAGTTAGTGCCAGGCCTGCAATTACAGAAGTTCAAATTGCCGACGGCGATGAGTTTGTCGAATTGCATAATCCAAGCGACGAGCCTCTTAGCCTGGCTGGAATGCTCCTTAAATATAGAGGCGGAGGTGCAAGCTATGCGACACTTGCCGATTTGAATGCAATTATAATGGAGCCAAGACAGTTTCTAGTATTTGGTCATTTTACTAAGCCCATTGAAAATGTTATTAGCTTTTCAACTGCACTGAATAATACAAAAGGGGAGGTATTGATAATAGATAGCATGGACTTGGATGCAGTTTTGGACGTTGTTGCATGGGGCAATATTACACTTGAATCTGGATATCATTTTTATGTGAAGCCATCTGATATACCACCAGTAGGTAATTCATTGCAACGTTGTTTTTTTGAGGGCGAGTTGCGGAGGCCGGAGCCTGTCGATACAAGTCTCGATTTCTTGATTTATGAAAATGATCTTTCGACTCCTTTTGCTGGTATTGATTGCTTAATTCCTGTTCCGGTCGAGCCAGTTACCGATTGTAGTGGTGTCATAATTAATGAGATTGGCGCTAACCTTTCGAGCCAGTTTGTGGAAGTATACAATCCAACCGATGAAGCATTACCGCTAGCTGGCTGTAAGTTGCAGACCAATCGTAGTAGCAAGACGTATACATTCATTCAAGAGAGTATTCCGCCCGGTACATACGTTACCGTCTTTATTGAAGATACCGAACTGACGCTTACAAAGACAACGACAGGAACGGTATATTTCTTAACGTCGGACGGTTTAGTTGAAACGGATGTCATGGAATATAGTGAGTTGGATGCTGATACGTCATGGGCACGTTTTGAAACGGGTTGGTATCAGACATATTCATTAACACCGGGGGAGGAGAATATTGATGAAGCATACCCTCCTTGTGATGATGGTTATTTTCGTAATCTAGAGACAGGCAGATGCAACTTGGTACAAGTGGATATATTGACGCCATGCAGTATTGGTCAATATAGAAGTCTCGAAACGAATCGTTGTCGTAACATATTGACACAGGCATTGTTAAAACCTTGTAGCGAAGGCCAATATCGTAATCAAGAAACGAACCGGTGCCGCAAGGTGTCTGCGACTAGCTCGTCGCTAAAACCGTGTGCAAGTAATCAGTACCGTAGTCCCGAAACGAATCGTTGTCGCAAGAAAGAGGTAGGTTCGGTGCCGAATGCGGCTTACAAAGTGCAAAGCGTTGCTGATGACGATATGGTTTTTGCAGGATGGTGGGCGCTGGGCGGCGTTGGTGCATTGGCGGGAAGTTACGCGGGCTGGGAATGGCGCAGGGAGTTAATGAATCTCCGAAGTCGATTAATACGATTATTTAGTAGATAACATATCTTTTCCGAATACTTTATTTAGTATAATGGTATAAACGGAAGGACTCGATATGTACCAATCATCTACTGGCAATAACAAGGCACTTGTTGGAATTATTGTCGTGGTGTTATTGGGAATTGCAGCGACCGCCGTGTTTATTGCATCAATCAATACCGAGCGAAATGACTCAATTGCTTCGACAGATACAGTAATAACGAGTCAGTCTTCGTCGTCAGATACAAATTCGACGAGTAATTTTGAAAGTGGTGATTATAGTGCGAAAGGTAGTTACCTGACACCGGGCGGTACTGAATCAATTGATGTGAAAGTAACGCTTGCTGACAATGTGGTAACCAGTGCGTCAGTTACGCAAAATGCTATTTCGGGTGAAGCAAAAGAATTTCAATCACGTTTCGCATCTGGCTTTCAGACAGAGGTGGTTGGCAAGAATATAAACGAAGTTAATCTTAGTCGCGTGGCTGGATCTTCATTGACACCAGTCGGATTTAATAGTGCCCTCGAAGACATCAAAGACGAAGCTAGGGCATAGCAACTGGCAGTTTGAAGCCATTGGTACACAGTGGTCTATCGAGACCACTGATGCGTTATCGACCGAACTAAAAAAAGAGGTGAGTGCATGCATTGATTCGTTTGATCGGGTCTATTCGCGTTTTCGTGATGATTCAATAGTTGCACAGATGAGCAGGCGGGCGGGTACTTTTGAGTTAGATGAGGACAGTACGAGGCTCGCACAATTTTATCAACAAATGTACGGTTTGACGGACGGGGCAGTGACGCCGCTTATCGGCGGGGGATTGGTTGCCGCAGGATATGACAAGGATTATTCCCTATTGCCTACTGCCCCGCTACCCTCGCCTATTTGGGATGATGATATCATGTGGCGCAATAGAACTATAACGATTAAGCAGCCAATCGTATTGGATGTCGGTGCAGCCGGTAAAGGCTTGTTGGTGGATAAAATAGCGAATATCTTGGAATTGGCTGATATTGTGCAGTATATTATTGATGCGAGTGGAGATATGAGGCACAAGGGTAGTGATACGCAAATTGTGGGATTAGAAAATCCACACGATCCGACAAAGGTAATTGGTACTTACCTATTACGTGACACGAGTTTATGTGCCTCTGCTAGTAATCGTCGCAAATGGAGCGACGGCTGGCATCATGTATTGGACGGGCGAACTGGTGCACCGACAAATGATGTTATTGCGACGTGGGTAATGACCGACGATACGATGATTGCTGATGGCCTGGCAACAGCGCTGTTTTTTGTGGATGCTCAGCAATTGGCTAGTGTCGTAGATTTTCAATTTGTTCGTCTGTGGGCAAATGGAAAAGTTGAGCATTCCAAGCAATTTATGGGACAATTATATATATGATTGATTTTCGTGAAAGGCTCGATACCTTACTCGGTTATCTGACAATGTACAAATTAGTTATTGTTGGCTTATTGGCAATTGCAGTGAGTGCATTAATTTTGATGTTCACGGGCTACTTTGTTTATTCACCCGTCAGTTTTGTTATTGGAACAATTACCACTGTTGCGGCGGCATATGGGAGCAATCGCTTTTTTGCATGGTTGTTTGGTATTCGGCCACATGCAGATTCCGCGATAATCACTGGTTTGATTTTGGCACTTTTGTTTTCGCCACCAGATTCTGTTTTAGATGGTGCAAAGCTAGCGATTGTAGCAATTATCGCGATGGCATCTAAATACATTATTAATGTTCGCGGTAAACACATTTTTAATCCAGCCGCGATTGCCGTTGTTATTGCGAGCGTTACAGGCTTTGCCTTTGCCGGGTGGTGGGTTGCATCCCCTGCGCTATTACCCATAACTGCGCTTGTAGCATTATTAATTTTGTACAAGACCCAAAAAATATTCATGGCATCTATATTTCTTGTCATTGCCGTCATTATAATTATGGGAAGGTTGATCATTGAGGGTGACTTATCGATGCAGGTCGTGTGGTTGTCTTTGACCTCTTGGCCATTGGTATTTTTTGCAGGCGTTATGTTATGCGAACCGTTAACCTTACCGCCATCACGTAGACAGCAGTTGATATTTGCGGCAATAGTCGCAGCGATTGTTGCGTTACCTATTCAGCATGCCGGGGTGAGTACGACGCCAGCGGTTGCCCTGGTTATTGGCAATGCACTTGCATTTTACTTTGGTTCGCGACGAGCAATAAAAATGCGCTTTGTTTCAAAAAAGAAGGAAAGTCGGGACGGTTATGAATTTATATTCGATGTACCAAAGTTTACGTATCATCCCGGGCAATATGTCGAGCTCTCGCTTCCGCATAAAAATCAAGATTTTCGTGGATCCCGCCGTATATTTACAATGATCGGACGGCCGGGCGATGACCAGATAAGTGTTGCTACACGTTTTCCTCAAAAGCACAGTACGTTTAAAGACGAGCTTTTGGATATCAAACCAGGGCAAACCGTATGGGGAGTGAGGGTTGCAGGTGACTTTACTATGCCGAGTGATCATTCCGTTCCTCTACTATGCGTTGCGGGTGGAATAGGTATTACGCCATTTGTATCTTTTGCGATGAATTCGGACGGGAGGGATATAACTATATTATATGCGGTTAATTCTGTAGAAGATCTAGCATTTGCTCAGGAATTAACACATTATGACGTGCAGGTTATTATTGTGACGCCAGATTCAGCCAAGCTATCCGTCAATAGCTGGAAGCGTGAAGAGGGTGGAATAACAAAGGAATTATTGGAAAAGTACGCTACGCCGAAGCACAGCATCTATATATCTGGTCCGCCCGTAATGGTAACGTCAGTAAAACGAATGGCCGATGAAGTGAATGTTACCGACATTCGTACCGATCATTTCAGCGGGTATTAATGATGAGAATTATTGGTATTGATCCCGGCACAGGTATTCTCGGTTTTGGAGTTGTTGATTTTAGCAAAAATAAAGCAAAATTAGTGACTGCTGGAGTGATAACGACGCCTGCGCATACTCCAATTGATGAACGACTCGAAGAAATATTTGATGGATTAACGGAAATTATCGCAGAGACAAAGCCGGATGTTATGTCGATTGAAAAACTATTTTTTTCACAGAATGTTACAACTGCAATCAGTGTTGCGCAGGCACGTGGTGTTGCGATGTTGACTGGTCGTAGAGCAAAACTTCCTATTGCTGAATATACTCCTCAGCAAATCAAGCAGTCACTCACTGGATACGGCAAAGCAGACAAGAAGCAGGTGCAAGAGATGGTTCGTATACAGCTCGGTTTGAGCGAAGCTCCAAAACCGGATGATTGTGCTGATGCATTGGCAGCTGCGATTACGCACGCGTATATGGGCCGAGAACGCTAGTGTAAATAAGCTTTACCTCACAAAATTTGGTATAATTAATGCAATGAAGCGTCAAGGCAAATACACTCGACGTGTCACGCCCGCCCAGCGGGTTAAGAGGCATGCAAAGAGTCGTTTTCGTTGGTGGCGCAAGTTGAGCTGGAAAAAACGGATTTTTGTTGTCGTAACACCAATAGTCGCGTTAATGATTCTGATTCCGCTCCTGACGTATCTTTATTTTGCGCGCGATATCGCCGATATGGACCGGCTAATGAACCGAAACAATACGGGCATTGTCCTGTACGCTTCTGACGGTAAGACGGAAGTTTATAGTACCGGTAGAGCAGAACATCGAGATTTAGTACCGCTGAGCAAGATATCGAGTTCAGTCAAGGAGGCGCTTGTTGCAGCAGAGGATAAAGATTTCTATGAACACAGCGGATTTTCTATGTTAAGTACGCTGCGGGCAGTATATGGCTATCTGTTAAATGGCGGTGGGAGCTTCGGCGGTTCGACTATTACGCAACAATTGGCAAAGATCACCGTCCTATCGAGTAATCGAAGCTTCTTGCGTCAGTATCAGGCGTTTTCGATTGCTGTAGCGATAGAGAATACATATTCCAAGGATCAGATTCTCGAGATGTATCTCAACTCAGTTTATTTTGGTGAGAATGCCTTTGGTATTGAACAGGCGGCGCAGGTTTACTTCGGTACAACGCCCGCCAAGCTCAATCTTGCACAGGCATCCATGCTGGTCGGCTTGCTTCCGGCACCGAGCCTTTATTCACCTATTAGCGGTAACGCTGAGTACGCAAACGAGAGACAACAAACCGTACTGTCACGGATGGTTGATAACGAATATATTACCGAAAAGGAAATGAATCAGGTTCTTGCGAAAAAGCTCAAATATCAAAAAGTTAGTTCACCAATTAATGACAGTATTGCACCGCACTTTGCCGAGATGGTACTAGCGGAATTGTATGAAAAGTACGGCGAAGAAACGGTAACTCGTAGCGGCTACCGTGTTACTACAACACTGGATGCTAAAGTTCAAAAAGCATTGCAAGATGCAACCGCTGCAAATATGCCGACCATCCAAGCTAATGGTGGTTCTAATGCGGCGGCAGTTGCGATTGATCCAAAGACAGGTGAAGTACGCGGACTTATTGGTAGTTATGATTGGAATGATGAAAAATTCGGTAAAGTAAATGTTGCACTTTCAGATAGACAGCCTGGCTCGAGCTTCAAACCAATTTATTATGCGCAGGCATTGGCGAATGGCGTCATTACACCCGCGACTGTTTTGGACGACAAACTAACGGATTTTGGCGGAGGATATACGCCGCAAAATGCAGATAGAAAATTCCGTGGTGATGTTAGCGTACGTAACGCGCTTAACTGGTCGCTGAATATTCCGGCTATTAAAGTGATGCAAAAGCTAGGTGTGAACGAAGCTATCCAAACAGCGAATCGCATGGGTCTTTCTTCGATAAACGAGAGCAATAATTATGGTCTCTCGCTTGCACTAGGAGCGGCAGAGGTTCGATTGCTTGATTTGACCAATGCATATGCAGCATTCGCCAATCAGGGTCAACAGTACGAGACATCAATTATCAAGAGTATTGATAGCAAATATAATGATCGAGTCTTTAAGGCAGATGATAAATCTTCAAAAGAAGTTATGAGTCCACAGGGTTCATTTCTGATTTCAGATATATTATCAGACAATGCTTCACGCTCTTCGGTGTTCGGTAGTACTCTCAGCGTTTTTGATGCAACGAATGGTTCAACTAAAAAAGTAGCTGTAAAAACAGGAACAACTAATGACTCACGCGATGCGTGGACTATGGGCTATACGCCTGACATCGCTATTGGTGTGTGGGTAGGTAACAATAACAATTCGCCGATGTATAATGGTGGTTCTATTATGGCGGGCCCAATTTTTACTCGAGCGATGGGAGTAATTATGGCTGGTGTTAATACAAAATTCGAAGTAGCATCGGGCGTTGTTCAGCGCAATATTTGTCGCAGTAATTATGGACTTGCAGATAAATCTGTTGCGGGCAAGACATATAGTGAGTATTTTTTGTCTAATGCATTACCTGGCAAAACCTGTAGTGTGAGCACGCCAAAGCCGACGCCGTCACCGAAACCAACCGACTCATCACCCGCTAAGACATTAACTGTTGCATTGAGCGCAAATCCTCAAAATAGCGCGCCTGAAGGTGCGAGTGTGACATTTACGGCAACACTTTCAGATTTGGAGGCAACCGGTTCCGTGACATTTTATGATGATGACGACGAACTGGGTAGTAGTCAGGTTATTAACGGCAGCGCTTCCTTGATAACACCTCTCCTTAGCAAAGGACAACATGTAATAACAGCAGTATATACGCCTGACACTGATGAATTTAAAGAGGCAACCTCTCTGCCACTTTCGTATACAATTACAGATAATATTGGAGGGTAATTTTCACTGATGATAGCGCATGTTTTTGGCAAAGTAGAAGAGAAATTTAACGGATCGCTCATTGTTGATGTGAATGGGGTCGGTTATGAGGTTGTAGTTGCATTTGGCGATTATGAAAAAGCTATGCTAGGGGAAGAGATAAAACTTTACACCTATCATCATGTGCGCGAGCAGTCACAGGAGTTATTCGGATTCTCTACACTTGCTGCAAAGAAGCTTTTCGAGTTACTGATTACAGTTCAAGGGGTTGGACCAAAGGCGGCGATTGCAATATTATCGATTGCCGAGAGTGAAGTGGTTCGTAATGCAATTGCAAGCGCTGATGCTACATTTGTCGCACGGGCCGGGGGTATTGGAAAGCGTATAGCCGAGCGAGTGATTGTTGACTTGAAAGATAAGGTCGGTCTACCCCTCCGTTATGATAACAGTACACTGACGGGCGAGTCACAATCGATGAATCATAGTGATGAAGCACTTGAAGCGTTAATGGCGCTTGGTTACAATCTTGCGGATGCTACGAAAGCACTTGAAGGAATTCCGACTGATCTATCGACTGCAGATCGTGTGACCCAGGCATTGAAAGCGTAATTCAGGTATACTATAGTCAATGGCTATTGAGAGAATTGTTGATACGTCGGCACATGATGACGATAACGATGAACAGCAAATCGAAGTAACGCTACGTCCGCAGCGTTTTTCTGAGTATGTGGGCCAGGAGAGATTAAAAAAGAATCTACAACTGGCGATTACTGCTGCAAAAAAACGTAGCGAACCCGTCGATCATATTTTGATGTATGGCCCTCCCGGGCTGGGCAAAACGACGATGGCTACTGTTATCGCAAATGAGATGGGTGCAAATATCCGCGTTACGTCTGGTCCCGCAATTGAACGTGCTGGTGATTTGGCGAGTATTTTGACGAACTTGGCAGATGGCGACATTTTATTTATTGATGAAATTCATCGTCTTCATCGCTCTGTCGAAGAGGTGCTGTACAGTGCGATGGAAGATTTTAAACTAGACATTGTTATCGGTAAGGGTCCAGCTGCGCGTAGTGTACGCTTGGATTTGCCGAAATTTACGGTTATTGGCGCAACGACACGTGCCGGTTCATTAGCGGCTCCTTTGCGTGATAGGTTTGGTCTGACACATCGTCTAGAATTTTATAGTGAAAAAGAAATTAAACAAATTATCATACGCGCTGCAAAATTACTCGAGAGCGAGATTGATGAAAAAGCGGCTATAACACTAGCGGGCCGTTCACGATTAACGCCGCGTATTGCAAATCGTTTACTCAAGCGTGTCAGAGATTACGCTGACGTTAACGGGGATGGCGTTATAGACATGGTGACGACATCGGGTGCGCTGAAGATGTTAGAAGTTGACGAGCTCGGTTTGGATCCTGCAGACAGAAGATTACTCGGTAGTATTTTGGACCACTATGGTCATCGTCCGGTTGGTTTAAATACGATCGCTGCGCTGACCGGTGACGAGATGACGACAATTGAAGATTTCCAGGAACCATATTTATTACAGATTGGATTATTGGAGCGAACGCCTCGCGGACGACAAGTGACGACGAAGGGTGCAAATCATTTAGGCAAAGATCAACAATAAGGATTGGTGTAGCTCGTATGCGTGCTAATGAAGAAATCGATTATAATCAACCCGTTGCATATGATACGAATGGTAGGCCGCTATATGCCCATCCGCCCAAGCCACACGAGACTTCTCAGCAGCCACATCATGATGTGGCGCTCAAACATGCCATACACATCGCCCGCGCAGCGGAACCCTTGAGGCCACAGCTGAGCGATGCTGCAATTCGTCGCCATAAAGATTCTGTACGAAGATTTCCAAGATTAAATCTGACGGATGGAGAATTTGTTATTAGCGTTGTTAAACGACATCCAATCGGTGTTTATATACCGATAGGTTTTTCTGTATTTCTAGTCCTTCTGGTTATTATCGGACTAGCGAACTACTCAATACTTGTACCGAGTGGCGAGCCGACTTTTGCTTCATCTTTGACACCAGCCCTGGCGCTCACGGGGTTAATATCACTTGGCGCTTATATAGTATCGTATGTCTATTACAAGAATCGATTTATTTTAACGAACGAGAGTGTCATACAGGAAACTCAGCAAACACTATTTGCACACAGGGAGCAGACTGTAAGCCTAGGGAACGTTGAAGATGCGAGCTATACGCAACATGGCATCATGCAAATGTTATTAAATTACGGTTCAATTCGACTGAGTACCGAGGGCGAAGAAACGACGTACCGATTTCACTACGTACAGAATCCTAAAAAGCATGCAGCAACCCTACACAATGCGGTTGAAGCGTTCAAAAACGGTCGCCCAATCGGCGAAGATGACTAACAGGATTTTAGTTATGCCGACTTTTTTTGACGTATTGTTCTTCGTTTTGGAGATCAGCTCTTAGGACATAGCTTTTACATTGGCCCTTATTGTCACAATTTGTTGCATCATAGTGATAGTTTGGTCCTTTGCCGAGGCTAACTGAGGCTAGGCGTTGTTGAAGGCCTTCTTCTGCGTCGCCGTCTTCGAGTAATTTCTTTAGCTCACTCTCGGATAGTACTTCTTTTCCCAGTATAAACCCGTCGGGATCGGTAAATAATGCAGGATCAACAGACGGAATGGATTCTGTCGTTAGAGTGGCGGGATATGACTGGTTCTCTTTGTAGTAGACTTCCTCGAGAGCGTAGTACATTGCGTTAACGGCTGTCTTTCGCTGCAGGTCGTCTGAGGTGATGCCGAGGTTATTCATTTGAATATAGGCCAGCACACCTGCAACAGCCAGTACTGCGCCGACGAACACAAGCTCGATAACGGTAAAGCCGGATTGCTGTGATTTTTTGTGAGAACTCATTACAGCTATTATACCAAACATGTAGCTTTGGTATAATAGAATGAATTACTAATACGGAGGATTACTGACGTGGCGAAAAAGACCGAAAAAGCGACCCCAATTGATGCAGGCAAAGGTCAGAGTGAAGGAAAAATTAAAGCACTCGGCTTAGCGATGGATCAGATTACCAAGCAATTTGGTGATGGATCAATCATGAAATTGGGCGAGGCACAAAAGGTGGACGTTGAACTGATTCCATCCGGAGCATTGAGTCTGGATTTGGCGCTTGGTGGCGGTTATCCAAAAGGTCGCATTATCGAGGTTTATGGCCCCGAGAGCTCGGGCAAGACAACTCTGACACTCCATGCGATTGCACAGGTTCAAAAGACCGGTGGTACAGCTGCATTTATCGATGCAGAGCATGCACTTGATCCTTCGTATGCCAAGAGACTCGGTGTCGATACGGACAACCTCCTCGTTTCACAACCGGACAATGGTGAACAAGCGCTTGAAATAGCCGAAACCCTCGTCCGTTCAAGTGCTGTTGATTTGGTTGTTGTTGACTCTGTTGCAGCTCTCGTACCACAGGCTGAAATTGATGGGGATATGGGCGACAGTCACATGGGGCTCCAGGCACGTTTGATGAGCCAGGCACTTCGTAAGTTGACTGGTATTATTAGTAAATCAAAGACAACAGTTATTTTCATTAATCAGATTCGTATGAAGATTGGTGTTATGTTTGGTAACCCTGAGACAACAACCGGTGGTAATGCACTCAAGTTTTATGCGTCGGTTCGCTTGGACATTCGTCGAATTGGACAGATTAAGAGTGGTGAGGATATCATCGGCAACCGTACCAAGGTAAAGGTGGTCAAGAACAAGATTGCACCGCCATTTCGACTGGCTGAGTTTGACATCATGTACAACGAAGGTATTAGCAAGACTGGTGATGTCCTAGATCTTGCCGTTCAGCACGAGATTGTGGGTAAATCAGGCGCATGGTTCGACTACAAGGAAGAAAAAATTGGTCAAGGCCGTGAAGCTGTAAAGAAATATCTAAAAGATAATACTAAAGTTCTTGAAGAGATTGAAAAGAAAGTTCGCGCAAAAGTAGCCGAAGAAGAGTCGTAGAAAATTCATTAAATGATGAAAATCACCAGTATCACGATACAGCAAAGAGATAAAAATCGAGTAAATGTGATGGTGGATGGTAAATATCGTTTTTCTCTTGATGTTTTTCAGGTCGGTGATTTAGGCATCAGGGTCGGCAAGGAGTATAGCGACAAAGAGCTGACAGAGCTAGAAACGGAAAGTCAGTTCGGAAAATTATATGCCAGGTCTCTTGACTATTGTTTAATGCGTCCACATTCATCACGTGAAGTACGTGACTATCTATATAAAAAGACGATGACTCGAAGAGTGCGTAGTCGTAGAACGGGAGAAATAGAAGATAGAGTAGGGGTGAGTAAAGAAATCACCGAGCGGGTACACGCACGCCTGACTGAAAAAGGTTATATCGATGACGAAAAGTTTACTAGGTTTTGGGTGGAAAATCGTAATCAGCGAAAAGGCTCGAGTATTCGAAAACTTCGTGCAGAGTTGGCGACTAAGGGTATTGATGAAGGTATTATCGAAAGATGCCTGGATGAATCGGATCGCAATGATGTAGATGAACTTCAAAAGATTATTGCAAAAAAACAGAACAAATATACTGATGAGCAAAAACTTATGCAGTATCTCGCTCGTCAAGGATTTTCGTATGATGCAATTAAATCAGCGCTTGCGGTTGATGCAAGCTAATTTTTTATTTTGATAGATTCAGCCTGTGGTGTTGGTTGCTGAAATAGATTTGCGTAGTGCCTACCATGCTTCACTTTTGCGCTTTTTTTATTCTTTGCCGACTTTACGATAATGAGATCGTCGGTCACTTCAACTATTTGATTACGATGGATGAGGAGCTCGGCATCTTTAAAGCTTTGGAGTAATGGGCGGCGAACAGATATTTGCTGAATAACGAAACTGTCGAGATCAATAGTATAGTCATTGACTTTTCCGATTTTCTTTTTGCGCTCGTCAACAACTTGCTTGTTATTGAGATCGTATTCCATCTCATACGTTGTTTTCTCGGTGACAATGTCATCTTCAGTAATAAACTCGTCACTGTTATCAATGATCATTCCAATATTGCCAATTTCACGGACATCGGCAATCCTGAGATATGATGGATCGTAGTCCAGAGTTTTACCGGTAACTAGATAAGCAACAATCGTAAGATTGTGCGGATTGATAATCGCGAGATGAGTACGAGCAAGCTCCTTGCCCGTTTGAAGGCTCATGACGGGCATATCTATGAGTTGTGTACCGCTGATCAACATATGTGTAGTATACAGCGTCTTGACTACTCAACAAACGGATTGGATCTTGAAGAGGGGTAGTTAACTTTGGCATCGTTTTCTGAACTAACGTGAAGTTTTTCTATGATCTCGACTACTTCTTTGTCAAAAACAGTAGTGTTGTCATTGGGCTGAATCGGTTGACCCAGTGTCTCCTCGATAATTTGGTACAGAGAAAATACCACCCCGCCTAGGATAAGTGCTGCCGTCACGATGAATATTGATGCATGGTAGGCACCAATAAATCTAGTAAATCGGTTTGACTGTAGGGAGATTTTCATTTTGCAAATGCCTTTATGGTTATTGATGAAAATTGTATGGACGTCTTGCTAGCTTCAGAAGCACCACTCGCAAAGGAAACATCGGCAATTTGCATCTTAGGCAAACTGTACTCAATAAGACGGATGAATTTCATAATTGAAGTGTATTCAACAGGGCTCTCGATCGCGAGCGTGACACCGATTTCTTTGAGTCCGGCAGTTGCACCCGTGCTATCTTTGATATCGTCAAAGTTTATAGAGACGATACCAATACCTGTTTTTTTAGCGTATGTCGTCAGGTCATTTAACATTTTTTCTTGATATTGGTATGTGCTGCTATCTCCAACGAGACTTGCTGCTCTGGTGATTGCTTCCTTGTCATCATCCAGAGTCTTTTGCAGATTCTGTAAACGGATAACATCCGCATTACTGGTTGCCGCCCCTGTACTTACTTCGCGTACATGATTTGCGACATCAATAATTTGAGTTCGAAGAAACCAGAATAATACACCCCCGACAACAATGAGGAGCACCATTGTGGCGACGAGAATTGCGCGTAGCTTGGTTGCGGAGAGATTGTTTAATTGTGGTGTTACCATGTAGTAGCCACCTTATTTATTTGTGCACTCAGCGTAAATCCTATAGGGTACGCTGCCTGTCCTGATGAACCTTCTGATGATCCCTCCGATGAACCTGAGCTACCCGAATCAGCAAGATTTTGTATGAAGACATTTGAAAATAACTCGGAGCTCTGGAAGTTATCTTTTAATTTCGAGGCTTTATCGAACGAGGTAGCGTGTGCTGCAAACTGCATTGGCTTACCAAAGTCATCAGGCTTGAGGTTAATAAAGTCGAGGACAACCCCTGAAGGAACTAATTCGGTGATTGAAAGTATGACGTCCGTATAATTTATACTTTCATTGAGTATTTTTTTAGCCATTGCGAGGTCATTCTTATATTGATCAGCTTCTTTCTGTACATCTATAAGTTTTACGGATTTTTGCTTATTTTCGGTACTTGTTTGGACTGCTGATGATTGAGTGAAATTGAGGAAGACAAAGAACATTGCACTAATGCCAACGAGTATTAATATGACAATGAAGGTGTATAGATTATATTGAAGCAAGAGCACGTTCATTCGCGCTGCCCGAATATCACGTTTAACTTCATCGGGTAATAAATTAATCATCGCCACATCGCTCCCTTGGATACGCTCGCCAATCCGGACACTCCAATATATCGTGATCTAAATTGTTTTGCAGGCTGCGGTACGTCACCAAAATTCAGTACTTGCCATGGATTTGCTGTTCGGGCTGGCATGACTAGCTCATTGGTGAAGAAGTCACCAATACCTGGCACGTTACTACCGCTACCTACAACGAGAATTTGTTCTAGTCGACGATCGCTCGCGAGACGCTCGTTATAATAACGAATCACTTTTCTCGTTTCGGTAACGATATTTCGTAGTGCGGGACGGAGCGCCGTTGTTAGTTTTGCCTGTTTCGGACCTGGCGCAAGGCCATTGAGCACCTTGAGCTGATGTGCATTTTCTAGTGTAACCCCAAGTTTTTTTGCTATATCAAGGGTAAACGAATTACCACCAGTTGCAACACCTCCTGTAATGCGCACCGAACCATCTAGAACAGCGATATCGGTGTTGGCTGCGCCAATATCAACGATCACGGTTGGAAGATAGCCTTCCTCAGTTGTCCTGAGGACACGAGCGACCGCGCTGATTGCCGGTTCGATCATGACGACCGATAGGCCTAGTGATTCACATGCAGCCAGCGTATTATCTACGAGTTTACGGGGAACTGCACTCATGATGACGGTAAGCATTTCGCTATTTCGTTCGATCACTTCGTAATCAACGTATAAGAGGTTTATCGGAAGTGGAATGTACTGACCAACCTCGATAGCAACCGCATCTTGGAGAGCGCCTTCTGATGCGACGGGTACCGTAAATGTTCTAGAGAACGTTCTAGATGTCGGAATTCCGAGCACAACCCTGTTACTGACGAGGCTACCGACGAGTTTTCTCTCAAGTAGATTTTTGAGATTTTTGACCAGGTATTCATTGTCTGCATCGAATGACTTTCTAATCTGCAGAGGGTCAAGGTCGATGACGCCATAGCCCGTTACGCATTGTTTATTCAAATCAATGGACATGATTTTCATGTCCGTACTACCGATGTCTAGTCCTATAATTGGTTTGTCTTTGTAGAAAAAATTTGTCATGATGCCCACTGGTACATTCGATATTATTGTATCATGGAATTGCCCTTAACCATAGGCGTTATCGGATTAAGATTTAATATTTTGTGCGAGGCTTGATATTGGTCCCATGACGCTGATTGCAATAAGCCCGACCATACTACCCATCAAAACAATCATGACGGGTTCTATAATAGAACTCATACCGTTGATGGCTGCGTCAACCTCGTCATCATAAAATTCCGCAACTTTTACTAATACGGTTTCAGTTTGTCCCGTTTCTTCACCAACCGAGAGCATCTGTGCAACGATTGCTGGAAATAGGTCATCCTGATCTATTACATGAGATAGCTGTTCGCCGTTTTTTACTTTGTCAACGGCATCAAGTAGTGCTTGTTCGTAGAGGACATTACCCATTCCGTGAGCAGTAATAGTCATGGATTCGATAATTGTTACGCCTGCACCCGTTAGGGCTGAGAAGGTACGAGCAAAGCGTGCCACCACAACTTTTTTTATAATCGGGCTTATACCAGGTATTTTGAGTATTAATCGATGATAGATTTTCCGACCAGATGGCGTCCTGATATACCTCATTATCCCCATGACTCCGAGTACAAATACGGGTATCAGGATGAACCACCAACTGATAATAAAACTGCTAATACCGAGCATGATTTGAGTAATGAGAGGCAGTTCGGCGTCTTCGCCTCCGAGGTCTTTGAGAATATTACCGATTTGTGGAATGACGAAAATCATTAATCCAAAGAATGCCACGACTGTAATGACGAGCAAGATAATTGGATAGGTCATGGCGCTTTTAACTTTTTTGCGTATCGCTGCGCTTTTTTCTTGCTGAAGCGCGAGTCGTTTGAGGATATCATCCAAGATACCCGCCGCTTCACCCGCGCGCACCATATTGACGTAAATTTCATTGAAGGACCTTGGGTGTTTGGCGAGCGCATCACCAAATGATGCACCGCTTTGTATTTCCGCGATGACATCAACGAGGACTGTTTTGAGTCCTTGGCTCTCGGTATGTTGTTCCAGTGAGTTCAATGAACGCAAGAGCGGCACGCCCGCACCAACCATTGCGCTTAGCTGTCGTGTAAAGATCACCAAATCATCTGATTTGATTTTGTTGGATTTGAATAAGCTTATGGACGTCGTTTTTTTGTCTTTAGGGGTGACGCTAACAGGGCGAAGTTTTTGTTTTTTTAATGCCTCAATAGCATCCGATTCATTGTTGGCACTTATTGTTCCCTTGGTGGATTTGTTGGTTGTGTCTGATACGGCAACATATGCAAATATTGGCATGACTTATTCCTTTGTGACCCTTAATACTTCTTCTATAGTCGTGACGCCTCTGAGTGCTTTTATGAGTCCATCAATCTGCATTGTCAGCATTCCTTCTGCAATGGCTTGTGCTTGAAGCTGTTCGCTTGTGCCGTCCGCTATGATGAGGCGCTGAACAGGAAGTGTGTTACCGAGTACTTCATAGATACCGACTCGACCCCTGAAGCCGTCATGCTTACCGGTCTCATCCTTGTATTCTCCTGCTTTGTAAAGCGATATAATACCAGTTCCATTGGTACTAAGCGGCGCGTCTCCTCCGATGCCTTGTGAGGCGGCTATCTTTTCGAGTTCATGTACGAACTTTATATGTTGTGGACTATTTAGGTTGAACATTTTCATAACCGCTGATTTTTCTTCATCGTCAGGAGTATAGGCTACGCGCGTTTTACTCTCGAGTTTGCGAACAAGACGCTGACCGACAACGGCACGAATGACACTTGCGATCAAAAATGGCTCGATGTCCATGTCTAACAGGCGGGGAAGGCTTGTTGCTGCATTGTTTGTATGAAGTGTGCTAAAAACTAAGTGCCCCGTTAGGGCGGCCTGAATACCCAAGGAAGCCGTTTCGCTATCTCGAATCTCACCTACCATCATGATGTTTGGGTCTTGACGAAGAAGTGCCCGCAAGCCGTTTGCGAATGTCATTCCCGCACCCTCATTTGTTTGCGTTTGATTGACGCCCTTGATCTTGTACTCTACTGGATCTTCGATTGTACTGATATTGACGTCTGGTTTGTTTAGCTCTGATAACATGCTAAACAGTGTAGTAGATTTACCGCTACCGGTCGGCCCCGTGACGAGTATCATTCCGTGAGGTTCGGTCATGGCGCTAGCTACCACTTCCATCGAGTGTCCCCAGAATCCCAATTCCTTTAAGCTAACTGCTTGATTTGACTCATCGAGAATACGAATAACAACCTTTTCACCGTCAGTGATAGGAAGCGTGCTTATACGAAGGGAGTATTGCTTGCCTGCAACATTGACTTTAAAGCGTCCATCCTGGGGTATGCGCCTTTCGTCAATTTTGAGATTGGACAAGATTTTGATGCGACTGATCAGGGCGGCATGAACATTACGAGGTAGGCGATTAACCTCATTGAGTATACCGTCGACACGGTAGCGTATTTGGACATGATCTTCGCGGGGTTCGATATGGATATCGCTCGCATTGGATCGGATGGCATATTCCAAAAGAAGATTAATAGTTTGAGCGATAGGTGAATTCTCGCCAACATCTTCATCAGAAACACTTGGCTCCTGTTCATCTTCTTGTTCATTTTGTACATCGATGACATCTGATAACTCTTTGTTAACATTGCTACGATAATTCTCGAGAGCGGCCTCGATATTCTTGTGAGGCGCGATATAAGTTTTTAAATTCTCGCCGATTTGCTTCTGGATAAAGTTGATGGCTTGAACGTCATCAGGGTCTTCCATAGCGAGGTGCTGAACTCCGCTAGGATCAACTTGAAAGAGGATAGCGTGGTATTGCCTGGCAATGTGTTCGGGGATTCTTTGGAGTACGTCGCTAGGAATTTGTTTTGGATCAATTTCGATATAGGGGATATTTGCATATACAGCAAATAATTTTGTCAACGTTTGTTCATCTATTTTTTTGCTCTCGACTGCCGTTTGCTGTAGAGATTTACGCAAACGAGACCCTTCCCTTTTGAGAGCGGAAATATCCTCTTTAGTGAAACGTTTACTCTGTACGAGCAGCTTCTCCAGTGTCTCATCCGATATATGCATATTCTCTTATACATTGTAAAGGAGTCAGTATCAAAACGCTAGAGCTTTTTAACAGAGATAAACGGAGGTATAATGGATGGACAATGATAGAGGTCAAAGATGAACAAAGTATGGTGGCACTTGGTGAGCGTATTGGACGCTTGCTTTGTGGGGGTGAAATTATTGAATTAGTTGGTGATGTCGGTGCGGGAAAAACGACATTCGTTAGAGGTTTAGCTCGGGGAATGGGCGTGGATGAAACGGTGCAAAGTCCTAGCTTTACGATCAGCCGTCAGTATGACGCAAGGGATGGTTTGTGCCTCGCGCATTACGATTTCTATCGTCTAGATGACCCCGGCATAATGGCCAATGAGTTGGCTGAAGTATTGGCGCAGGGAAAGAACGTTACCGTAATTGAATGGTCTGATACTGTACGGAGTGTATTGCCTGACGATAAATTAACGATGACGATAAGTGCGTTGAGTGAAGTAGTGCGACACGTACAGCTAAGCCACGGAGGCGATAAAAGCAAAAAACTTGAGGAGCAAATCCGATGATATTACTCATAGACACTTCGACACCGACATGCAAGCTGGCTTTGGTGGATGGCGATAAGATCTTTCAATCTGAATGGTTGGCGAATCGTGAACTATCAAAAAGTTTACATAATTTTATCAAAGAGCAATTATCTGCGCACAACTGGTCATGGCAAGATATTACAGGGGTAGGTGTATTCCGGGGTCCGGGAAGTTTTACGGGTTTGCGTATAGGCTTGGTAACGGTGAATACCCTTGCCGATAGTCTAGGTGTGCCTATTGTTGGAACGGGGGGCGATGATTGGCAAGAGCAAGCAATCAAGCGACTCAAAAATAGCGAAAATGATCAAGTTGTCTTGCCTGAATATGGCGCAGGGGCAAATATCACAAAACCACGCAAATAGCTTGCATGCAGGACATGTTTGGGGCTACAATAGTGATAGTTTGTAATGTACAGGCTCTGGAAATTTACTGAATTTTATTTGCCGTCCACCCGCAATAACCAGACTCGTTGAATCAGGATCCCCGCGGGAGCGGACGCAGGAAGGAAAAAAACATGATAGAAGGTATAATTGCCGCACTTATTGGTGTTGGTTTGGGTGCTGGTGGAACGGTCGCTTATAGCAAAAACAAGGTGGATGGTAGTAAACAAAAAGCCGATCAAGCTTTGGCTAAGGCTCAGGAAAAGGCAAGTCAGATCGTACTAAAGGCAAAAGACGAAGCACTTCAATTGGAAAATGAGCGTCGCAAAGAACTCAAGAAAACAGAAACTCGATTACTTGATCGTGAAACGACAATTGACAAAAAACTCGATGATCTTGATAAGAGAGCCAATAAGCTTCGTGGTCAAGAAGACGAAGTCGAAAAACTCAAAGACGATATCCGTGATGTTCGCAAAAAGCAGCAAGAAAAACTAGAAAAGATTGCAAAGCTTTCGAAAACCGATGCAGCCGACAAGTTGATGCAAATGACTGAGCGCGATATCAAGAATGACATGATGGGATTAGTCGCGAAACTTCAAAAAGACGCAATGGATGACGCCGAAGAGCGTGCTCAAACAATTATTTTGACGGCAATGGAACGTATGAGTTCTGAAGTTACAGCCGAACGAACTGTGACGGCACTCAAATTGACTGACGACGAAATGAAGGGCCGTATCATCGGCAAAGAAGGACGAAATATTCAATCTCTTCAACGGGCAACCGGTGTCGATATTATGGTTGATGACACTCCCGGCATGGTCGTGCTTTCCAGTTTCGATCCTATTCGACGACAGGTTGCGCGATTGACGTTAGAAATGTTGATGAAGGATGGTCGTATCCACCCGGGTCGTATCGAAGAAGTCGTTGAGAAAGCTCACAAGCAAATCGAAAAAGAAACGAAGCAAGCGGGTGAAGACGCTGCGCGCGAAGTGGGCGTAACGGGTATACCTCGTGAAATGCTACAACTACTTGGTGAACTAAAGTTTCGAACATCATATGGTCAAAATGTATTAATGCACTGTACTGAAATGGCGCACTTGTCAGGCATGATTGCTGAGGAAATTGGCGCTGATGTACGTACGGTAAAAATTGCTACCTTGCTCCACGATGTTGGCAAGGCCGTGACTCACAAAATTGAGGGCAAGCATCACCATATCGGTGGAGAGCTAGCCCGCAAATATGGCATGAAAGAGGAAGTCGCGCATGCGATTGAAGCACATCATGACGATGTCGAGGCAACCACCCCAGAGGCACTGTGTGTGCGCGTCGTAGATGCATTATCCGCTGCTCGACCAGGTGCACGAAATATCAGCGCCGAGAACTTTGTTGAACGAATGAGAGATTTGGAAAATATCGCAACTGGGTTCAAGGGTATCGATAAGGCTTATGCGATTAGTGCGGGCCGTGAAGTTCGTGTCATTGTGAAACCTGAAAATATTGATGACTTGAGCGCGATCAAATTATCACGTGATATTGCGAACAAGATTGAATCAACTATGCAGTACCCTGGCACGATCAAGGTCAACGTTATTCGCGAAACTCGTGCGATTGAATTCGCCAAATAAATTAGATTTTCTGCACAGTAAACTTGTTGGTTATGCCGATTGCTGACACTAGTCCGCCTAGCGTGAGTAGAATAATCATGAGCAAAATACCTCGGTGAAATCCTTCAACATCCAGTGAGTTGCCGGTAACGAGAGCAATGACAGCGATCGCGATGAGTCCGGCAATACGTGATACTGCATTATTGATCGCCGATGCAATGCCCGCATGCCTCGGGTCGATACAGCCGAGAATTGCCGCGGTGAGTGGTGCGACGGTAATTGATAGGCCGAGCCCAAAGAGTAATACTCCAGGTAAAATCTGGGTCAAGTAATCAACACGATTATCAACCATCAGAAAAAGCGCAAATCCTGACGCTGCTACTAACGGGCCGACGGACATAAAGAGTCGAGGTCCATGTTTACCTGCCAATGCTCCGAATTTTGATGACAAGAGAAACATGATAATTGTAATTGGCAGTAGGCTCATTCCGGCAAATAGTGCGGAGTAACCACCAACTTCTTGTATGAAAATTGTTATCAAAAATGTTGCAACGGCGAGACCAGCGTATATTGCCGTCGTCGCAATATTACCAACGGTGAAATTACGAATTGCAAAAAGTGAGAGTGGTAACATCGGTTGTTTGACGCGTCGTTCATACCAAATAAACATCAGTATCAAGAGCATACCTAGCAGGAGTAATGGCCAAACCAATAGACTATTCCAGCCATGGGACGGTTGCTCAATTAACGCATAGACAATGCCGGCGATTCCTAATGTGGCCATCAATGCACCGCCAATATCGATTGAGGTTTTTTCACTGGGCCTGTCAGCACGTAATTGTCGCATGAGCCATAGTGTGACAAGGATAGGGATGATGTTGATGAGGAATATCCAGCGCCATGACAATAAATCAACGAGCGCTCCACCAACGAGAGGCCCTATTATAAACGAGATACCCGTCCAGGCGGTCCATGTACCAATTGCCCTGCTCTGAGCGGACCCACTGAACGTAGAGATGATGAGGGCGAGCGAGCTAGGAACGAGTAGAGCGCCAAATACTCCCTGTAACGCACGTGCGATTATTAGTGACACATCGGTTGGCGCGATAGCGCAAAGGATGGACGTTATGCCAAAACCAATCACACCCCAGGTTAGGATGTGTTTCCGACCAAAGATGTCCGATAACGAGCCCGCCAAAAGGATGAGTGAACCGAGAGTAATCAAATATGCACTACTAACCCATTGTTGAACTGCGAGTCCGCCGCCTAGTTCATGGACTATTGCAGGGAGCGCTACATTGACAACTGATCCGTCGAGAAATGACAAGAAGGACGCCAGAATACTAATTGTGAGAACGAGTCGTTGATAAGATGTCATGGGATAAGTATACGCCATTGAGTCTCTCGAGTACTCTATACATGCAATACTTTATCGTGGTACAGTAACCATAAGTTATAAAAAAGGAAAGTTGTGCCCAACGAAACCAAGAATGAGCCCTCGGTTCCCGATCAAAGTGCATCGAATGATTCGTTGAGTCGTAAAACCGTAGATCCGCCGATCCATGATCCGGCTGAATCACTTCATCTCAACAAGATCGAGAAGGCATTTATGGAATCAGATGGCGTATTATCCGGCCCGGTTGAGGAGCCCGCGAATCACTCTTCGCAAATATCAAAACCAAAACCCCGCACTGGCAAGCGCAGGCGAATTACTATTGCATCACTTGTGGTGAGCTCATTTATCACATTGCTTGGTGGGGGCTGGTTGGTATACGCACTGTACCAAAATCCTGATAATGTTGTGACGGGAGCGATAGCGAAAGCCTTTAGTTCGGAGTCATTTATGACATCAGGCTCGTTGTCAGTAGGTGGCCAATTGCAGGCAAACTTCGAGACGCAATTTAGTCATAAAGACGGGTATGATGGTAATGTTGAATTATCAATTGATACGAGTGGTGACAGGGCGGCAAAAGTGACTGCACAGGTTGCGGGACAAATTGATAGTGATGCATATTTTCGGATAAAAAATATCGAGATGGTATTGAACGGACTTCTCGAGCCGTATTCGGCGTTAAGTGAGTCCAATCAACTTATTGGAGAGATAATTGATTCATACAAGGCTCAGTTTCAGCCAATTATCGATGGTCTCGATGGAAAATGGATCAAATACGGTACTACAGAAATACGCAAAACAAACGAAGCGCAAGCAACCGCTTTTGAATGTACGCAGGATGTGATGAAGGGACTGGGCGGTGATACGGGACAGCTACTTGAACTTGGTATCATCTATCAAAAAAATCGTATTATTCTTTCCAAAGAAAGCTTGGGTGTAGTTGACGGTAACTCGGGATACGTTGTTTATATAGATCAAAAAGCAGTCAAGAAATTTAATGAAGCATTTCAGGCAACTAAGTTTGCGAAAGATCTTGGTGCATGTTCGAAAAGTGGAAAAGATGTCGTCGGTCTGGACGAAGATCTAGGCAAAGATACATCGGAAATGGTGATTCAGGTTTGGGTTGATCAATGGACGCATCAATTAAAAAAAGTCATCATCCAAGATGAAAAGAGTGACTTGAGCATAAAAATTAGTTTTATTTTTGATGCTCCCGTCAGCGTTACGACTCCTAGCGAATCAGTTCCCTATAATGAAGTTTATTCCGAGGTGAACTCATTATTAAAGATATTTAGCTTTTAAACAAACTATCGACCATAGAAAACGACCGCCCGTAGACGGTCGTTTTCTATGGTCGGGGTGAAAGGACTCAAACCTTCGACCTCTCGGTCCCAAACCGAGCGCGCTATCAACTGCGCCACACCCCGATTTACTCGGGTAATTATACCTTATTTTGTACTACTTGCAAATGGCAAGCTCTGTGATAGAGTAAAAAAGTTAGAATGAATAAGCAAAAAAAATCTCTGTCAAAGGCGGCAAAGCTACAAAAAATACGCTTTGTCATCGTGGGTCTGGTCAATACCGGTGTGGACTTTTCAATTTTGTTTTTGCTCATTGCACTTTTTAGTTTACCAGCGGTTGTTGCGAATATGGGTTCGACAATTATTGCTCTCGCGGTGAGCTATGCCTTGAATAAACGAGCCGTTTTTGGTGACAATAGTGCGAAGAGTATTCGTCAGATTGTGACATTTGTCACAATTACGCTATTTGGCTTATGGGTGTTGCAGGGTATTGTCATCATGGGGCTACCTACGCTACTGTGGATGTTCTACGGTGTTGGTGATGGGACGGCGTTGTTTATTGCAAAGCTTATTGCGATAGCCGTTAGTCTTGTCTGGAATTACTTATGGTATAGCCGCGTAATATTCAAGCCGACAAATAGTCAGGAATAGAGGTTTAACGGGTATAATGAGTAGATGAAGAACGAAATTCCTTATCCTGCTGTTGATTTTTTATTGCCTAATCAAGATGGCAAATCCGTTTCACTCAAGGACTTTGCTGGGAAGTGGATTGTTCTATATTTTTATCCAAAGGATGATACGCCAGGGTGCACGATTGAGGCATGTAGCTTACGTGATGCACGCGACACATTGGCAGAAATGGGCGCCGAGGTAGTCGGTATCAGCAAAGACGATGCTACGAGCCACGAAAAATTTAAATCAAAACATGCATTGAACTTTACCTTATTGACTGACGAGAACGGTGGCGTGATTAATGATTACGGAGCGTGGGGCAAAAAGATGTTTGGTAATGAAGGTATTTTACGAAAAACATTTATTATTGATCCTACGGGAATGGTCCAAAAAGTTTATGGACGAGTGACGCCACTGGGTCATGGTGATCAGGTAATAAAGGATCTGAAAGAGCTAAAAAAATAATGGCCGGCAATCGTGACACGCATCGAGTAACGTGTAAGTGCGCATTATTCAGCCCAGACCACAAGCAAGTACTTGTTGTTGACTATGGAAAAGAGGGGTACGGTTTGCCGGGTGGACATATTGATGCAGGCGAGTCACCCGATCAGGCGATGGCACGTGAGCTTTTTGAAGAGCTTGGGCTCAACAATCAGACGCTGAATCATGCGGATTTTATGATGCACCAGAATGGCAAAATTATTCTGGGCTATATAGGTACGCTCGATACGTCTACTCAGCTGAGGCCGCAGATTGAGGAAATGCAGCAAGCAATATGGGTCGACGTTGACGATGTAAGAAGCGGAAAAGTACCCGTCCCATCGTACTATCGCCTTATTTGTGAATATCAACCAAGTTAACGCGGACGTTTCATCGCGTGTTCACGAGCAAGTGAGGTGAAATGGTCGTCAATATTTTTTGACTCAAAATTACCATATTTTTTTGTCGCAGCTTGTTCGATCAGCCAGTCGGCGATATGTGGATTTTTGGGTAATAGTGAACCGTGAAGGTAGCTTCCGATGACATTATTACTGCATGCGCCCTCTGATTTATCCTTTTTATTATTGCCGACACCACGGATAACCATACCGAGGGGCTTGGCATTTTTGCCTAAAAATGTTTGACCACTATGGTTTTCGTATCCAACAATATCACCGAATTGCTGGCTTTGAATGGTGATATTTCCAATTAATCTTTCGGATTCAGCAATGGTTTCTATGTCGAGGATTCCGATTCCATGAATGATACGTTTGTCGTGGGTCTGGAAATACTTTCCAAATAATTGGTAAAGACCGCAAATAACAAGCATAGGTGTTCCATTGTCGGCGAGATCTCGTAATTTATGACTTATTTTTTGCAAGTCAGCCTGTACCTTATCTTGACCGCTGTCTTGTCCGCCGCCGCCGACTATGACGTCAATATCCTTTGGAAAGTTATCTCCAGGATTGTAGTCGATGACCTCTACTTTGTAACCGCGCCATTCTGCACGTCGTTTTAGTACAAGTATATTTCCGTAGTCACCGTAGATATTCATATCACGTGGATATAGATGCAGGATTCTTAGCGGGCTTTTCGTCGAGCTCATCGTACGGCCTTTACGTCGGCAATTTTGCTTAGTTCGTGACGTAGTGACATCATTGCGGTGTATGTGCAATATATGCGCTTTGGTTTGTTGTTTGCGGATTCGAGGAAGTTCTTTAATGATCGGCGTAAATCGGTATCAACATGCAAAAATGGTACATCATCGTATTGGAGACGTAGGGCCATATCGTATGCGCGCATGCCGCTTAGTTCTGATACACCTCCGCTCTTTAAGGTGTCAAAGTCGACGTCCCACAACCAGCTCATGTCGCGACCATCGGCATAGTTGTCATTAATTGCAATCATAATGGCGTATCCTTTCGGGTCGAACGACTGTAGCCCTAGGCGAAAACCGCTTGGGTTTTTTACTAGGATCAGTTGGCATGGGCTTCCGTTGACGATGATATCTTCGCCGCGTCCGAATGCTGGAGTTACTTCGCTGAGTGCATGGAGCATTTTTTCCTCTTGTAGTTTTTCGCCCATGATTTCACGACACAGTGCGATTGCGCTGACTGCGTTTAGGACGTTGTATATACCATTAACCTTCAAGCTAACTTTTTTTATTTTATTGGCGTACTTTATTTCTGCACTTTTGCCATCAAGTGATTCTAGGCTGGTATCATCTTGATCAAATAAAGCTTTACGCTTTTCTATAGACAACGATCGCATATCGTCATCGGAGGGGAATTGGTGAATGAGCTTTTCACTCACGCCAAAGCCGCTGACTTTTGCCGTTAAATCATCAATGAATTTTCTACTAGCCAACCGGGGATCATCACGATTCACGATAACACTGTTGGTCGGTGCCATTGCGATGCGATGGAGGAATTGGGCGGTGTGGTCTATTTCGCCAAATCGGTCCAGCTGGTCGCGCATCACATTGAGCAATAGACAGTAACGGGGTTTAACTTTTTCCGCCAGATGAACAGCATGTGCTTCGTCCATTTCTAGTACTGCGATGTCTGCTTTTAGCTTGCCGCGTGCATTCATGTCTGAAAGCAATGCCGCCGCAATGCCTCGGGAAAAATTGCTTCCCGTTCGATTTGTAAAAACTTTTAACCCTTGACTCTCTAGTAACTCGACTACCATTTTAGTGGTTGTTGTTTTGCCATTTGTTCCACTGATAAAAACTACGCCATACGGAAATTTCGTGAGGGCATTTGCAACAAATGATTTATCAAACTTTTCTATGACGAGTCCGGGTAGCGCTGAACCGCTACCGCCACGAAGTCGAGCAGCATGCTGGACGGCTTTGCCCATCAGGACACTATGTATTTTTACCATATGTAACCCCTATTATACCTCACGCGTGAGTGGTACAATATGGTTATGCTTTTGTTAACAAGTCTCTTTCAGTGGTGGTACGGTGACGGCTTTCGTGAGCGGATACACATTAACTCTGGACGTCTCGAGAATATAATTGATTATTTTTCATTTAGCCTTTTACTAAAGACACTTTTTTCACCATATCGTCAGATATCTGCAGGTACCACGCAGGGTTCACTAGAGGTAAAAATGCGTGCCATGCTAGATAAACTATTCTCGCGCGTTATAGGAATGGTAATCCGTTTGATGATTTTGATTGTCGGTGCGATTGTTATAGGAGTATTAGTGACGTACAGTTTGGTTAGTATTATTACGTGGGCTATCTTGCCTATTTTGCCAATAGTCGGAGTGATACTCATGGGTACGGGATGGACACTAGAATGGATAAGGTAGCGTTTAATTCTCATAGCTTGAGGGCTGCGAAGTCACGATTGGGCGTTTTGTTGTCAAATCCGCTGATTTTACTATTCAACGTCATAACGATTGGATTATTATTCGGAAGTTTGTCTGTTTTATTACTAACAGACATGTCGATAGGCTGGCTATTGGTTGGATTTACCGCCATTCCTATTATGATTGCAGAGTGGCATAGGGGTGAGTTAAAGAGTCCTCGATCAATCGAAGGTTCCGTTGACGGTTTATTGGCGGGTGATATTTTGGGTGGCCTGGGCAAAAATCCAACACCAAAGACGGTTGTGAAGGCTGTGGCAAGATCTCATGGGGGAATTTTCTTTGCGAATCGATTTGGGATTACGAGCGGTTTTTTGGATAACATTACGACCGATCAGCCCGCTGATTGCGAACCAATTTGGCAGAGTGCTTTAAAGATACGCGAAGAAGCCGGTAGTGAATTTGTCTCGGGTGCCGTTTTAGTAGTTGCAATTATAGATAGTTACTCCGAGCGTGATTCGTTGTTGGCGCATATGAAGCTGGATCGTGATGATTTGTTAAGTGGTATCAGGTGGTATGAGCATGTACGAATTCTGATCAATAAATCCAAGCGACCATTACGTACTGGCGGCATTGCTCGAGATTTTGCCTTTGGTTATATCCCTATGTTGAAACGCTTTGGACAGAATTTATCCGAAAACACCGGAGGCATGCATGTTGAGTTAGAGGCGCACCAAAAAGCCCTCGACCAATTGATTGATTCATTCGGGAGCGGTGGAAGTCAAAACGCAGCATTGATTGGTGCGGCTGGTGTAGGTAAGTCAACGATTGTTAGAGCGTTCGCAGAACGTTTAATGGATGCTGACGCAAAGGTTCCGGCAAATCTAAAGTTTCGCCAAGTATTCATGTTGGATTCATCATCTCTTATTTCGGCAGCGCCCGGTCGTGGCGAACTCGAGGGTTTGATAATGCATATTTTAGGTGAAGCGCAGAGTGCAAAAAATATCATTATTTGTTTGGATAATGCACAGATGTTTTTCGAGGATGCAGTTGGCTCGGTAGATCTATCGAATGTATTGTTACCGATACTCGAAAGCGATAGTCTACGTATTATTTTAACCATGGATGAGCAAAAGTTTTTGCAGATTGGTCAGCGAAATGCTGGATTGATGAATGCGTTGAATCGAATCAACATTGCCCCGGCAACTCGCGAAGAAACATTGACGGTCATGCAGGATCAATTATTATTTACGGAGTATAAGCGCAAAGTAACTGTCATGTATCAGGCATTGGATGAGGCCTATCGGTTGAGTGAACGATATATTCATGAACTCGAAATGCCGGGACGTGCCTTCAAGTTACTCGAAAGCGCGGCGGGTTATGCAGAAAATGGTTTGGTGACAGGTAATTCCGTTCAGCAAGCAGTCGAGCAAACCGTTGGTGTAAAAATTGGCGTCGCTCATGGTGAGCAAGAGCGCGATACATTATTGAATCTGGAAGATTTAATACACAAGCGTATGATTAATCAAACACGTGCGGTGCAGGTCGTGAGCGATGCATTACGACGGGCACGTGCGGGTGTTCGCAATGAGAATCGACCGATTGGTACCTTTTTATTCCTAGGCCCAACGGGTGTGGGCAAGACCGAGTTAGCAAAGGCGCTTGGTGATGTGTATTTTGGTGGCGAAGATCGTCTAATTCGTTTGGATATGAATGAATATGTACGAAGCGAGGACGTCGCCCGATTAATTGCAGATGGTGCAGATGATCCAAATAGTTTGACTGCCCAGGCAATGAAGCAACCATTCAGTGTTGTATTGTTTGACGAGATCGAAAAGGCGCATCCACAAGTTTTGACGACCTTATTGCAGTTACTCGACGAAGGTATTTTGCGTGATATAAAAAACCGCGAAGTTAGTTTTCGTGATGCGATCGTGATCGCAACGAGCAATGCGGGAGCGGACCGCATACGTGAATATATTCAACGCGGCTACAAAATGAAAGATTTTGAAAAGCAGTTCACGGACGAATTAATCAGCAGCAATCAGTTTAAACCAGAATTCTTGAATCGTTTTGACGAGATCGTCATATTCCGTCCACTCGACAAAAAAGAGTTATTGCAGGTCGTTGATTTGATATTGGTAGGTATCAATAAACAAATGGCATTACAAAAAATCAGCATCAACGTAGCGGATGATGCAAAGGAATTTTTGGTTGAAAAAGGGTATGATCCTCGCTTGGGTGCGCGACCCATGCGTCGCGTTGTGCAGCGAACGGTTGAAAATACTGTTGCCAAACAGATGCTTGGCGGTAACGTTGAACCCGGCACGGTGATTGATATCACACTAGACGAAGTACGTAAAATTTTGAATGATGACGATTCGTCAGCTTAATGTCTAGAGTCATAGCGGGAGTACATTCTAATCAAGATTATAGACACAACGTATACCCTGGGGGCCCGTCCACTGGCCTGGTGCGGATGTCTCGCTACCAATACTCGGGCAACTACTAGTGCCGGTTAGCATCATGTATATCTGGTGTTTATCGCCAGCTGACCAATAATTGTAGAAAGCGCCGCGCCAATCTGGATTATTGGTGCTATCGATTTGCGAGGTATCGGGCTCTGGCTGGGTGGTCATATACGGACTTAGCAAGTTGAGGAGCGGAGTCTTTACTACCCAATAAGTGGTTGAGTAACACTGACCGTTACCGTCGTATGTCGTGGTTTTACCGAGGCATGAATTTGAAGTGGGTAAACTACCGTTTTCTACCTCGTAGAGTCGGAGTGCTTTTACCCAGCTTTTCACGGCAGAGATAGTCTTTGTATCTTTTGCTTTTGCCTGGATGCCTGTATATGCAACCGTAACGATCGCGGCTAAAATTCCGATAACGACAACGACAATCAAAAGTTCAACGATAGTAAAGCCGCTTATGCTTTTTCTCATGTATTTATTGTAGCACGGGAAAAATTTGATCGGATCACGCCTCGTTGAACACGAACATTTATGTGGGATAGGGCTCAATATTGTGTATAGGTAATTCTAATCCAACTGATACTGACAATAAACATTGCTACCCTGTAGCGACGTACTGTAAAGAGCTCCAGCGCTGCTAGATGGACAGGTGTTTGTACCCAAGAAAAATGCACGAATTAGGTGTACTGTTGAACTAGGTATGTAGTAGAATGCGCCACGCCTATTTGGAGCACCGCTATTAACTGAAGTTGTGTCGGGCTCGGGATAGTTGTTGTTGATATATGGAGCCATCTGGCTTAGGAATGTTGGTTGCACACTCCAGTAGGTGCCATCCCAGCAGTAACCGTTATCAGGGTAGGTTGTTGTAGAGCCGAGGCATGATTGCTGAGTAGGAAAACTACCATTTTCAATCCTATACAGTTGTATTGCTTTTGCCCAGCTATCTACGGCAGCTATCGTTTTGAGGTTTTTTGCTTGCGTTGTAATACCGGTATACGCAACTGTAACAATCGAAGCAAGGATACCGATA
>CAMPEU010000027.1 GCA_946804195.1 uncultured Candidatus Saccharibacteria bacterium | reverse complement strand
TTTCGTTTGTTGTGTTGATGTGGTGTGTTATTTTGCGATTCGCGTTCATGATGTGTCTCTCATACTCATGTCCCCGTCCCAACTGTTTGTTTTTTGGCAAAGCCAAAGCCTTTCTTTCGCGGACCTCCGCCCGGTTCCGATTCAGCCTTGTTGACTTTCACCGTACTCTGCTCGGCCGTATGACGCGGTTTGACGTGTAGGTAGTATGTCGTCTTTAGGCCCTTTTTCCAAGCTTCCATGTAAATCTTTTCGTATTCGTCCAAGTCACGTGTCTCTAAATACATGTTTCGGCTAATCGCTTGGTCGACCCATTTTTGCGCGCGTCCTGCAACCTCGATAAATGCATATGGGCTCAGTTGAAAACTCGTCTTGTATACTGCTTTGATGTCATCAGGAATCTCGACGATTGGTTGGATATCACCTTGTCGGCGCAATACTTCATCCTTCACCTTGTCCCATAAACCAAGTTCCTGGAGGTCGCGAATCATATTGACGTTAACCTCGAGAAACTTACCATTCAATGTTGCACGACTAAATATCTGTGCAAACTGCGGATCCAAGCCCGGTGTTGTGCCGGCAATGTGCGCGATGTTGGCCGTCGGCGCAATCGCCATCAGCGTCGCATTTCGCATACCTTTCTTTACCTTTGGTCGTAGTTTTTCCCAGTCCATGCGCGCTTTGCGCTTGATATCAACACGAACATTTCGATCCAAATCTAGTTGATCAATCGTATCGATTGGCAAGACGCCCTTGCTCCAACCGCTACCTTTATATTGCGGGTAGCTACCTAGTTCTTTGGCCATATCGGCGCTGGCATCGATCGCATGATAACTGATAAATTCAGTCAATTGATCGATCAAATCGTAGGCCTCTTCGGATTCATAACTATAACCTAGCTTCTCGATAACATCAGTAAAGCCCATGAGTCCCAAGCCCAACGCACGATTTTGCTTGTTACTATTCATCGCCTGTGGAATCGGTGTATTCGTAATGTCACAAAGGTTATCTAACTGGCGAACTGCACTCCGTGATGAACTAGCCAAACGATCCCAATCCCATGATTTATCCTCGAGTAAATGAGCAGACAAATTGATACTGACCAAATTACAAACGGACGTATTCTCACTATCCTGAGGCAATGTAATTTCAGTACACAAATTACTGTGATGAATCGTACCAGTGTTATTATTCAGCGCACGAACATTGATTGTGTCCTTCCAGGTCAGCCATGGATGACTCGTTGCCTGTAATACTGTCAAAATCTGACGGTATTGTTCACGAGCACTTGTCTTTGTGTAATCGCGCATTTCACCTTTGTCGGCTAATTTGACGTATTCATTATATCGCTTGCTGAACTGCTCGCCGTATAACTCGGTCAAATCGGGCGTATCGGCTGGATCAAACAAATACCAATCTTTGTCTTTTTGAACACGTTTCATGAACTCATCACTCAAATAAACGGCTGTATTAGCAATTCGTGTACGCAGATACGGGTCACCGCTGTTTTGCTTTAGATCCAAGAACTGCGGGAAGTTCAGGTGCCAGTTCTCCATATAAATTGCGGCAGCGCCTTGCTTTTTACCTTTTCGGCTGACGGCAAACAGCGCCGTATCAATCATCTTTATGAACGGAATTGGACCTGTTGATTCGGTGTTTGTCGTCTTTACTGGGCTACCAGCTGCACGCAACTTCGTGATACCGATACCAATACCGCCCGTACCTTTTGCAATCCACATTGTGTCGCGAACGCCACGTGCAATTGATTCCATGTCGTCATCAATATTGAACAAGAAACAATTTGATAACTGAGGAAATGAACCACCAGCATTCACACGAGTACTTCCGCCCGGAACGTATTCCAATCGACTCATGTGATCATAAAAATCAAGCGCAGCCTCTGTCGGATTCTTTTCGTTATAGCTCAACCCCATCGCAATTCGCATATGGGTATACTGTGGAACTTCTAATGGTTCCCCACTTTGTTTACGCAATGCATAACGATTCTTGTTTGTAACAACACCCAAATATTTACTCAGATAATCGCGGTCCGGGTCGATTGCTGCGGCTAATTTTTTGAGATCAAATACTTTGGCATTCATGCGCTTGTCCAGCAAGCCATCGGTAACGCCATCGCGAAGGTATTTTGCGAAGTGCTTTTCGTGTAGTTTCTTGAGCTCGGCAGCATCTTTGTACTTGCCCAAAGTATTCTTGTAAATATTTTTTAACAATAAACGTGCTGCGATCTTGTCAAAATCTGGATCGTCTTTGACGTTTTGCAATGCGGTATGAATCAACGCTTCATCTAATTGTTGCGTTGTAATACCATCAAATAATGTCAGCTGTAGCTCTGTTGCCACCTGAACAACTTTTTGTATCTGATCAGCAAGCCCCTCACTGGCTTCGACCAGGGCGAGATTGACTTGATTAGCGTCAAATGGTTCGCGAGTACCATCGCGTTTTACCACAGATATGCCCATATTCCCCCTTTTGGTGTTAGTTATTTTTCCTTTGCACTTGCTCCCGACTCCGACGTGTCTCTCAGGTACGTCCCGGCGGTGCAAGAAAACGCCCTATCTGATACAGATGCGGGGCGGTGGTTTCCCTCCGTCTTGCACAATGTGTATTTTTGTTGAACTACTACTACGTAGTGTCTACATACGACTATAGACCCTATATATGTGGGTTTCAAGTCTTTTTATAGGTTTTTTTAACCACACGCCCATTCCGCTCACGTTAACACCTTAGATATGCAAATAGTGTTGTAAATAACAAACACCACACCACATGTGGTGTGGTCAAAAATGCATACCCAACACCTTCGTTCAATAATTAAAACGTGAGCAATTTTTTTTGCCGGTCAATCATTATATGCTACTACTATGACAAACCCAGAGGTGACAGGCTACGAAACTCCCGTTTCTGGACCGCAAAAGCGGCCTGAATATTTCATCACCCCCAATGGTCGCGAGCTAGAGAGAACCCCAGCCTCGATTACAACGCATCAAAAACATGAATACCTCAAGGCGTTTGAAGACCTAGAATGGCTCGACCACAAAGAAGCCATGCTCGTCCGTAACTTATGGGAACACTTTGCAGCCTGTTACATGGATTACTTTATCAATCAATATAATCCCCTCCCCGACATTCCCAGCGGTGCACGCGCAGCGGTGTGGCAAGCCAGCGGATTGGTCAACAACGATGCCGACCTATCCAAGATTACTTCCATCGATACGAACTGCATCGTTGACAGTATTCAAAGTGGCAAAATCCATGCAATCACAGGTAACCAAGAGCAGCACGCCGCCGCCTTTACAAAGTTTATGTCGTGCTACACAAATTCAGAATTAGTTCCAGGCCCTGCGGATCTCGACGACCTACGCATGAAAATCAATGATTTGAAATATCATGACCAAGTAATAAACACTGCGATCCACGAATCAATCGACCAACCGTACCAGGGCAAATACATCACAGGTCCTTACAAAAAAATCTTCGAACCAATCACACAAACCTACTTACAACGACTCGCTGCGATCGATCCACGACTAAACCACGAGGTATTCCAAGCAAATCACTACCAAAGTATGGATGTGGTGGGTCTAAGAATCGGCCTCGGTCCGCATGCATCAATGCGCATCAATATGCTCGCAGAATCGCGGATCGATGCGCTCGAATCATCGATGCATGAATTTATCGATATCGACATGGCTCAGACTATTCCAGTCGGCCTACTCGACCAGCCAGACCCAGCCGGACAAACCAAACCAATCGCCTGCTCGACCGCTGTATTTCGAATTATCCATCGTGCAGTTTCTGGTCACCTTGTTGCCGAAGAAGAAACGCGTCAACACCTCCGACGAGCACATGGCACCGATGTCGTACACGACGAAGATTATCTAAAAATCTTTCAAACTGAAACGTTCGAACGTGAATATGGCAAACGTGTGCAAAGTTATTGCTACGCCGGTATGAGCCTAGAAAAGATCGCCGAAATCGCAACAGCCATCCGCAAAAAACGCCCCCAAGCAAATATTTACGCCGTCGCCGGCCTCCGTACCGAAGGTAACGAATTCAGCCGTGCTCAACACCGTATTGTCCTACTGGGTGCCGGCGTAGACGAAATGTACGTCATCGACCCTCGACATACCGATACATACACCATGCCAAAGCAAGAATTTTTGAGTCGTTGGGCCGCTGTGCAAAACAGTGGTTATATTGTAATTTCCGAAAATAGTTGACGTGTTAATAGTTAACATGTTAACATTTCTGCAGGAGAATAATAATGACACTTGATTTTAGTCAAACGTACTTATACAAAATGCACCGTCTCACTAATTCGTTAGACCAAGCATTCGACACTGCCCTACGCCAGCATGCGGGTATCGGTTTGTCGCAATTCACCCTATTACTGTCGGTACGGCAACACCAACCCGCCACGCAATCAACAGTAGCAAGATTTTTGGACATCACACCCGCTGCCGTCAGTCGCCAAGTTGAACTGGCCGTCAAAAACGGCTGGGTCAAAGTCGTCCACAAAGATAACGACCGTCGCACGCAACAGCTACGGGTCACTAGTGACGGCAAACAAAAAATCCAGACCGGAATCGAACAACTAGAAAATCATGTGTTCAACGTCTTTGCGGACAACGACCATCAAACGAATCTGATGAATCATATCGAAACTTTGCAAAGAAACATCGATAAACTTGGCTAGCCATCGGCAATGGCTGCTTGGTCATCGACAGTGTGTAAAATACATGTTTTGCATTCAAGAGAAGTAGTGGTTTCTAATAAAAAATATGATATCAATGCTAGGAATAATCTATAATCAATTCAACACAAAGGAGATCATATGAGTCACCCACCCTTTAAAGTTAACGTAAGTGTGGTAATCATGAAAGCCGATGACGTTCTACTCATAAAGCGTGCTGACGACGAGGAGGTCTTTCCGGGTTACTGGGGAATTCCCGGTGGCACCGTCGAGCCAATCGATGCAACGCTTGAAGCCGCACTAACCCGTGAATGCTTAGAAGAAGTTGGTATAGGGATCGAGAATATCAGACTTATCTCAAACAATATCAACAATAAGGGCGAAAAAGGTGGAGCACTGTATCTTGTTTATGTTGCCGAGCATTCATCAGGCGAGCCGAAGCCATTAGATGGTACAGCAAAGGTTGAGTGGCTTAGCATCAATAAAATTCGAAAACTCAACCTTACGCCAATGACATTGGAAATCATCGAATCATGTTTTTAGAACCATTCGCGATCGGCTAAATGGATTTACCTGCCTAAGCCGCTATCAACAGTTCCTGTCTTAATTCGAAAATCTTACGTTCATTTATCAACATAGAACGTTATACTAACTCGTCACTCGGCTTACAAATAACGAATTAGATAGCAATTATAATTCACGCGCCCAGTCGACCAGCATCTCACGAAACGTCTGGCGATGCGCGCCTTCTAAGCTATGTTGTGCACCAGCAATGAATCTGTGTAGACCGTTTTGCGCGACACTCAGATACGCCTGAATAACTGCAGGTGGAATCAAATCGTCATGTTCTGACTCTACGATCGTTACACTACCCTCGTACTCTGCAATTGCATCCAATGCTAGGTTACATTCTGGCAATGAATGTACCAAGCTGTGACGAAAATCTTGCATGTCTTGATAGTCGAGGCTTTCGCGGGGTTGATCATACTGATGATCTTCATAAATTGCAGGCGCACGTAGTAGCACGCTCTTTGGCGAGCGCGCACCCGCAATCAACGCCGCAAAATAGCCACCAAAGCTAGCACCTACGACACCAATACGCGCGCTATCGACGTCGGGTAAATCTGATAAAAAGTCATAGGCCTCGAGTGTGTCATAAAAATACTGCTGTGGCGTTAGTGTCTGAAAATCACCTCCGCTTTTTCCGTGACCCGCTAGATCGATTGATAGGCATGTCGCACCGAGACGATTAGTTAATTCAGATGCATAATCGGCATAATCCAACCGGTTACCGGTATACCCATGCATCATCAAGATTCCAGCACCGCTATTTTCCTTCGTTGTAAACAACGAGGCGGCTTGTTTGCGCGTTTCACCTTGCAGTGTCAGCTCGTGCTTTCGCATGAGGCTATTGTATCAAATACTCTCTACTTTGGTGGCGAAACGTTGATTACTTCAATTGTTCCAACCGTTGGATAGAGCGTACTTTCGCCTCGCTGAAATGTACCCGTAACGACAACTTGTTGATTAATAGGTAAATTATCAATATTTTTGTAGTCTGGATCGGAATCGCTCAATGAATAATAACGATTCTGATCATCCTGAATCCCATATGCGCACTCCTCTGTCTGAGGGCCGCTCGTGTCTTTGTGCGGAAGACACATTGCCTCACCCTGAATCTGTATCGCCCCTTCGGCGGGCGGTACAACCAAGAGATGTTCTGGTCGAGCGTTTTTGTCGATCAATATAACCATGAGTCCAATAACCAACAAGATAAAAGCAGTAATCAAAATCAACAATCCGTGCTGTTGTGATTTGTTGACTTTTTGCTTAGCCATAAGCATATCATAGCAAAAAACGCGCAAGGCGTATAATCAGACCTGATGGAGCGTCATATTGGTATATATCCAGGAACATTCGACCCCGTACATGCGGGTCATATCGCATTTGCCACTCAGGCGATGCGGGAATGCAAACTAGACGAGATATACTTTTTGCCCGAGCCCCGACCCCGCAATAAACCCAATGCAGGCGAAATAGGCGAGCGCGCCCGATTACTAGAGTATGAACTAGCAAAGTCCGCAGGTTTACGAGTATTCTGTCCCTTATCCGAACAATATACTACCAAGGAAACCTTGCCCGAACTGTCGAATGAATTCGAAAATACAAAATTCACAATGTTGGTTGGATCTGATGTTTTCAAAAACATAGCCGATTGGAATGACGTCGAAATATTACTAGGCGGTATAGATATTGCGGTCGGTCTGCGCGGACACGATACAGCCGACGATATACATGCTATCGCCCAAAAAACGAAGAAAAAACTAGGCATAGAAATGAACTACAAAATTATTCACACACCAAAAACACGACATATATCCTCGTCTCAGGTACGCAACAAACACTCTTGATTGAAAATGGTACGGTGAAAATTATTTAATAACTTACTCTAACCTAAAACAACAATTCTTAATATAAACGGTAAAAATACAGTAATAGCAAACCCGCCCAGCACGGCAATCGTCAACCAAGCATCAAAGGAATCCTCATACCGATCTAGGACGTAAAAAACAATAATAGCTACAATTAACTGTAAAAATGTAATAATTCCGTCCTGTACTGTAAGGGCTTGAAACAGCGGTAAATTATTACCGGATATATAAATATACTGTATTAGCGTGCTAAAAGTGGTTGGAACAAGAACCGTAATGATTGCACTAGTTACGGGCCGCCAGTTGAAAACGCCGGAAAACTTTATCACCGAAACAAAGGTCGCTAGTGCTATAAATATCTGTAAAACCATGCGCTCAGTATAGCATCGCGAAGACGCTCGATTTCAAGACTCAACATAGGCATCATCATGCAGTGGACTTGAATTTTATGATAAAAATCAATCATTTAAAATAACGTCCAAATGGACGTTATTTTAAATGGCGGAGAGGATGGGATTCGAACCCACGGTACGATTGCTCGCACACACGCTTTCCAAGCGTGCTCCTTCAACCACTCGGACACCTCTCCGTAGTATTTCTATGATACCACTCCTGCCCTGTTCAAAAACAAATGAAAATGCTATAAATAACCGCAATGGGTAGCGAACAATCACCCAACACGCCTCATACGCCACTGAGCGCAGTTGAATTAGCACGCAAACTCGATGTTTCGAGCGTTGAATTACTATCCCAACGTGATCACGTTCCTCATATGGCGCACGTACTAGGCATCGGGGCATCCATTGCGGCCTTGGGCAAAGACGTTGCTTTTTATCGTAGAGATGTCCAGTGGACCAATGTTGCACCCAGCTACGATGCGACCGAGATCAATACCGGATTCGAAGACAATATCGATTTTCAAACATACGAGCTCGATGAGCTTGATGACATATTTGAAGAAAAACAATTCGACCGTATTTATGGTTATGCACCTGATTTCGACAACCTCAACAATGAACGCCACAAAGTAATGGTACAGTCACTCGTCAGGCTTTTGAACGACGGCGGTTCCATACACATCGCATCTGCCAAATCGAACTTTGTTCCTAATGCATCCTATCGTGAACAGACTCGCAAAATTACCTACAGCAAGCCGGCAATTATAAAAGCACAGCGAGACGAACGGGTGCGCCTGTCGCCTGAACCTCGTATTAACGAATTTGTCCGTCGAACACCACCCGGTATTTCACCCTTATCACCAGATTCAAAACGCTTTTTTGAGACTCTCGCAGTAATCGGCGGTAGTGTCGCCGCACTTATAGGCGTACTAGCCGTATCCAAGATATTTGGGCGCAAAAACTAACAGTTGTATAAATAACACCTCGCATATGGTTGCGTATTCGATAGGCGCATATCTATAATAGGCGTAATGTCTGCCGCTACTACCCCACCAGTTATTGCCCTCAAAGGCCTCAAAAAAAGGTATGGAATGGGTGATGCCGAGCAAACAGTGCTCGATGGAATCGACCTCAAAATTGAACGAGGCGAATTCATCGCTATCATGGGACCTAGTGGCTGCGGCAAGACAAGCCTATTGAATATACTCGGCCTACTTGACCATGCCGACGATGGTGATTATCTACTAGATGGACGTTCCGTCGATACGATATCCAACGGACGACGTGCACGAATTCGTAGCGAACAAATTGGTTTTGTCTTTCAAAGTTTTAACCTCATTCCCCGCCTAAACGTTATCGACAACGTCGCACTTCCCCTCACCTACAAAGGCATTAGCAAAACAAAGCGATTACTCGAAGCAAGTAAGATACTTTCGACATTTCATCTCTCTGAACGTGAATATTACATGCCATGGCAATTATCAGGCGGACAATCTCAACGTGTTGCAATTGCACGCGCATTGGTTAATGATCCATCGATTATCTTGGCAGACGAGCCTACAGGCAATCTAGACAGTCGTTCGAGCCACGTCATCATGGAAGAACTATCTGATATTCACCAACGTGGAAACACAATTATTATGGTAACGCACAACCCCAACCTTACTAGTTATGCCAGCCGAGTCATCACGATGCTCGATGGCAAAATTGCCACCGACACCAAGGCGCCTCGACAAAAACGATCAAAATCTGCGCTCAAACGTCGGCTGGACGCACAACGTAAAACGGTAAAGAAACCAAAGAAAACGACTCCCAAAAAGTCGAAAAAGGGAGCTAAATAATGCATATGCGATTACTCGTTCTGTACCATTTGAGCTGCGCTTATGAATCACTGCGCAGTAATCGCTCCCGTACGATTTTGACAATTCTAGGCGTAACAATTGGTATCGCAAGTATTATCGTCATCATGGCGCTCAGTGCGGGTGCTTCACGCATCATTAGTGATCAAGTAGACAATTTGGGTGGTGCTGTTGCCGTCGTTCGACCCGGCACTACCGACACAGAACCTCAACTCAACAACATTACCTCCGCTCTTGCCGGTAACAAAACCGCTAGTAATCTGACCGAATACGACTTAGAAGACGTCGTAGAAGTAAAAGGTATTACCAGTGCGGCACCGTTGATGATTATTGGTGGAGACGTCACGGCCGGTGACAATACACCAAAAGAAGTCTCGATTATTGCAACAACCCCCGAGCTGATCGACGTTACTGACCTAACAATACGCGAAGGACAGTTCATGGACACCGTTACCAGCCGCGAAACAGCCGTCATTGGCGCGCAGCTAGCCGTCGATTTGTTTGGTACAGAACAAGCCGCCGGTCGCACATTCCAAACTCATGGCAAGACATTTACTGTCATCGGTATCTTGAAGCGTTCAAATAATCCAATCAACTATAACAACGTCGACTTTGACCATGCTGCAATCATTAGTCTGGAGAGTGGTAAGCTGTTTAACCAAAACGTCGCGTCTATTCAACAAATTAATATTCGCGCTATTAACAATGAGCAGCTGCCGAGCATTATCAAACAAGTGAACAAAAAAATTGCCCAAAACCACTTCGGTGAACAAGATTTTACCATTCTTGCGGGTAGCGAACTCGCCCGTCCGGCCAGCGAATTGTTCTATGCGATTGGTGCTACTTTGACAATTGTCGCCGGTATATCCCTGTTAGTCGGCGGGATTGGTGTCATGAACATCATGCTCGTTGGTGTTGCGGAACGAACGCGCGAAATAGGTATCAGAAAGGCGCTAGGAGCATCAAATAGTCACATTGTGTGGCAGTTCTTGCTAGAATCACTAGTCATGGGCTTGCTGGGCGGTCTCTTGGGCTATGGACTCGGCTACGTTGTTGCATTCGCCGTCGCCAGAACATTCCTAACATTCAATCCCGTATTCAACTGGGAAATCGTCGGAATGACTCTTGGAATTGCACTCGTCGTTGGTTTGTTATTTGGACTTTATCCTGCCATTCGGGCAGCTCGCAAAGACCCTATCAAATCACTTCGTCAGTATCATTAACCTAGATTCATGGTATGATAATCAAATCGTCTCAGTAGAACCCCTACCGAGACTCGTTCGAAGGAGCAACAATGGACAACGACGTTTGCCAAAAAACGCGGTACCACTGGGTGCCACAGATTGTTCAAGACCGTCCAATCAGCTGCACGCCACTGATCAACCGTGGAGATATCTACGGCTTTGAGTGGACCTGGCAGGAACCGAGTCGACCCGAACAGTTGATTGTCAGGGTCAGACCAGACCGCAACGACATTGTTGGCCTACCCCGTCGGCAAGACAAAACCTACTGGTTCAGGCTCTGGATCAGCGCTATGGACATCGAAACGAACATTACAGACCTGTTGCATGTTCAACTCGGTGGCCGGTTCATCGTTGATGTACCATGGCCAACCGAAGGAGAACCCCTGCGGCCGACCCGTGGTCTAGCAGAAGTCATCAGGCACGCCTACAGTCTCTAATCCGTCGAACGAACCCGCCCATGGGCGCTGACTATCAGTCAGTCGTCCAGGGCGGTTTCAATTTTTAAGCTAATTCTTTTTTTAGTTTCTCTACTAAATCTACAGGTGTTGGATCGACACCGTTCAATATAGCGACATAAATGCTAACAAAATCGGCAAAAATACATCCCCACAACAACTGTCGAAGTGGTGTATCGCCCGCCAAATCGATCGGAATTGCCTTTGGCCGCTTACCGCTGAGTAATCGATCACTAATTTCGAATCGTTTTAATATTCGTGGGTGCTCGAATGAACTCTTCAAGTCAAAAACGGCAAATGGCTTGTCGACAGGATGTGATGACCAGCCGATAAACTCATTATGATTCGCCTCGGGATACACGCTCCAAAACGCCACATTCTTGGCATTTTCGTTCCAACTAATCTTCCACTTATACGCCACTGGACCGGTCAAACGACCACCGTAAAACACAGGTGTCTTTCCAACTGCCTGCAATGCTAGTTGTTTAGCGAGATTTTTGTCAGTCGACACATCTGGTAGCCAGTTTTCTGTCTCCGAGTGTAACCATTTGGCCGCCGCTCCGACTTCGTCTAACAGCGCGTGGTCGACAACACCAAAATTACCCAGCATCAGCACTAACGCACGTAGATTAAATAGCATAGCCATTCGTGGCTGCATACCACTCGGAATAACGACACGAGCTATTTTGCCCTCTTCGGCACGTTGAACCAATTTTCCGCCCGCAGCCAAGACACCAATTTGCGCAGACTGCTTTTGCGCCTGCTCCAAACATGCCAATGTTTCTTCGGTATTGCCAGAATAACTACTAGCAATAACCAGAGTTGATTCATTAACATATGATGGTAGCTCGTATTCACGAACAACTTCGAACGTCACGTTCAGTTTTTCTTCGAGCCATGTTTTTGCCAACAGAGCGGCAAGCGCGCTCCCGCCCATACCGGCAACAACGACTCGCGTCACTTCTCTGTTGTCGTGATCTCCATCAACTACTTTTACATCGAACTGTACCTGTTGCCACTGATCTGCCGCTATTGCAAGCGCCCCACCCGGATCACGCTGTTTCAATACATTTGCATCGTCTAGCATGTCACCTCCTGTTTTCGCATATTGCGATTCATACTAATACTATGATACACTTTTTGTAGTTAAAGCATAAGTTATATTCGAGGTGGGCATGCCAGAAACAACAACAGATGAACAAGAACTAGCAAAGGCGCTTGATAACGTCGTGAACCTAGGTGGGATGACTCCAACAAAGCCAAGCACGAACGATAGCGTTCATGATGGTGGCATGCAACCAGTTGTGCCCCTCGACTCTCCTGTGGCTCCACAGGCTATGCAAAGCGATAGTCCAACAACCGTCGTACCCGTAACAACATCAACCGCACAGTCACAGGTGCCTCAAAGCAGTGGCGCTAGTGCTACTGATAACAGCACCGCCGCCACTGTTAATGTTCCGGTTCCACCAACACAGGATACCAAAGCTAGCTCTGATTCATTAGACGGACCCCTCGATGCTATCAAAAATGATGCACTCAACGAACTACGACCACTCGTCAACAAGCTAGATATAAAGGCAGAGGAAAAGTTTGATACCTATCTATTGTTGATTCGCAGTACTGACGACATGAGTCTCATTGAGCCAGCTCACGAAGTTGCAAAGACCATAGAAGACGAAGCTCGTCGTGCGCAAGCACTGCTGGACATCATCAAAGAAATTGACTACTTATCGCATAAAAAAGATCAGTAAACTAAAAACTCCTCCGATCGGAGGAGTTTTTATATGTCACGTTTTATTTTTTGTGAGTATGCTCGTGATGAACGGGTGGATCAATTGGCGCCTTGCCAACCTTTGAGTGAATCTGGGCATCCATCACTGCGTGGTCAAGGTCCTTACGACTTCTGAAATAATAGACGACACCGAATGTAATCGCTGCTACGCCCACTAGTCCCACGACAACTTCAACGGGCCCTGTCGTTGGTAGCTCACCAACACACTCTTTTGTAATTGTTACCGTCGCAGTATCGCTCTTTTCACCGTTTTGAGTAACAATCGTACCCGTGTTGACCAGTTTGTTTGCGCCACAAACTTCTAGTTTTGCCGAACTCGGCAAGGTTGCCGTAAAGCGAACATATGCATTGCTAACTGGAGCATAACTACCTATATTGATACCGCTTTTAACCACATCGTTGATCTTGAGTGACAGGCCATCTCCATTTGGATTGGCCGCATTACGCACTGTCGTTGAACCACTGGTATACGTAACCCCCTTTGGTAATTTGTCGATAGCAACGACGTCATCCTGATTGGCCTCACCGGTATTTTCGTAGTAAATCTGGTAGTCAACTTTTTGACTCGGATTTGCCGTAATATTATCATGCCACTTAGTTGTGCCGTGTAAACGAACGCTCTTTTTTACTTCAAATCCAGGATTATTCATTGTCACCTTTACTTTGAAAGTAGCGTAACCGGAATAATCAAAACATCCAGGAATATTGCCATCCATCGATTCGTATCCGACCAACGCACCAGAATTTGTGACGATGTTGTCGGACAATTTAAATCCGTTCGTTGGCTTTATCTGATTCAGGTACGACGCCGAACCGTTGACATAAGCAACGTTGAACTTTTTATCGGCCGTCATAACAGCAAGGTCCCAAATCTTTTTTGGATTTGAATTGTCCGAAGTAATGAACCCGTCTAGCTGAATATTATCACTCAGCGTTGTCGGTACACTCACGGATACACGCGTGTTCGTTGCAACCAGATTTAACTGAGGCTTGGCGTTATTGTGTACCAAAATACGCACCCAATATTCTTTACCGTCTTGGACACTAATTTCGTCCTTCCAGCCACCCTCACCGGTATTGCTCGCATCCTTGATCAGCATGAAATTACGCTCATCGCCATACTGACCATTATTTGTTATGGAGTCAAATGTAATATATGGAGCAGCATTTTGTGTCGTAAATGTCGCGCGTTCAGGCCCATAGGCTGACGCAACTCCACTTGTTACGATAAGTGCCGATATTATAACGGTGACGAGCGCCATTCGACTAGTAATGATTGTACGGGCAACGCGGTATATCTTTGTTTTCATTATTTGTTCCTCATTACGTATTATACTAGTCCGCTGTTACGGCCACTTCTAGGATTCAAGCCTGGACTAGCCGGTTTAACATTCGGGGTTGGTCGACTCGGTGCTGCATCGGGTGCCAGACCGCCGCCATTACCGCCCGAACTAGGAGGTGTGTACACATTTGGAGGTGAACTATGCGGAACATTAACAGGCCCAGGACCAACAGGACGCGGTTTAAATATATCAGGTATAACGCTGTCAAGCGGATTATTCCTCGGCTTGTCCGGCATCGGTGGGGGTGGAGGCGGAGGTGGTAATTCCGGAGGCGGAGGCGGCGGGGGTAAATTAGGTGGTGGTGGAGGTAGATTAGGAGGCGGCGGGGGCGAATTAGGTGGTGGCGTATAAGATGGCGGAGGAGAATATTCACGAACAGGCGCCCTATACGTTGGCTGATATTGCTGGACTGGTGCAGGGGGTGGAGGCGGAGGTAATTCCTTGATCCGCTGACCACCACAATCTTCACGCAACTCTATGGTTTCCATTGCGTGTGGCGGATTTGGATTTTTGAAGGTAATAATGGTTTTCGTTCCATTACCCTCGGCATGATTAACGTAATTATCCCACGCCAATTCGAAATCGCTACCTGGTGTTACCTGGCCTGTATTTTCAAATTGCGGATCAATACCCCACTCACTCTCGTAGGCGTTTTTGATTGGCACACCCGTTTCTATATGCGTTGATGGGTCATTAATAATATCCAAAACGCGCGAATGCATATCTTGCATCAAATCAGGCTTGATTTTGAAGGTCTCGGCCAAGGAATTTGCCGACTGCATATCATCAGGAAGATTGTCCAGGTGCATCGCATGAATAATAGATGATAATTGATGAGGCGAATTAACCCAACGGTTCTGTGTCAAATCATTAAGCCCGGGATGACCATTATCTAATGCTACATCAGGATGTAGTCGCGGTCCCATGCCGTGCGTACTCTCTTTGTCCAAATAAAACGGATTTTCGCCAGATTTATAGCCGAAATCATCGACGTCTAATCCATTAACTTCACTGTTATGACCATCTAGTACATCCTTGAGCGCGGGGTCGCCGTTTGCGCCAGACGCGTGTTGATCTCCAACACTCGTGCCAGAATCTTGCCGTACATCACCGCTGCCGTGTCCGCCGATACCAGCCAAACGATCAAATAAACCAAACTGATGAGCGGTACCTATGGCACCACCAGCTGCGGTCATACCAACAGCCCAACGCAGAGAAGATTTAAAATTCTTTCGTCGTTTTTCAACTGCCTGATTATAGCCAGTACCTAGAGTGTATGTGCCTTCCTTTAGCATCTTTTTCAAACTAACGGGAAGTTCTTTGAGTTGTTCATACGTTATATCGTGTTCATGTTCATCAAGCGTACGTCCGCGCTTTTTCTCGCCCATTGCCAGGCTACGAAAGCCACGTATGAATGTGTTGGCGCCCAAACCTACTGCAACGCCACCGGCGATACCACCGGTTGCAAGAGTTACCGTGACACCAGCTGCGACACCAGCACCCATAACAATCAAATGGCGTGCGACGCCACCATTACTCATAAAGTTCGCCAGCTTACCAACGAGACCTTTCTTCATGCGTTCATTTGTACGATTACGAAGCCTCGTTTGCTCTACGTCCATGAACTGCATGCCTTTTTGGAAGGCAAGCGTTTCTAGGCGCTTTTTTTCGTCATCGCTGAGATCCTTGTTGTTCCAAAGTTCCTTTAGCTCTATATCGGACTTCAGTTTTAGCTTTGCTAATTTGCGTAATGTTTTTTGATATTCACCTTGAATAACTTCAAATGGACGTTCTCGGTTCTTTTTACCAAATAATCTCGTTCCTCGTTGTGAACCAACGCGTGCCATTTCTTCTCGTAAATATGCGAGTTTCTTTTGCTTCTTGATGATCCGTTCACGTAGTGGTTTATCTAGTTCATCGGCATATTCATCGGCTATATCTTCGGTCGACTTGATATTTTTAGGGCGCTTGGGTCCTGCTTCTTCTATATTATCTTCCAAGACCTCTTCATTGGGTTCATCAACAGGTGCTTCGACTGGAATTTTTGCTTTTTCAACTTCTTTACTAGGCATGCCAAAAAGTTGCCCGTCAGTAAGTCCACGCACAGCTCTCACCACGCGATCATTGGGCGGATTTTTATCTGGTTGTTTACCGGGTGCAGATTCGGATGTTGCCATTTTTGATACTTTTTTTGTTTTTTATTAGCTCTGTTCGCATCCTAGCATAACCTCTTTAGAATGTCAAATAAAATACCCCGCTTGAACAGCGGGGTATTTGTCGGTTATATCCTACAGAGGCTTTTGCTCGTTCGAACCTGGCACATCGGGTGCACCGGGATTAACCGGTGGAGTTCCGTCAGGTACCGATGGACCCTCGCTTACGCCAGAATCAACCGGAGGAGGCACAGCACCCGGAACAGGTGGTGCACTTACTTCGGTGTCATTACCTAGCTGGGGTGGTGGCGTTAGTGATTCGCGCGGAGGCATCGTTGGAGTCTTTGGTTTTTTGCCAAAGAGTTTTGCCCAAAAGCTGACTTTTTCTTCTTTTTGCGGTGGTTGGCTATCTGATGGTTGCATAGTTTTATCCTGTTTAGTTCTCTTTAACACTAGCGGATTCAAACAAGCATGTCAATTCCCCAAATTCACAATCTATTCACTGCCGTTCCGACTACATCATTCCCATACCAGGCATACCGCCGCCCATAGAAGGGGCAGGAGCATCAGGCTCAGGGATTTCAACAACTAAGGCACCCATAGTAATTGCTGTTCCAGCAATTGATACGGCGTTTTGGACAGCCTCGCGAGTGACACGAGTTGGGTCTATAACACCAACTTTTTTCACATCAATTAGTTTGGCGCTAGGATTGTTCACATCAACACCCATGCCAGATTTTGCAGCTTCCACTTGTGCTAATAACGCTTCACTATTGAGACCTGCATTTGCGGTAATCAGTGTGAATGGCACACGAAGTGCAGACTTGAGAATCTGACGACCAGCACTAATACTGTCAGAGCCGTCGGCATTTAAACTTGTTGCTAGATTAACCAATGTCACGCCACCACCGGGCACAATTCCCTCAGACAGTGCCGCTTTGGTTGCAGCAACCGCATCATCAACGCGAAACTTCTTTTCATCGATTTCAGTCTCGGTCGCACCACCAACCTTAATAACGGCAACCTTGCCAGATAGTGCTGCAGCACGCTTTTCGTACTGCTCTTTGTCATATTCGCTACTGGCGTTTTCGGCTTGTGCAATGATTTGCTTAATGCGGCTCTTTACTGATGCCGCCTTGCCGGCACCTTCGATGATAGTCGTACTGTCCTTGCCAACAATTACTTTGCGCGCACTACCAACAACATTTAAATCAACGTTTTCAAAAGTAAAACCATTGTCCTCGCTAATAACGGTTGCACCCGTCAACGTTGCCATATCGTCCAAAATTTCCTTACGACGATCACCAAAAGAAGGCGCCTTGACTGCAACAGTATTCAACATGCCCTTTAGTTTGTTCAAAATCAAAATACTCATCGCTTCACCTTCTACCTCGTCGGCGACCAGCACTAGATCTTTCTTGCCTGCTGCGGCTAGCTTTTCAATCAATGGTAAAAATTCAGATACATTACTGATTTTTTTGTCAGTTAAAACAATTGCTGGTTTTTCGTAAACAGCTTCTTGACGATTGGTATCGGTCACGAAGAATGGGCTAGACCAGCCTCTATCCAGATTAAATCCTTCAACAACTTCAGCCTCTAGTTCCAGGCCTTGACCAGCCTCAACCGTGACAACTGCATCTTTGCCCACCTTTTCGATAACACCCGCAATCTTGTCTCCGATTTCTTTGTCGCCAGCGCTGATAGTCGCAACTTCGGCGACACGAGCCGCCTTACCGGAAATACCCTCAGACACCTTGTCTAGTTGTTTGATAACCTCAGCCCCCGCCGATTCGATTCCTTTACGTAGTTCCATCGGATTGTGACCTGCAGCAATCATGCGATTCGCCTGTTCCAGAATATTATATGTCAATACAGTTACGGTTGTCGTACCGTCACCGGCCGACTTGTTTAATTTGCTCGCAGCTTGTTTGATTAATTCCGCACCAGTCTTATATCCGAGAGTTTCGTCGTCCAGTTCTGGTAAATCAACCGCTTCAGCAACCGTCACACCATCGTGAGTAACCGTTGGTCCACCATAGCCCTTTGCAATTACAACATTTCGACCTTTTGGCCCATATGTTACCTTTACAGCATCATACAATGCCTTTGCGCCACCAAGTACCCGCTCCCTTGCATCATCATCATAAAAAACTCGCTTTGCCATTTCTACTTCTCCTCAACAGTCGCTAGTATGTCTTCTTCATTAATAATCAAATATTCCGTGTCATTAACTTTTAACTCGGTTGTTGCGTACTCTTTATATACAATCCGGTCATTTTTTTTGATACCCTTTGTATCTGGACCGACCGCAACAACGGTAGCAATAACCGGCTTTTCTTTTGCCGTATCTGGTAAATAAATGCCACTTGCAGTCTTTGTCTGTGCTTTTTCACGGACAGCTACCACACGCGTGGCAAGGGGTTTTAATGGCGCATTCATAATAAGCGTACTCCTCCGTTTAGCTCGCATTAAACTAATAGTATGTCTATTGTAGACAAAAAAATTAGCACCCGCAAGTCGAGAGTGCTAATTTATTTTTTCGAATGGTTATTAGTGCTTTGGTATTTTGTATGCTCGTATTGAGTCATCTACCGTATCAAGACCCAAATCGTCTTCATTATCACCGTGCATCGAGTGTTCTTTGCGCAGGTAGTCCTCTTTTCTTTTCTTTGTCCAGAGCCCTACTGTCTCATCGGTCGGTAATGCAGAGTGACCTTCAATATCTTCGATTCTATCTTTCAAGGAATCCATCTCTGCATCGAGTTCATCCTTTTGTGCGTCAAGCTGAGTCTGCGTCCACGTATCACCGTCTGCCGTTCGCGGTAAATTATTTCGTTCCTTTAACAAATGACTAACTTTTTCATATAAAGCATCGAGGTAGTCTGACTCGCTCACATTGTCCCATTCATCCGTGGTACTTTCATGTGTTGCGTACTCTTCATATTCAGATGACTCTACTCGAGCATTGTTGGCGACATGCTCATCTTGATTTTCTGTACTCTCATTAACATTATATTCATCGATGCCTGAAGTGACATCATACTGTTTATTATGACGATCAGCTTTTCGTTCACCACGCTGACTCCAGCTTTTTTCATATAGGTCAGAGAAATGACCCTTTCTAGTTGCTGCTGTACCGTGATCTTGACCCTGGAAATCAAAGTTTCCAGCTCTGTTTGTTCGAGGTTTTTCTAGTTTGTTCATAATACTATTATAGCTCTTACGCTTGATTTTGTCAATATCCTTATGCTTAAGGTTGCTTTTTTGTAAAGTTTATGCTAATCTAGTGCTAGTTACTAAAAAAGAAAACAAACATGGAACACCGCACCTACCACCACGATAAACAACGAAAAAACGTCAATCCGAATCTGCTTCATATGCAGAATTTTCAACGTACATGGAATACGGTGCAAGAGAGGGTGCATCTAGCAAATCATGCCGTACATGGTGCATCACCCGATGCATCTAGCTATAAAGCCCGACACAACACTGCGCGAGCATCACAAAAATTCTCGGATGAGCTACCCTATGATCATGTCGGCAAGGTGTATGCAAATATTCTCGGTGCCCTGCCGGACTTTATCGACGCAAAGCAAAAAATCACACAGTCACGCAAGCGTGTGCACGGTTATGGACTATCCAAGACCGAGCATGCAGCAGAGGTTGATAAGCTTATTGCATTTAATGATATTATTCGATCAATTATCGAACAGCACCCAAAAATCAGGCCCACTGATATCACCGCCATCGTTACATCTGCGGCACAGCGATACAAATACACAGACAGGGAGATCGAGATGATTCTGGGTGAAACTCGCGGAATAATCATCGGAATGAATCACGAACTCGCCTTTGAATCCGTCCTATATTACTTACCCGAGGGATTCAAGATTCATGAGGAAAACGATGATGCCCATGGCGCCGATTACATTGTCGGTTGTCCAAATGGCACGATTGTTTATATTGATGTGAAAGCATCGCCAGAACTAGAGCGAAAGGGCCGCGAAGAGCAACGTGACTACTTTGAAAATCTAGGTAAAGAACCTCCAAAAAACGAGCTCATTCTCTTTTCTGGTTTTAGAATGAACGACTTTTCAAACGACAATCCATGGCGCCCAAAACACGAAGCAGTCCAACAAGTCTTGCCTCATGTTCTCGATGAACTTTTGCGTGCTTCAGGCGACAACACCAGCAACACCCAAAAAGCCCTAGTCAATTATTAAATTTTATGCTATAATATGCATAAATATGAGTGAGTTTGTTGTTGCAACCCGTGATATATATGAGCTGAGAGAGAAGCTTGCTCTTGCTGTCATTAGCCGCAAGGTTATAGAGATTACCATCGCTACCAGTGACTCAACGAAACCAGCGTGGTTTTATACTCAATCGACCGGCAGTAACGGGGGGGACGAGGCCGACGGAGAAACATTCTTTGGCTTGGCAAGCGACAGTTCAGACGATCCACGAGACATGACTCCTGCTGTTATTAATACAGAAAATCGCATGCTTATCCTGAGTATGCATCCAACTGAACAGCTTTAATCTTTCCGGATTATTTAGCGGGGCGAACACTACCTTTTACATTGGCTGGTGGTAAATTACCCGACATCACCATCTGACTAATTTGTGTTAGTCCGTTTTGGTCCGTCACGTCTACCCCACTTCGGTCAAGTAAGGTGATGATCTCTAGATTATCCGCCGCTTCATGACGCACATACACGCCTCCAACGGCCTTTTCTTCATTTAAATAGCTCGTGAGGCTCTCTTTGTCTCCATCACCTCCGTCGAGGATATCTCGTCCCTGCAACAACATGCCCTCAATGAGAGCGTGGAGTATGGTTTCGTTTGTTTCCGGTGTTTTTGTTACAACGATTGCTCCGTTTTCGGGCAACCATTCGGCAAATGCCTTACCAACATTCCATGCCTGCTCTGCTGATAATGTGTCGCCTGCGCGGCCTCTGATATCATATGTTGAAAAAATTGTACTCATTTAGCTAATTATACAGGTCTCATTGATAGTTCTAAAGTACTATTTGCATAATCGTAACTGTTATAATGAGCGGTATGAATATAAAATTCGCTTCCGCTACCGAAATAGCCGAATGGAATACTCGAATACTAGCCAACCCCGACGGTGGCAATATATTTCAGGGTGGCGAATTCGCTGAACAAAAAAAATTAGGCGGTTGGACTCCTCGGTACATCTTCATTGATAAACTTGCCGTAACGGTACTCGAAAAGCACGTCCTAGGTCTAGGCAGTATGTGGTACATCCCCAAGGGACCAGGGGTTAAATCGCTGACTTCGATGAAGAGTTTGCTATCCGAGCTAGTGTCGTTTGCAAAAACTCACAGGGTATTCGTGATAAAAATCGAACCCGAACTAGAAAAAACTGACGAGACGACTACTGTAATGAAAAAAATGAATCTGTTACCCGTAGCTCCGATTCAGCCTCATAACTCCACGGTACTAGTCGATATATCACCAAACCTTGACGATATCATGGCAGGATTGAACCAGAAAGGACGTCACGCTATACGACGGGCTGAACGTGACGGTGTCACAGTCAAACGAGTAAAGGCAACTGACGAAAACTGCAAGACATTCTACAAAATGTTTTCTCAGACAGCAAAAGCTCACAATTTTATGATTCGTCCCTATGATTATCAATACAAATTTTGGCAACGATATACAGATGCAGGACTCGGTCAGTTATTTTTTGCCTACTACGACGGCAATTTGATTGCTTGTGGATTCGCAATGGTATTCGGCAAAAAAAGTCTCTACAAAGATGCTGCAAGTGTTCGAGAAAAAACAGTCTATGGCGCCAACCATCTGATGCAATGGCATATCATTCAGTGGGCGCGCGAACAAGGGTCAAAGCAACACGACCTGGGCGGATCACCACCAAGTGGCCGTATCACCGACGAAACACATCCTCACTATGGCATTGGACGGTTCAAAACTAGCTTTAACAAACAGGTCACTGATTATGTTGGTGCGTATGATTTCCCCGTTCGACCCCTCCAATACCGCATATGGGCAAAGTTTGGTGAACGTCTGGTCAAGCGTTACTGGTGGCGCAAGCATCACCAGAACTGGTACTAGGTACTTCTAGTTACAGGAGGTGGTGGCTGATTTTCAGCTGTTACAAGAGGTAGGGTGAAGTAAAATGTCGTACCCTTGCCGTGCTCGGATTCAAACCATAACTTGCCACCCATGCCTTCAATGAATTGTTTTGTGATAAACATACCTAGTCCCGTGCCAGGGATTTTTACTCTGTCAGTACCCTCAACACGAAAGAACTTTTGGAACATTTGCGCTTGTTGCTCAGCCGGAATACCCAGGCCGGTATCCTGAATCATCACCTGTACTTGGCCCCCTGTTATCTCGTGCCGAACTGTTAGTTTACCTGCTTGTCTATTGTATTTGATACCGTTACTAATGAAGTTTGTCAGGATTATTTCTAGCTTTGTCTTATCAACGAGCACGGCAGTCGGTTTGTCTACCGATGGGAAATACTCAATACCAATGCCCTTTTCTGCTGCCGGCGTTTTTTGTATCTCTATCATGTCTCTGACCGTTTTCACCAGATCAATAGATTCCAAATCAAACCGCGTACTTCCCGATTCGAGACGTGCGATATCGAGTAATTCGTTCACCAGATTGCGTAGTCGAATCGTCCCGCTGTACGCCTGAGTTGATAGGTTTCGTGCCATGTCATCTATAGTGCCCATACCATCATCAAGCATCATCGATAAGTTACCGATAATAGCTGTTATTGGCGCCTTTATCTCGTGTGTTGCAACGCTAATGAACTCCTTGTTCTTTCGATCAATTGCAGCCTCGGCATCCTGAATCTTCACCGCCATATGATTCATCGTATCCGCCAATTGCGAGAATTCCTTATCGCTCATTTTTGTCGTATCTATCCTATGATTCAATCCCCCGCTGGAAAAAACGACCGCTCCGCCAACCAGCCCCAAAATACTCCCAACAGTCCGCTTGATAAAGACTGAGCCCATCCAGATAAAGCTAACCAACAAAACCCCCGCAACCAGCACGGCAAGAATCTGCGTATTCGCTAATGACTCCAAGGCTATCGCCGTCGGAGATGATACTATGACAAACCAACCCGTTTTGCCTATTGGCTCTGACGTCGCTAAATAGTCAATGCTAGAGCTAGAAAAGTCCGCCCTACCCGTGGCGTTACTCGCCTCCATAGCTGAACGATACAGCGTGTCATCTTTGAGCTTTGGATAGCTTGTCTTGCTAGCAGAGTCCGCTATGACAATATATGCCTTGCTGTTGTCTATTGGCGCGCTCTTCCATGATGTGTACAAAAATTCTGCGTTATCCAAATCATAAGCAGCCAAAACAGAACCGCCCTCTATAGGATACGCAAAAACCATCTGTCGTGTATTGCCATCCGTCGTGGCGAGCGCTTCGACTGGTTCTTTCAGTGCTTTATTGGCAACATCCGCGATACGCTCTAAATACGCCGTCGAGCTTGAATCTCCACTAACGACGCTACTAATGACTCCTTGCTCCTCGTCTGTAATCAAAAGAGTAGTCGTTTCAGGAAAGAATTTTACATATTCTTTGAGTCTATTATTAACTGCGGCCTGTTCTTCAGCGAGAAATTCATCGGTTCTTTCGGTATAAGCAGCGTTGATTGCCGCCTGAGGATTGGTGTTTTTTTGTAGCGCCACTGCGAACTGTGAATAAAACGGCCTACAGGCATCGTCCGGAGCAGACGTAAAATCATCATCGGTCGTGATATATTTTCTACACTTGTTGTAGTTGTTCTCGAGATCCTTGCGAATTGTCTGTTGTTCTTTTTTGATCGCAAACAATTCGTTTCCTGTATTCTCTAGAATAACTTGACGCAGTGCAAACTCACGCTCTAATTTTGCGGCTGTTGCAACGGCAGTTCGTTGCAGATTCGCAGTTTCGCTATCACGAACAGACGAGCTAAATACGACAAAACCAGTCAAACTGACAATGACAAGCACAAAAAATGGTGGCAAAAGTACTCTAAACAAAAAGCGTGACTGCAGGCCAGTATGTTTTATTCCTTTTGACTCCCTGAATAAGCGTAATTTCATAACCCTTATTAGCCACATCCTTCATTAAATTCGCGCCCTCTTTCTTCCTGATTTGGCGTGAGTAACTTTAATTTTACCCAAGGAGTACTATCTCTAGGAATATTCCCTTCCCATTCGTGTACTATTGTTTTCTGCGAATCACTATCATCAAAAGATACCTCACCCTGACTCGATAAACCGTTGCTCTGTTCCCACCTGTATGTTACTGTACCTGGCGAATTATGACCTAGGATATTAGCTGTAAATTCATATTCACATCTTGCGCCTAGACCCAGGATGCTCTTTGTCTTAGATTTTATTAGTGTTATGCTACCATGAATACTCGCAGAAAATGATTCTTGCTGATTGTCACCGCCACCTTCACCACCGGATCCACCACCGCCTCCGCTTTCAGATGAACCGCCGCCGCCGGATGAACTACCGCTACTGCTTCCACCGCTAGAGCTCCCACCACCAGTCGTTGTACTAGTGGACTTCGTGCCGCTGTTATCAGTGATGTCCTTTTTATCATTATCTTTGGTATTATCAACCTTTGCTACTTCAATAACACCACTTAGATCCTTCCCTGCCACCAATTCGTTCTGTTCGGATGTAATCAACGGATTTAGCTTTGAAAGATCTCGGATACTAGATAGAGCATTGTATCGTGCGATGATTAAAATAGCCAAAATTATTATCAAAATAACCGTTGCCACTACAGCTACAGCGTAGGTTCGAATAAACCTCTTGATTGCTTGTACCTTGTCGTCCACCATGACAGTCATACGTCTAGCTCAATAGCTCCCGAACAACGTCCGCATCATTCCACGGTTCGCGTTCACCCTTGATGATACGAAACTTCTCGTGCCCCATACCCGTGATCAGGACCATATCGCCTTTTTTGGCGGCGTCCAAGCCTTTTTTGATTGCCTCGCGACGATCCGAAATCTCTGTCGTCTTGCCGTCACCCTTTGCAGATTCAATACCCTTCATGATTTCCGCACGAATCTTATCGGGATCTTCGTTATAGCTCTCCTCATCTGTCAAAATAATTCTGTCCGCTAATTTCGCAGCAATCTCGCCCATAATCGGACGTTTTTCACGATCGCGATCACCGCATGCACCAAACACCAAAATGATTCGGTTTTTTGTAATCGCTTTTGATGCAATCAGAAACTTCTCTAGACCATCTGGCGTATGTGCATAATCGACGATAACATCAAAGTCTTTGTCTGTTTCGACACGTTCGAATCGTCCCGGTACTCCCTCTAGATTGGCAGCGCCTTCTATAATATCGTCAACCTTAAGTCCTAACAGATACGCAGCAGCTGTAGCTGCAGTCAAATTGTAAACATTGAACTCACCCGGTAATGCTGTTGCCAGGTTGATTGTCGTTTGATGATCGACAACAACACGCGCCTCACTACCCTTACGATACAGCTTCGTGTGAACAATTTTTGCCTCTGCATCATCCGATTTACCGTACGTAATTTTTTGTGCACCCGCATGGTATTTGTCAAAATATTCAAACCATTCATCGTCACGATTCAAAACAATAAACTCTGGCTCGCCCTGAAATAGTTTCGCCTTTGCAGCTGCGTAGTTCTCCATCGTCTTGTGATAGTCCAGGTGGTCTTGAGTCAAATTAGTCATAATCGCAACCTTTATCGGCACACCATCGAGTTTGTGCTGCTGCAAGGCATGGCTCGTCACCTCTAGCAGAGTGTAATCAACCTTCGCCCGCCTCGCATCACGAAAGAATCGCTGCATTTCAGAGGTCAAAGCTACCGTTGCATTCAAATCGTTTATTCGGCTATTACCAGCAACTTCGATGACCGCCGTCGTGAACATTGCCGTCTTGTATCCAGCCTCTTTGAGGATCTCGTTCAGATAGCAAAGTGTCGTAGTCTTGCCATTTGTACCCGTCACGGCAATAACGTTCAAGTTTTTTGCAGGATCACCGTAACGCGCGCGTACCAATCGCACTCGACTCTTGCGATAACCCTCTTCGAGCCGACGAACCGCTCCCATGGGTAGCGCTTTTCGTGCAGAACTAACTAATAATTTCTTCATGATTTTATTCTATCATCGACCGCCACTCCAGCGCACGCCAATTTACCGTGGTACCATGGACGATATGAATATCGTTACCTACGACAAGGTCATCAAACAACTGATGAATGGAAAAGTTGGCATCATGCCAACAGATACCGTTTATGGTATTGTCGCTCGTGCGGATGATAAACACGCCGTGCAAAAGATGTACGCGCTAAAAAAACGCGAGAAGAAACCAGGAACGCTAATCGCAGCAAATACCCAGCAGCTAGTAGAGCTCGGGGTCACACAGTCAAATATAGACAAGGTGAGTAAGTGGTGGCCAAACCCGCTCAGTGCCGTGCTGCCTATCGATGGCCACAATTACCTGCACCAAGGAGTTACTACTCTAGCAATGCGCGTCGTCGCTCAGCCCGAGTTGTCTAAATTGCTGGAACAAACCGGTCCCCTGATAACATCAAGTGCCAATCAGCCCAGCAAACCACCCGCAACCAATATCGATGAGGCAGTCGCCTACTTTGGCGATAGCATTGATTTCTACTTAGACGGTGGCACCATCGCAAACGTTCAACCCTCTACAATCGTACGACCAACCGATGATGGCCTTGAGGTCCTACGCCAGGGCAGCATAACTCTGCAATAATTGACATTTTCATCTGTTAATGCGATAATATCAAAATAATGAGTTACTTTGAGGAACTTCAGCAAGACTGGGATACGCTTGGCTTTAATCACGATACACCGATTGTAGCGATTAATTTTATCGAACCTCGCGATGTTCGTTCGTACAGCCTTTTGTTCGCAGCGGTCCTCAATCTGTCAAGAAACATAGTCGCAGCCCACGACCCAACCAGTAACTTTGAACCCTCTGCGCAAGAATCAGAGCTGGTCACTCAACTAGGCAAACGCATGCTGTTCTTGTGTCGAACAAAAAACCAGGGGCATGCCTCGACACGAACATGCCAGGACGCAGAACCACATATCGCAAATTCCCTGAATCCGAATACGGTTACAGATAACGATCAGCAATCTCCTATCGTCGTTACACGAAACGATCAAGCCGTCGGAGTTATAAAACAACTCGGCGACAGAAACTACTATGCTCTTCGTGATGATCCGACATCGAACACATATGCTGGCAATATTTACCTGGGTTCATCCACCTACTTTGTAGATCAGGAACGGGTAAGGCACGCTTGGACTATCCCCATGGACGAAGTACGGTCACAGATTTCGACAGCTCGCCGCTTATCCACATTTACAATTCCCCAGTACGCTCGCATGCAACTTGCACACACACTAGAATCAGCTCCTGCCGTCAGTACCTCACACGAAACACTAGTCGAGCACGCCGACCAGGCGTTAGAACACGCTAAGCGCACCAATGTCGAAATGCTGTATCCTTTTAGAGAGACAGTATGAAAATCCTTGGTATTGAAAGTAGTTGTGACGAAACAGCAGCCTCCGTCGTAGAAGATGGACGCAGGCTTTTGTCATTTGTCGTACAGACACAAATTGATATACACAAACAATACGGCGGCGTTGTGCCAGAGGTAGCTGCACGAAGCCACATCGAAGTCATCAACCCCGTCATCAATCAAGCTCTTTCTGATGCTGATTGCACATGGAACGACATCGACGCTATTGCTGTCACTTATGCACCCGGACTTATCGGTAGTCTGTTAGTCGGCACCCTAGCCGCACGAACCCTTGCAATCATTCACAACAAACCGTTGTATCCAATACATCATGTAGAGGCGCACGTGTACGCTAATTTTATTATTGAAAAAAGTGAGAACGAGGCGAATTCTACCGTTGGTAGACACTTGCAAACCGAACTCGTCGGGGCGTCGGGACCCTCGCCTGAGTCCGACGTGAAGCCGTTCAGGGCGAACGGTAGTCGAAACGGCGACCTAGAACTTCCTAACGAACAACCGGGTTTTCCCATGCTAGCACTCATCGTCAGTGGTGGACACACACAGTTGATGCTGTTCCGTGACCATGGCGATTACGAACTATTGGGACAAACACAGGACGACGCCGTTGGCGAAGCATTCGACAAGGTAGCAAAAATTCTCGGGCTACCCTACCCTGGCGGTCCCTCGATTGCCAAGGCCGCATCACATGGTGATCCGCAAAAGTATCAATTACCAAAGTCACGATTACAAAACCCTTATGATTTTTCGTTCTCAGGGCTAAAGACGGCGCTTCTGAGGGCCGTTCAGCACGAAACAGGCCATGATTACACATTTCCTTCACACCAGCTTTCTGCGCTCTTAGACGACGTCATGCGCAATGATTTTGCTGCAAGTTTCCAGCACATCGCAGTCGAAACCTTGGTAGACAAGGCTGAAAAGGCGTTCAATGACTACTCACCCGCTAGCGTTGTCATCGCTGGTGGTGTTGCCGCAAATCAAGAACTCCGCCGCCAACTAAGTAATCGCCTACCTATTGCGATCAAATATGCTCCACCTCAGCTATGCACCGACAATGCAGCGATGATTGCCACCCTCGGCTACTTTATGGCACAAAAAATAGATCCATCAGATCCATATGATTTCGAGGTTATACCTAGTTTGTCCATGACAAAGACGGCCTGGGCTAACGTTTGATCAAACGAATAAGCTTCTTTGCCAACGGTAAGCCCTTTACCCACACAATATACAGAGGTGATAGTGGTTTGTCATATGTCCCAACCAGCTTGTCCTCATGATCAGCAAAACTTCGTTTAAAGTTACTGACACCATCTGACACCAGACCGTTCATGTCATAACGCACCAATCCCCATTCACGCATTTTTCGAATTGCGTGCCACTTCAGTGCATAGTTAGCTCGAAGCTCTTGTCCTGCGTCATTCATACCACCATATAGCTCAAAGGCCGTATGGGCACTAATAGCCAGCCACAAAAATGCAATCGGCTGATCCAGTTTGTAGGCAGCAAAAACTGGCGATGCGTCGCCCAAATTTTCAAACACATCGTAATAGTACTGATCATCATGTAACGCAAAACCTGCCCTATCAGCTGTTTCCTTGTACACCTTCATGCACTTTTCCAACTCTTCCCTATTCTTTATCTGACGAATCTCAACACCTTCTTCACTGCTGGATTTTCGTATGTATTGGCGTGTTTTTTTGCTCATAGGTTCTAGCAGTTTTTCTTCGGATTTATGCAAATCGAGAATCAACGTATCAGGGATCAGGATCGTGTTTTCCGCCTTTTTCCAACCGTGTGGCAATACAGGCAAATCGGCCCAATCTGGCTCGATACTAACAGCCACCGCACTGTAATGTGACTTGGCATAGCTAGACACCGCATCCAACACATTTCCGGCGTGACGAATATCTCCAACTGGACCTCGTGGCACATATGCTAACGCACCAAACGGCCAAGGTAAACGTCGAATCAGTATCTGTACCGCCCCTATCCTCTTGTCATCCATATCATAAGCAAGTAGCCTTTCAACCTTCCAGCCGTGCATCGCCTTTGTTGTACCCCAACCCCAGAGCTGCAGCGGATGCCCGTCACTCTCTAAGACAAAATCATCCCATTCTTCTCTGTTAACACACTCTTTTAACGATATCATACCCCCATTATACAACGCTTGTCGCTATGGTATACTCATAGACAGAGATACACATGTGAAAACAGCTATGCTTGCAAATCGACGAATATCTGTTTTTGCACGTGAAAAATTCATAAAAAATGGTCTAGTAGTATCTCTAGAAAATAGAATCAGGAAAAGATAAAGCATATGAAGCTTGGAAAAACCTACAGTCCACAAGACTTTGAACCGACAATTTATCAGATGTGGGAGACTTCTGGCGCATTCAAACCGAGCGGCAAAGGCGATCCCTATAGCATCGTTATGCCACCCGCAAATGCAAACGGAAATCTTCACATTGGACACGCGCTAACCGTTGGGTTAGAGGATATCCTGGCGCGTTTTTATCGCATGCAGGGTAGGGATGTCATCTACATTCCCGGGGAAGACCATGCAGGACTAGAGACCTGGGTCGTTTACGAAAAAGATCTAGAGAAGCAAGGCAAATCTCGTCTGCAATTCAGCAGAGAAGAGAACTACGCTAATGTTCGCGATTTTGTCGACATGCATCGCCACAACACACAGTCACAAATTCGCGCTCTCGGGGCGAGCGCCTCTTGGGATGATTTGGTTTATACACTCGACAAAAAGGTTGTCGATAGGGCATACAAGACATTCAAAAAGATGTGGGATGAAGGACTTGTTTACAGGGATGAGCGAGTTGTTAACTACAGCACAAAGTACCAAACTGGATACGCAGATATCGAGGTACAGCACAAAACCGAAAAAGGTATGCTGTGGCGAATCGCCTATCCCGTATTGGATCATGTTGACGAAATCGTCGTTGCGACAACTCGACCAGAGACGCTATTGGGCGATACCGCTGTTGCCGTTCACCCTGATGATGAACGCTATAAACACTTGATTGGTTCGCATGTCGTTGTCCCGCTAACAAATCGTGAGGTTCCTGTTATCGCTGACGAACACGTTGACCCATCATTTGGCACGGGTGCAGTCAAAGTAACGCCCGCACATGACCCTAACGACTTTGAAATAGGTAATCGACACGGTCTCGAACGTATTCAGGTCATTGGATTTGACGGCAAAATGATGAACGTTCCGCCTCAGTTTGATGGACTCGAGGTAGAAGAAGCACGAAAACGAATTCTAAAAGCGCTTGAAACGGCCGAACTACGGCGTGGCGAGGACGAGATTGAGCATTCCGTCGGATACGACTACAAGAGCGGTCTGCCCATTCAACCACTCCTGAAAAAGCAATGGTTTCTAAAGATGAAACCGCTGGCAGAGCGCGCTATTGAAAGCCTTATGTCAGATCAGGTCACATTTTATCCTGAAAGTAAAAAGAGTGCACTTATCAACTACTTGCGCAACATTCATGATTGGAACCTCAGTAGACAAATTCCATGGGGAATACCAATCCCGGCATTTAAAAACATCAATGATGACAAGGATTGGATATTCGATGACAGGGTAGATCAAGAGACTATTGATGTAAATGGCACAACATATAAACGTGAAGAAGATACGTTTGACACCTGGTTCTCTAGCGGACAATGGCCATTTATTACAACTGACTTTCTCGATAAAGGTGATCTATCAAAGTACTATCCGATTAGCGTTATGGAGACCGGCTACGATATCTTGTTTCCATGGGTGAGCCGTATGCTCATGTTTGGCCTTTACGCAACTGATCAGGTGCCATTCAAAGAAGTATACTTGCACGGACTCGTTCTCGATCAACACGGACAAAAAATGAGTAAAAGTAAGGGTAATGTCGTTAATCCAATGGAAATGATTGTCGCTCATGGATCAGATGCATTACGGCTCGGTCTAGTCGCTAGTCGTAGCGCCGGACAAAACCAAGCATTTGGTGAATCTCGCGTTGTCACCGGTCGTAATTTCTGTAACAAGTTATGGAATATTGCACGCTACATCGAAGGAACGCTCCCCGAGGATTTCACTCTTGGCAATCCATTGCCGACCAGCCTTGCCGATCACTGGATTGTGCGCCAACTCAACAATGCCGCGACCTCTATTGCCGATCAACTACAAAGCTACCGTTTTGCAGAGGCAAACGACATTGTCTATCACGTTATCTGGGATGATGTTGCCGATTGGTACGTAGAGGCAAGCAAAAAGCAGGCAAATCCTCAGCTATTGGGCTGGGTTCTCGATACCGCTCTTCGTATTGCACATCCTTTCGCCCCCTTTGCAACCGAGGCCATATGGCAGACACTCGAATGGCATACGGGTGAAATGCTCATCCAAAGCAAATGGCCACAAGAAATGAAATACAATGATATCGCGGCGGCTGAATTTGAACAGTTACAAAAGCTCGTCGTTGAAGCACGCTATGTCCTCAGTGAATTGCCAACAAAGAAGCGCCACACTCTTCTATATCAACACGACGCCCTCATTGCCGACAACAAAGCACTCATTACATGGTTAACGCGACTTGCAAGCGTAGAGGCGACCGATCAGCCAAAAGGCCTACGTTTGGCTGCCTCGAATAGAGAAGCATGGCTAGATGTCGACGAAGAAACCCTTTATGAACACCAATCTAACCTCGAGAATCGTCTAGGTGAGGCAAAGACACAGCTAGCAACACTATCTGCACGTATAGAAAATCCAAATTATATCGCAAAAGCCCCAGAACATTTAGTCGAAGAAACGCATAAGCAAATAGACGAGAAAAAAGCCCTCATTACTCAGCTAGAGCGAGAGCTAGACGTACTCAATTAGTATATTATGCGCTCGGCCAAATAATTCCGTTGCCACCGAGGTAGTTATTTCGTCCAAAATGCTTTGACGCGCCATATTTTCGATGATCATCACGAGCTTGCGCCCTCGGAATTCCCGCAAATGCATGCTGTAATGAGGCACGTTCTACATGCGTGTGTGAATGATCGGCACCATGCTCGAGTGCAAATGTACCGATTCCAAAAGTTGCTGCTGCGATAGGCAAAGCAAGTGTGACGGCACGGTCAAACTTGGTGTCATGTACCAAAATACCGAGCGTGATGATAACGCCGATAGTCAGAAGTGTTCGTTGTATTACTGTTGTGAGCATATTTGTTTTTTAGGTTTACTATTTCATAATAGCATAAGCTGTATTAATTGTCAACTTAGTTGACTAGTATGACACCCTCTAAAACATAGTTTGTAACTAGTAGCTCACTAGCTACTAACTCACTGGTGATGGTACGGATGGCTCATGCTGATCTGCTGTGCCCTATAGATCTGTTCTGTCAAAATTAATCGCACCAACTGATGGGGAAACACAAGAGGCGAGAGTGACCAAACGAAGCCCGCTCGGTCATGTAATCGTTCGTCGACACCATAAGCGCCACCAATAATAATCGTTAACTTTTTTGCAGACACAAAAGTATCACCCAATAATTTTGATAGGGCAGGGGAGTCAATCGCCTTTCCGGCTTCATCCAGCAATATGACGAAGTCATCACCATTCAACCGTGAAAGTATGCGCTCAGACTCGTCCTGACGCGCTATATCGTCCTGCAACGAGCTATGTGGTAAAAAGACCCAATCAATATCAAACGGCTTTTTCAGACGATCCTGGTAATGCTTAACGGCACCGCTAACCCACTGTTCATGCTTTTTACCAACCGAGACAACAGTAATCATTCTGCTCGAAGCTTTTCGGCCACTGTTCGCAGTGTGTCGCTAGACATGACAGGGCTATTGGTACCCGTTTTCCATTCAACATGCTTTTGGATAGTTGGTTCCAGTGGTTCATGAAAGCCGAGTACATGAATATGCGCATGGGGTACGCCAAAACCTTCAACCAACAAACCAACCCGTTCATAGCTGGGATATGCGTTTTTTAGCTTTGTCTGCATTTGTTTCGCTACATCAAACAGATGAGCATATACCTGCTGATCGACATCCCACAAACTATCAGTTTGTTCGTGTGGAATAACCAGCATATGTCCCTCAGTCAACGGTTGAATCGTAAGGATTACAAAACATGTTTCATCCCTGTAGATGACCTCACCTGGTATTTCGCCTTTGATAATTTTTGTGAATATTGAATCTTGCATGATTTAATTATACCCTACACCACCGCTCACCCCTGTATGTAATTGACATTTTTATATGCTTATGTTAAAATTAATATATGAGTTCAAATACTTCTACTACAGAGCGTAATCGACTTTCACTATCAACCGAAATGCCGAACGTCATCGTCAGAGAATACACTCCCGATGATATCGAAGAAGTTATGAAACTAGCCTTAAAGAATAGAGACCCATTAACAAACGGAAGAATTCAACCTGCCGGTATTACTGATTTCGCCGAAAGAACAGCCCAAAACACCCAACCTGACGGAACGTATGGCCTGGGTGTCTGGCTAAACGGCAACTTAGTCGGTGGAATAAACGCTGGCATGGATAGCAAAACTGAATTAGAAATCTCATATTACACAGATAGCGACCATGCTCGGCAAGGAATCGCCAAAGCGGCAGTCGGTGCGGTCGTTGATTGGGCCTCTCATCAAGGCTATGACGTTGTTGCGCACGTCACACGAGACAACATATCGAGTACGCAATTACTCAAAAAGATTGGCTTTGCCTTTAGTAAATTTGATTACGAACAACACGATCAAGTATATCGCTATGAGGCAAAGTCAACCGACTCCACTAAATGATTAGTTTAATCTGTTAAAATAATCGAGCGGGGAGAGATGCAGGAGTGGTTGAACTGGCCGCTCTCGAAAAGCGGTGTGGGGTAACTCACCGAGGGTTCGAATCCCTCTCTCTCCGCCAAAAAAATACGCCCGATTGGGCGTATTTTATGATCTGGGAGTTTCGCCCCTAACGTTTGTATGCTCAAACTCGAGTCGCATCATTTCATCGTCCATGGTGTTATAAAATAATTCCTGTTGATTTTCATCCAGATTCTTCACAATCGCATTAATTCCAACTGTTCGCCTCCGTCTTGCTTCCTTATCAACTGAATAATGTTCACCTTCAGGCCGGCGACAATCATAATCACCGATGATACGCAGACGCGCTTCGGCCTCTGCAACTTGCTCGATTCCACCAAAGCCAAACGCTACATGCGCAAGACCAACGTAGTCACCATCACCCACAAACCCCAAGGCAGAATAAACCAATCCATCGATTAACGAATCTTGATCGCTCACTCTTGAAAATATCTCCATCAATTCCTCTACTGATGGAGTTGATGGCTTTTGCTCTGACATAGTCAGATTATACCATATATCACTACTTTGTGCAATATCCTTAACAGGACAAAAAAAGACTCACGAATGTGAGTCGTTTTTCATGGTACACCCGATACGATTCGAACGTACGGCCTTCGGCTCCGCAAGCCGACGCTCTATCCAGCTGAGCTACGGGTGCGTATTTACGCAACTTCGCAAGTTTATCATAATTTTACAGAGGTGACAAGATGCTGCTACAAGCGAAGCATGCGGACTAAGCGATCAATGGCATCTAACTTGAGATCTTTCATAGGTAAACGCTCGCCGAGGACATCAACAATATCATCACCAACTTCCTCGGGAAAATACACCGTAACACTCGGTTGAAATCGTTGAGTCGGAATGAGCATCACCGAATATTCTTCGCCGTCCTCAATTACTCCAAACGACTTAAATTCTTCATATTTATGAAGCTTGTCGTCTACCGTTAGACCTTCCTCTGTCAAAGAATAGGCAAGTTCGCGAGGTGGTCGACGCAAATATACAATAACGATGAAGGCAATGACCACGATTACTGCGGTAAATGACCATGCCCGCATCCATACGGATAATCCTACAAAACCGAGACAGACCGCTATAAATAGCGCTAGCCACTTAGTGCCTTTCTCTTGATGAAGATATTCATTGGCGGTCCACGTCACATCACCTTCGAATTCTTCGTTGCCTGACTGATTCTGATCGTCGTCTTCGCCAACAGGTACTTGATCAACGGCTTGCAACTGAGGTGTGTCTAGTGCCGGTTCGGGGGCAGCAACTTGGGGTGGGTCATTCAATGCTGATTGCAAAGTAGCTGAATCAATAATCGCAGCCGGAGGATTTGGTGCTGGCGAAACGACTGGACTAAGCGGCTGAGTAGCCGGTTGGACGGGCTGAGCAGGCTGCATAGGTTGAACAGGCTGGACGGGTAAACCCTGTCCGGGACGCTGTAAATCCTGCGGCTCATTTGGTTGCATGATAACAGTATAGCATGAGCGAAATGGATGAATTAACTATTGTTTCTAGTTGTTACTGCCGCCCAGGTATGTGTAGTAATTCGGTGATGTCCAACCACTTACAACGGTTGATACAGTTTCTAGTTTCATCCCAGTTATAAAGTTATCCGATAAATCACTAGAGAACCCAGTGGCAGTGGTTTTTTTATACCCAACAGCATATCTATATATATCATTCCCGCTGTTAATTGGGTCTACCGGTATCGAAGACATATACTTGGGCACAAGTGAGCTTACTAGCGAGCTCATAGGGCATACGCGATTTGAAGTACCGCCCGGTACATAGGGCGTGTTGTTACACGCTGGGTAGCCTCCGTTGTCGAGATGATACAGCTCAAGTGCACTTTCGATTGATTTCATATCTGCTTGACGCTTTGAATCTCTTGCACTCTGAGTTATGCCACTATAGGCAACCGTCACGATAGACGCCAAAATACCAATGACGACAACAACAATTAGTAGTTCAACAATAGTAAATCCGTTTTTGTTTTTTTGTGCCCACTTCATGATTCTCATTATACAATACATAAAAATGCAGGAGTATTTCTCCATTTCGCCAAATGAAAAAGGTGTGCAGCCGCACACCTTTTTCATTTGGCGGAGGAGGGGAGATTCGAACTCCCGCTCCAGGTCTCCCCGAACTAACGATTTAGCAAACCGTCCCCTTTAGCCACTTGGGTACTCCTCCTCATCTCGGTTGACTCGATAGATTATAACACTTAATCAGGGGTAGTGCTAGCGCAAGTCGTCTTCAAGGTTTTGATATTCGGACACTTCTTGAACATCCTCGTATTGAATACGTGCTTCCCTCATACGCTGCCTAGGTGTTAGGCGTATCTCTCGCGCCATCGTTACTCGTAAACTATTTAGTGCAAAGTTGATAATGCTCTTTAATTTTGGAACCTCTGCGTCTATTTCTTCCATTGTCTCGTTGCCAATCTCTGGCATGAGTCGCGACATTGTCTCTGCATCAATTTCCCACAGACGAGCAAGTAACTCATCGTCAGGATGTAGTGTAAAAAGCTTTTCTATATACTCAACATTCGCCATAATTTCCTCCTATTTATTACAAGCAGTATACCATGCGCTATAGGCGAAAAGGCGTACTCGTTTCTGACAAACTTTTGTCTATTTTTTCTTAGATACTTGGTCGGAATGAGGTAAAAATTGCGTTATCAAAGAAACGACGATATTGATTGCTAAAACAATCCCCGCTAATGCGAGAGCTTTAGCCAACCAGTCGCCCACCTTATCCCACGTGGTCCATTCGAGGACAACTGCGGCCGCCGAAAGACCTGCAAATATTACATAAAGTGATGCGATGACAATTGTTGTGTTTGTGATGTATTTTTTCATGATTATCTCCTAGGTATAGGATACAGAAGCATAAGTTTAAACGCAATATTTTAGATAATAAAACGACCCCACTGGGGTCGACTCATTCTGGCGGAGAGGGAGGGATTCGAACCCTCGGTACGTTTTACCGCACGCCGGTTTTCAAGACCGGTACCATCAACCACTCGGCCACCTCTCCTCGTCAGCATAGAATATTTTACCAGATTACTACTGTTAATCCAATGGCTGCCTGCTAATTGACGCTACCCAAACAGAGGTCGCTCCGTTATCTTTAAGTGTTTGTGCTGCGTATTTAATCGTCGCGCCCGTGGTGACAACATCATCAACAAGCAAATATATCTTTGTCGGATCAAGACTTTGTTTGCATGCAAAGGCAGTTTTCGCTTGAGTTATGCGTTGTCCTCGGCTCGCCGACCTCTGCTGAGTTGTACTTGTACGATATAACCCCGTATCGAGCGGAATTTTGCGTAACCTTCCAAGATGGCGTGCAACCAAAAGCATGTGATCATATCCCCGTTGCCTGATATGCGAGCTGACGGTAGGAATGGGAACGATAATCGTATTACGAGGTAGCTCGGGTAGGTATGAGTCTAGTAAATCAGCCAGTGGCTTATACGCAGACTTCGCATTGGTGAATTTGAAATTGCCAATTAGTCGTTGTAGGTGATCTCGACGATCGGCAACGCACCACGCACGGTCATACGGCACATCACATACCCGACATATTCCGTTGGCTCCCGGTAGACCAATCCCACAAGCAATACACAGTAAAAAAGGCTCATCCATGATGTCGTTTTTACAACTACCGCACAATAGCACGCCCAGATTTCCACAGCCAGAACAGAGGTGGGGAGCAAGAAAAGCGATGCCACTGTCAATCATTGTAATTTTTACGTATCCATGCGCTCATTGGTTGATTATCCTACTAGTATTAGTTATACTGTAGAGGACTATTTGTCAAGAGCCAAGAGTAAAAAGTGGAGGATCCCATGGCCCGTAAACAAAACGACGACGATCTCTTAATCGAGGATGAGTTGGCCGCAGCGTTTCTAAACGACGATGACGACCTAAACGATGGCGATAATACCGCCCCCGCGACAACAACAACCGACGATGAGTCTACCGATGACGACTTCCCGGGTCAGCTTGCTGTCGATGTCTACGAGACCGAAGACAGGCTAGTTGTGAAGGCTCGTACAGCTGGCGTAAACAAGGATGACCTAGACGTCAGTATCAGTGATGGTATCTTGACTGTTAGCGGTACTCTGAGTAGCGGTGACGAGACAGGAACAACAAACTGGCACATTCAAGAATGCTATTGGGGCGAATTTAGTCGCACTCTAGCACTACCGGTTGCCGTCAAAGAAGATGAAGTCGAAGCTGTTCTAAAGGACGGTGTTCTGACAATCACCTTCAGCAAGGTAAAGCAAGAACAAGCCAAAAAGATTCAAGTTCTTTAAACAGAATTTTGATCAATCAAAAATCCCCGCCAATCGGCGGGGATTTTTATATCGCCCGAAACCTTTTTAGGCTCCGTCAGTAAAGCTCTGAATAACAAAGTTGACGACGGCAAAGGCGAGGATCGCCACGACAACACCGACAATTGCATAAAGAATCGTATTCTTTGCGTCTTGCACCTTGGTTGAATCACCACCGGACACGACATAGCGAATACCACCAACAATCAACATAATAACGCTGATTGCACCAATGACAAAGAGCATTACGTTAGTGATTGTTCGGAAGATACCACCTTGGCCACCTTCACCGAATAGGCTAGATGCGTCACCTTGTTGATCTTTACCCTGTGCGGCGTTTGCGCCATCTTGTAGGCCCTGGTCAAAAACGGCGTACACCGGTACAGCGCCTGCAAACAGGCCAACGCCCACTGCAAATGCCGGAACCATGAGGGCCGTCGATATTAATTTTTTTAACTTATTCATTCTATAATACCTTTCGCTTTGTATTAGTCTATGTCTACTTATACCAAAAAGCTTGTGTTTTGTTAAGAGCAAATTGACACCAAGTTACAGCCGTTCAACACGACGAGTATTAATAAGCCTCGGTCTAAGTGCTGGCAAATGCATCGAGAACAAAGTTAACGATAGCGTAGGCGAGTATGGCTACTACCAAACCAACAACCGCGTAGAGGATGATATCTTTTGCTGCTTTTACATTGGCTTGATCACCATTACTGGTCGTGTATCGAATACCACCGATGATGATCATAATGACGGCAATCACACCGAGGATAAAGAGTAGTACATTCACGACGGTTTTTATCTGTTCCTCTAGCGGAGTATCGTTACCTTCGTTAACTTTTTCAACGCTATCTTTGATAACAGACGCGGCGTCTGCATGCACCACTGAGGCAAGCGGCAAGGCTACGACGCCAAACATAATTGCCAAACTCGCCACTATTGCTGATATTTTTTTCATATTCCTCCTTGATTACCTAACTATTTATAAAAAAATCTACAACGAAATTGACGATTGCATATGCCAGTATCGCAACAACTAGACCAACAACGGAATACAGGATCGTATCTTTCGCCGCCTTGGTACTATTACTATCGCCATTACTGGTCGTATACCGGATACCACCAATAATAATCATAATAACGGCGATAAAGCCCAAAACAGCGAGCAGTAAATTAACGAGGTTCTTCACCAATTCGGGAAGTTCATCTTTTCCAGCTGCGTTACAAAGCGGTGATGTATCGCCACCCGTACTCTCGCCAGCTCCAGACCCAGCTCCGGCGGTACCGCTACCACCTGCAGCGCCACATGATTTTGATAGCACATCGACAGCAGATACTTGCGCAGTAGCAAGTGGCGTCACTAATAAGCCAGCAGCCAAAATAACGCTAGCAAATGTTAGTTGAAGTAAATGTTTCATTATGTTGTATTTCCTCTCGCTACTATTTCTATAACAAAATTAGTGATCGCCGCCGCAATAATAACAACAACAAGGCCAATGACTGCATACATAATGGTGTTCTTTGCAGATTGAATACCATTACTGTCACCATTGCTGGTCGTGTACCGGATACCGCCAATAATTATTACGACAACCGCAACGATACCAGCAACTACATAAACCAGGTTCAGTATCGCAACAACCTCACCACCGCCAATTTGCGTAGGTGCGTTAGGCAAGCCCAAATCATTGGCAGAGATAGAAATAGTCGAATCGGTTTTGGCTTTGTCACCACCACCGCCAAACAAATCAGTAATCCAATTAAACATGTTAACCAACTACCCCCGAGACAAATTTAACAATCGCTACTGCCATAATCGAAATAACCAAACCAATCAGCGCATTAGTAATCGTCTTGCGCGCTGCTTGCGTGCCACTACTATTATCGCCTGACGTCATAAATTTAAAGCCACCGAATATTACATACGCCAAGGCAATGTAGGCGACCAGGGTCAAAAGCATCGTTACTAGGTTTATCGCTATCTGTGCTAACCAACCGCCGATATTGTTCCCGGTAGTGCTCGCATCTTTACTGCCTTTTTCATTTGGCGAGACTATGTTACCTTGTTTGTCTTTGCACATGTTGTCGTACCAACTAGGCAAAAAGTCGCTTTGATTAGGACATCGTTGTGCTCCTGGTAATAATGCACTTGCGGTTGCTACGGGTAGTACTGAAAGGCTTGTCATAAACATTATGACAAATACTGCAAGACTGACGACAAAACGTTTCATAATTCTTATCCTACCATGTCCTCATAAAATCAATCAATCTATTACTGTGTAGGTGACACAGAAGTGCTCGGCGACGGTTCTGGCCCACCACTTATTACGCTGCCTGGTATCAACCAGTTAATAATCGCTATGGTAAACACATATAACAATAGGCCGATAACCACGTTGCGTACGACCCCTAGAGCCTCGGCAACCTTTTCTTTGTTATCACGTGCACTAGCGTACAATATGCCCGCGTAGGCAAGTCCACCGGTCGCTATGATACCAATCAAAAAGGTCATAACAATAATAACAATCCGAATAACATCGCCTATGGCTTCAACGCCACCTTCCTCGCTGCTGCATTCTATAAAGTGAGTTTGCGTACCGCCACAACCATTGCCCTTATCACTACTACTACCGCCACCTCCTAATAGTCCACTCAAAAAACCCTGTGCGTGGACGGGTGAGGCGCTCGTCATAAACATAGTTGCTATTACTATTACTGCGATCTTTATTTTGTTCATCATTACGTTATCACCGATCCCGGCACTAGCCAATTAATTAATGCGATCAAAAAGACATAGGCTATTAATCCAATTACGATGTTTTGTATGAGTGTCTTTGCCTCGCTAACGTTACCCTCGTTATCCTCGGCCTTGGAGTAAAGTACAGCCGCCCACGCCAGCCCACCAACCGCAGCAACGCCAACGGTAATCGAGAGAACCATTACAACAATCTTGAGAACATTGTTCAGCGCCACATTGCCACCCTCATCGCCACAAACGATAATATTTACTCGTGCCTCACCACAACGGTCACTGACGCGTCCTATTGTGGCGCACGTATTGGTACCGGGAACTTTCGGACAGTCGGCTTCCTTTGGGTCGGTACCATCATTACACTTACCTGTGGCAGCGTTCGTTCCACCATGTCCCTCGCAGGGGTCTGTTGGTGTAGTGGGAGGCGCAGCGACACATGCTCCACCCAAACCTTGCCCGGGTAGGGCGGGTCCTTGCTTTGGTGTCCACTTACCACCTCTGCCCGTACATTCATTTTCATCTTTAGCATTATCAAATAGCGCGTTACTGAGGCACTTTTTGTAGCTAGTGTAGTCGGCATCATTTTTCAAAGTGCCATTATTATTAAGCTCTGGCTTAGTACAAGCTTCTTCAATAGACTTGGTGCACGCTTGTGCTGCGATTGTTTTATCCGCTTCAGATCCAGTCGTAGGTACTGTACACGCCCCCTTGGCTATTGCAACTGCTGCATCAGTATCGGCATCAATCGCGGCCTTGTTTGCCTTTGCGAGAGGAGAACAATCCTGATCACCGTTATCCGTCAACTTGCCGTCATTACATGAACCTCCAAAGATCGAATCCTCAGAAAATAAACCACCAACCATACTCGCCATTACATCGCCCGTACAATATTCGGGATCTACTATATGCCTGAGGCAAGATGTTGCCGCATCGGCGCATCCACCCTGTCTGATGCCATAATCAATACCATACGCATTACCGCTCTCCATACAGCTATTAGCAATTTCCCTAAAATCATCAATATTAGTCGTACTCTTGATATTACCCGGCAATGAGTCGTAGTTTTCTGACACACAAAGGTGTTCGAAACTAATACCTAGATTATCGCACCACGCATACGCCACTCGATTAGTTGAGAGACTAATCATGACACTTAGAATAAGGGCGACTAAGACAGCTCCTAAAAAGAAACTAAGGCTCTTGATGTGCCCGAACCTAGGTGATGCATTCCTCAAAATGACACCTCTTCTACTCCCGCCGGAGATGAAATTGATAGTTTATTGGGATAAGTAAAGGCTGTGGTTTGTCGTACATCTATATCATCCTTACTTTTTCCACTATTATACGTTAGCTCTGCTAACATCCCCGTTGTTTCATTTACCCAAAAGATTGTCTCTTGATATTCAGGATATGGCTTTTGAATGACAAGCGTTGGTGAAAGACCAAGTAGTTTAACGATTTGGGCATTTAATTCGTTAAGTTTGTCGATGTCTAGTCGTATTATATAACCTGTTAGTTTCGTATCTTTATCCGACCGCGTTTGTATATCTAAAATATGATATATATCATTCAGCCGAATGTAATCTAGTAGCTGACTACGCTGATCACCAGTAAAGTTACCGGTTGGTACCAGTCCCTGAACTGAGTTTAATACTAGTGGCGACTTAGTCTCATCTATCCAATAACCAACCTCTTTACTATCAGCAGCATGAAATGGAGCACTATACCACTTATCTTTTTCCAAATCACCCAAAGAAGATTCCTGCGCGGTAGATTGTATTGAGAACATATACCGTTCTTTACTCAATACAATAGTCTGCATGTCCAGGACCGCCTTGCCTTTGCTGCTCGCAGTAGTGCGCATGTCGCTCTTTGCCTGCTTGAGATTCGAGGTATCGGTGGAGATAACTACGGTCATTGAGCCGTCCTCTTTTTTTAATTCAAAGTCGCGTTTTATATAACTAACTTGCATTTGCTTATCGAGTGCCCGGTAGAATCTTTCCTGTGGCGTATCCTGCTGTAACAATAAATACAAAACAATGCCCACAAATACAAGGAAGGTGGTAAAAACTAAAAACAAGAGAGCAATAACCATCTTTTTCCTATTTTTTCGTTTGGCTACAGCGGAATTAGTTACCTGTTCCATACCCAAATAATCAGGTATATTATTTGGCGTGGGCGTTTGATTTTGCTGTTCTGGCTGCATATTACTTTTAATTATATCGCACCATTAGCTCATTGACACCATAACCGGATTGACAGATACTATAAGGGTATATGATGCAGCGCTGGTCAAAACGTGTGACCGAGGTTCTGCGCGCAAATCTTCGGCGTGGGACGTTGCTGTTAATGGGCACACTTATCGCAATTATGATGGTCATGACACCTCTCATGACGCGACCCGCACAGGCACAACTCGCTGGCCTCCAGGCGCTCGGCGGCTCATTTACTAATGGTTTGTCTAGCTGTGCTATCGAAACAGTAGGATGGGTTATTTGTCCGACTATGCGATCAATCGCAAAACTCGCCGACTATGGCTTTTCGTATATGAATCAGAATTTCTTGCGTATTGATTACGCCCTGGCCTCGAACGATAGCGGAACATATACAGCCTGGGAAATCATGCGTACCATCGCAAACGCTGCCTTTGTGATTGCATTTATGGTACTCGTGTATTCGCAATTAACGGGCAAGAACAGTGGGGGATACAGCATAAAGCGGCTTTTGCCACGATTGATAATCGCCGCAATTGCCGTTAATCTCTCGTATTTTTTATGTGTCATATTAATAGACATCTCGAACATTGTCGGTGACTCTCTAATAAATATATTACGCGGCATTGCAGAGCGTACCGGTACAACAATCATGCCAATCGGCAAAACTGGAAGCGCCTTTAATGATGGTATTTTGACAGTTATTACTTCGGCTGTCATGCAAAAACCTGGTATCGCCTGGGTCCTCTTGGCGCCCGTCGCAGCCGTTATTGTTTCCATCGCCACCATCTCTGCCGTAATGCTTGTTGTGCTCATTATGCGAAAGACTATTGTTGCGATGCTCATCCTCGTGTCGCCACTATTATTTGTTGCGTATTTGCTACCAAATCTCGAACGATTCTTTACGCAGGGTGTCAGATTATTCCTACAACTCCTGATGCTCTATCCAATTATCGCCCTGTTGCTCGGTGCGGGACAAATCGTCAGCGCGACGATTATCAGCGTCGGAGTAAGCGATCCAAATTTCAGGAATTACCGCGTAGCCAACGATGGCTACTCCTCGGCACTTGGTGGATCCGGTAGTGCTATTACCGATCTAACCGCGGCTGCAGCGGCCGTACTGCCGCTACTGGGCGTGTGGTTCCTGTTCAAGAATATGTCGACCGTTATGAGCTCTGCCGGATCTCGATTAACTGCGGCGGTAAAGGGACGGCGCGGGGGCGGTGACGACAAAGAAGCTCGTGTTACTGGCAAGGCTACAGCCGGCGCCCAAAATATAAAGAGGATGTTTGGAGGAGAAACCCCCAATCGTAGACAAGCATATTCCCATAGCCGCAGACGACGTTCGCCCGGTAACAGCGCGTTATCTGGGGGAGGCTCCGGGCAACCATCACGAGTACTTCCGCAAGATGCAATATTGGATGGGCAGCAATATAGCGCCGCGGGTGTGAGCGAAGGACAGCGGGCACTTCCGCAGAATCCATTAGGCGAGAAACAACCCCAGGATGATAAGACAGATGCCGAAAAACAACAAGAACAAGAAAACGCACGCCTTAACACGGATGCCCAGGACGTTAATCTTGATGGAATCAATGCCACTGGCGGCAAAAACGAAGATAGTAAGAATGGTAAAAAGAGTGTTACGGATGCAGCTGACGACAGCGTCTCCGCCAAAGACCTCTTTAGCCAAATGAATCGCAAAAAAGGTCACGAATCAAAGGATAGCGAACGTAAATTCAGCGCCGGTGCACCTGCGGCAGGATCCGGCAGTAGTGGTGGAGGTGGGTCCAGCAGTAGCCCATCGGCACCTACCGTCGGCTTCAAAGCTCCACAAATTGCTCAAAATGAAAATATCGTTACCGGAACTTCAACTCCCGTACAAGCAACAACAGCCGTCGCTATACCTGTACAAATTGATGCTTCGTCATTGTTAGGCCAACAACATCCACCTGATAATATGACTCAGCCGCCGATTAGTGGCACCGAGGAAAAAGCAAAAGCGCGAGCACAAAAATATCTGTTTGATACCGAGAAGGACTTGGATGAGGCGCGAGAAAAACAAGATATTCTGAACAAAAAAGATCCTGATGAACCAAATGAGCTATTACAAATATCAGATGCCGATAACACTATAGAAAAGAGTAGCAACAAGGATGATAAGTAATGGCGAAAAACTCATTCAACCCTGCCGAACAAACATCGGCCGAGTCTGATTACGAATCAAAATTCAATCCCAAAAAAAAAGACGACAGCAGCGAAAAGAATACTGATGTAAAATCTCAAGAATCTGCGCCCGATACTGATTGGAAAGGTAGCGTTAAAAAATCCAACAAAGATTCGAACAAAAAAGGTATCCTAAAACTGACCGGTCGACGCTCAGGCAAATTACGCAAAGGGTCGTCAATTATGTTTGTAGTCGGCTTGATCGTTATCGGCGTTTGGTATAGTTCGATTTTTGCACCAAATATTCTGCTCGTAAACATCAAAGAGATGTACACAAATGACTTGTCTGATGCGACAATTGCGCTAGATACGTATTACAAAAAAATGATGAACTACAAGATAGGTGCAAGCAATTGCGGAGAACAAGACTCGATAAAGTGCAAACTATCGACAATGAGTCGCGCACAAAAACAATCATTCGAAAAACAGGGCTTTACGGTTCTGGGACAAAAGGTCAAAGAGGACAACCTAGATGACCAAGTATACGAAAATGACATGCCCGAGGAGCGTTATCAAGTCACCGCAATCATTCCGCCCGTCCAAAGTCCCGGGCTCATCGCAACCGGTGACATGCTATTTTTATACGCAGGACTAAGTAGTGCCAATAAAGCACTTGTGTATAGTGTATTTAATCCCAAATCTAGCTTTTTTACAGATGCACGGTACAGGCAGGTTATTAAACAAAGATACAACATGACAAAAACACCAACTGTCGGTGGTAATTCAGAAAAAAACGTCAACAGGTCATTTGATAGATCAGTGAAAGACGGGGGCGGTATCGATATTTACGGTAGGCCAAGCTCTGAAAACGGAATCAGCCTAGGGGCACTCAGTAGTCCCATTACAATCGCACAACTAGAGGCCTACATGTTAATCGTCGCAAACCAATCAAATTCATTCGTTGGATTGCAATGTTCGTGGTATTCATTCGCAAAAGCAGTTACCAATAATGCCAAGTCCGCAAAAGCAGCTACGGTCGCGCGATTTGCTATGCAATATCTCAAAGCAGCTGACTCAATCAAAGCAGGTATTGCTGACGAAGTGCCAACTAATGTCCTTGCTAGCAAACTAGCCGAGAGTACGTTCGGAGGGTATACCGGACCAAACGCCACAGATTCATCTATGTATAAATCTATCGTTTTTGGCGACCTACCGATTCCATCAATTTTTGGACTTTTTTATTACCTAGACACATTTGATCTAATTGCTGCACTTACACCAGCATGGTCGCAAATTATGATATCCGCTGCAGCTCAGGGTGCGGCATCAAATGTTACCGGCCAACTAACAATGCCCCCCGTTAACCTCATCGGAGGTGATCGTGAATATTGCCTGGGAGGCGAAAAAACAACGAATCACGCAGCTATTAAAAAGGATGTAGACACAGCCTGTATCCCCCAAATCGAAGCAAGCGCGACGCCTGGCTGGCAAGGAGCTCTCGCGGGCGCTATAGAAGTCGCGCACGAAACCTGCCCACCACCTCATTATGATGATAAAGAAAAAAGAACGAGAGGTGAGTTCCTCATGCAACCCTCGCTCAAAGTAACCACCGAAACGCTTTCACCATATGTTGCCGGAATATTTGGGGCAAACGTGCTCGCATGGGCAAACGCTACCTCATTACTGTTTACTTCCCAAACAAAAGGCGTTGCCGCTAGTGATGCTATTTTTGCAGGTACCGGTCAAATCCTCGGAGATATGGCGATGTCACGCGGCATGATGCCGAGTAATGCACTATTTATGGCAGAGTATTTGGCTAAAAAATCAGAAGTAGAAAAAGACTATGATGAAGTCGCACGCTACGACGGACGTAAAAATCCATTCGATCCATATAATAAATTTTCGTTCATTGGGTCAATCCTACGAAAACTAACGCCAGTCTACGATGACAAGACTCCGTTATTCTCGACAATTGCCAATGTTATGACGCTCGTAACCGATGGAGTCAAAAGACTCGATCCAAGCGCAAACGCTATATATTACCTACAGCCAGATCCGTTCAATCCGCTCAGACTATCTTGTCCCGACCCTGAATATTTGGCAATCCTGATTATGGCGGATACGGCATGTAACGTACGCTACAGCTTTAGTCGTCTAGAACTTGCAGCTGATGTTAATACTGTAATCGATTATATGACCGATACTCATAGTGATGAATATAGGGAAAAGATTGATGAACTAACCGAACGTCTCGCTCAAGCCGACCCAGAAGGCGATGCGCCAAACGTCCTACGCCAACTAAATTCAGCTGTTTCCGTTTCTCAAAAACCGTATATAGACAAAAAGACCGGTGCACCTACTCCCGAAAGTGAATATGACAAGTTCCTCCAATATTGCGTCAATCGACAAGATCCGTGGGGGCGAAGCGCAATGCACGTCCAATACAAAGCACTTTCCAAAGAAGAACAACGCGAAAAACAAAAAGATAAAAAAAATGGCGTCGAGCCGATTAGCCCCTATGACAGCGGTAATCCGTACAAGGTTTATCCTATCGCGGGCTTTTCATCAATTACCGAAGGTGCATCGGCTGATCAGGATTGGTATACAGGTAAAAAATGTACCGAGCAAAGCGAGATGCTCACGAACTTCCGCGCCTGGACAATGATCTGCTCGGTTGATGGGTCGCTATCGGGGGGCACAGACTGCACAGATCTCGACAACGCAACCGCCGCTAACTATAGCGACCCTTTCTATTTGCACAATGACATCTTATATACATCCTGGTAAAAGGAATTGTGATGACTAGTCTAGAGCTCTGCTTTTAGGGCAAGCTGTTTCAAGACAGCGACTGCAGAAACTTCGCTAATAGTAATGCGTCGCGATGGCTGGACCAACGCAAATAAGTACGCTTCTAAATCTTTTGTGACGAGTAAGTAGTACTCTCGGTCTGATCCAAAAGTCACCGCATGCATGAAATATGCTTTGAATTCTCCCACCTTACCGGCACTAGTTGTGTTCGCTAGTATGTTTGCAGATTTGAGCGTACTTGTACTATCAAATTTCTTTTTGTCGATATATAAACTATTCTTGACTCCATCCGAACGTTCGAAATCATAAGTCAAAGTCTGACCCTGTATACCATTCAGATTAAAAACTTTACTAACGTCGGCACTCTCTACGGATTTGGCCTTTTCGCCTAGAATATCAATAACATCTTGTTTTGTAACAATATTACCGACACCCAGATCGGCGCCCTTTTCAATACCAGCGTGGAATCCATCCGCACCAATACCTCTATTCGGATCCTTGACTAACGGCATAACCATAATAGCCACAATAGCCAAAACAATCACACTAATTGCAATAAGCGCCATTACCGGCAAAGCAATGTATTTCGTGCGCTTTTTCAAAAAAAGCGCTAATTTTGTATGAGAAAACGACTGTTTCATTTCTATATATATACTACCACAAGCATAATGCCGCATAGAGTAACGTGCTTGTCCTTACTCTTTAGGTGGTGTATCCTTAAAATACAGTCGATATGAGCAAAAAAACAAAACGACTTTTTCTCTTTTTCGATCACGCATGGTTCCGTGGTAATAGTTTACTTGGCTCTGCGCGTCTTATAGTATTAGCAATCTTGGTTGCTCTTGGTAGTGTGAGTGGTATCGTGCAGCAGGCGAGTGCAATCACCGCCGACGATTACTGTAGTCAATACAAAGTCGGCGGACAGCGTAACGCCTGCAAGGACGGTGCCCGTGGTGGCGAGGAGTGTGACGCTTATGCTGACGCCTATGATGAATCTGTCGCCAACATTTGCCGTACTGCCAAAAAAGCAAAACAAAGTGGTGAAATTACCGACAAGCCGGTACTGGATATCAATAAGGCCTGCGACAAATATACCGGTGATTTATACACCGCATGTACCATTGGTGTTTCGTACAAAAAATGTGAAGTGCAAGTCGCCGAGACAGATATCGAATTGTACAATGCCTGCGCAACAGGGGCGGGCATAAAGACAATTGATGTTCCGAATGAAATCATCAATCCGCCAACCAACACAAAAAATGACGCCGACACATACAAGGAAGCCATCCTTAACGCTTGCGCACCTTACAAAAATAATGACGCCGCTGCATTATGGTGCCTATACGGCGGTCTAGGACAAGACGGCAAAGAAGGCAAGCCTAAATCAATTCAAGATTGTCTGACAAAGACTGAACTTCAAGGATCAACGATTAACCAACGTGCATGCATCACCGGGGCTGTTTCAGGAAAAACTTTCATTGATACAGTGGGTAGTTCTGGTGGTACGGATACTAAGACTGACGAAAATAATCCTCTGAAATGGCTCGACCAGCTCGATCAAGCAGACTCGTTAGAAAAGTACATCGACACACTCCACGAACAAGGACCAGATGCAGACGTTGATACTAGCGAGAAACCCGACCGTTATGGATACTACATCAATGGTGCAGGTAAAGAACAAGAGATTATCCCTTTACCCAATGCACCGGGCAGGGGTAATTCACCAGCTATCCTATTCTTTAATGGTGGTGGCTGGATTGCGAATGACGGAGTGGGTCAAAAAATCGTAGACGACCCACGATCAGGAGGACAGCTCCAAAAACGTGGCTACGCAGCATTTGATGCCACCTATAGGCTTGGGTCTGGCGGCGTCTATTATCAATTCGAAGATGTTATGCGTGCAGTAAGTCATATAACCAAACACGCCGATTGGTATGGCGTCGATCCCACTAGGATAGTCGTATGGGGTGATAGCGCAGGCGGTAGCTTGTCGATGCGTGTCGCAGCAAGTGGCAAATCGGGCGCCAGAGCCGCCGTCGGCTGGTCTGCGCCAACAAATGGCTATACGGCACTATTTCGCTCATTCGAAAGCTTCCTGATTGGCATGTACCACTCAACTTGCATACCGACAGATCTCGCTGGGCTTACGAATTTTACCGACCTATTAACCGGTGGTAGTGGCGATGTTGCAGAATACGGCCAGGGTTTGAGTAGTAATGATCTATCGGGACTAGGTATCGATCTGGGAGGACGAAGCTTTGATGCCAGCAGCATAAATCCAATCAGCCTCCTAACCGACGTGTTAACCGCAGGGCAATACGCCCTACAAACAGGACGAAATCTTGAGTCGATTTCTGGTCAACTCGAAAGTGGTGGACTACTTAGCTTGTCAGGCGGCGTTATGAACTTATCTAGCAAAAAACTTGTCGAGTGTATCGACAACTTTACAGCGCTATCTCCAGCCTTGTTTGCGAGTCCAGAATCAGCGCCAAGTTTTCTAGCAGGGTTCGAAACAGACAAGCTTATTCCACCGGACAATGCATTCGGTATGCGCGACAAGTTACGATCACTCGGTATCAGGTCCGATGCACTCGTCATTCCGGGAAACTCGGAAGGTGATTCTGGGTTTGGTAACCATCTAGACTATGACCCGCGTTTTGTTTGTCCAACACTAAATTTCCTCGATAGTATCTTGCAACCAGAAAACGGTCAGCAAGACTGCACCTCACTCGCCTCCTTGGACGGCCCAGGAACACCAGCGGGACTGCAAGAGTTTGCCGATTTCCTCAACGACATTGGTAGTGCATTCGGAGGAAAATAACCCCTGTTACGCATAATATATTGATCAAAACGCTTGCGTTTATTGTATTTTAGTGTATAATAGACAATAATGAAACGTCAATCAAACCACGAAAAACAACCCCGCTATACTCGAGAAAAGAAATTCGTCGCAGTATTGGCCGCTGCCGGAGCACTTGGTGCCGCGGCTCTTGCCGGATGTAGTACAACTGGAGATAAAATCTACGCCGCAGACGAAAGCGGCAGAGTAACTGCAACCTATGATGTTGATGATGTGCTCGATGGAAAAATTGCTCCTATCACTTCTGCTGAAAAACCTAATGGTAGCGAATTAACCGAGGAGCAAAGATTCGATCTAAACCCTAAGGCATATGCAGAACTTGATGAATTTATTCGAGCAAATGACCAGGCTAAATATTTCAGTCAATACTTTGAAAGTTCTTATGAGGACATGGTCGCCCCAGCAGCATACACTATTTACAGTGATGGCGAGAGAGAAATGGTTGATAAGGGTGCATTTTACATGCCCGATCTAAAGAAGCCTCGATCGCAATGGAATGACCAAGATTACCTAAACTACTGGTCAATAAGTATCTACTTCGTAACTGCTCAGCCAGACCCAAAAGATGCCCTACAATCCCTTAGCGTGCTGGCAAGGCCTGGCTCAAAAACATATAGCAACTTTGAAGCATGGATAAAAGAAAACCCTGGTGTTGGAATTATAGAACTATATGAAGCTACTCCAACCATACTGAGTAATAAGGAGTTAAAGCCTGGATCAATAAACGGCGTGGTTATAGATGATCAAGGTGGACGACTGATTGGACATAAGTCATTAGCGACTGACAATAAGGTTGGTTACTCTGTTTTCGTAAATAGAAGCGACGTCGAAGGTAATACGATAGCAATCAATGAATTTACTTTCAATCAGATCAACAATCCAGCTCTTGATTTGTTAATAGATCAAAATATTTAAGCCTTAGATACTCTCTTAGCGGTATCGCTTATGTTATAGTATAAGCGTGACAACAGACACAAAAAATATTGTGAAATTTTTGTCTAGTGCATTTATAGGCATCATTTTGATGCTATCTTTTGCTCTCAATATCAACACCGACATCGCTCTCGCTCAACCGAGTAGCCCAAATCCAGTAACGCCCGGACAGCAGAACCCAACAACAACAAATGCTGACGCAAGTGATGACGACATCACCTGTGCCGTCGATAAAATTGGGTGGATAGTATGTCCGCTCATGGAAAAAGCGGCGTGGATTGGTGATCAGTCATTTCAATTCCTATCAAAGACGTTCCTAGAAACCGAGCCCGAGCTAGTCGCTACATACGGTGCCGGCAAGGAACCGTCGGGCACTTACAAATCGTGGGAATTAGCACGCAACATCGCCAATGTTATGTTCATTGCTGCATTTTTGATAATTATTCTATCCCAAGTTACAGGACGAGGACTCGACAACTACGGAATCAAAAAAATGCTACCGCGGCTGATCATAGCTGCAGTAGCAGTTAACGTTTCGTACTTTATTTGTCAGGCAATGGTAGATCTTTCAAATATTCTAGGGTATGAGGTTCAGAACTTTTTGGTTGATATGGCACGTGACGTATCGGATCGTACTGCCATGCCGGTCGCTAGCGATACCGGTATCCAGAGAGGTACAGGTACCTTGGCTGTAATCGCTGGTATAGCCCTGGCCTCTGTTGTGGCAGTATGGCTCATTCTGTCTGTTATGATTCCCGCAGTTGGCGTAATTGTTATCACGGTTATCACTCTCATTATTATTCTGTTAATGCGAAAGGCTTTCATCATCTTGCTCGTCGTCGTTTCTCCTATCGCTTTTGTCCTGTATCTACTACCAAATACCGAGCAATACTTCCGTAAATGGTTAAGTATGTTCTGGAAACTATTAATGGTTTTCCCCGTAATCGGACTATTATTTGGTGCAGGTCAATTGGCGAGCGCCGTCATATTAGTGGCTGGTACTAGTAGTGAGTCTTCTCCTAGTGGCAATCAGAACTTTTACAGTGACGGTGGCGGGCAATGTATTACGCTACCATCTAGCGCCGAACAACCAGAGCCCATCCTTGATGCCGACGGTAATCAAACTAATAACCAAGAAAATGGTGCTAAAACCGGCTCTTGTGGTGATCGTTCCACGCCAGTAATGCTCGGACTTGTCGCAGCACTGATTGCCGTCGCACCAATGCTAGCAGTATGGAGCGTTCTAAAGACCGCCTTGCAAGGTGCCGGTGCAATCGGTGGCAAAATTAGTGGCGCAGTCGATACATACACCAATAAGGGCGTAAACAAAGCCGGTGAAGGACTCAAGGGGTCGTCGGTCGGTAAAGGCTGGGAGGCTCGTAAGCAATATCGAAAGGACCGTAAATCCGAAAAGTATGCCGACAAGATGAGTGGCACTAGTTGGCGGGGTCGTGGCACGCGTATACTTTCGCAAGGCGTTGCTGGAAATATCGGTCGATCAAAATTAGCACCAAGTCGTTTTAAGTACCAAAATGAAAAACTTGCTGGACAGTTCGCCGGCGCCGCAGAACAGCTCGAGGATAAGGACGTCCAGGAAAGGCAATCAGTTCTCAATCGCGGCACCGAAGGCGATCTAGGAAAACTCCAGAGTGAATTCAAAAAAGCAATGGAAGGTAGTGATGTTATAGGTGCAAAAGCCGCGGAAAACCTCATGATTCAAATGGGGCAAACGGGTACAGATGCATGGTTAAAAGTGATGAAAGACTTCGAAAGTGATAACCCTGAAGGCGCAAATAGCAAGATGTCTAGAGCAATGCAAAAACATACCCGCTTCAAACACCCCGGTATCAAGAGCACATCCCTAGCAGCCGACAACTGGGCTACTAGTAATACGGATAAAAACGGAAACGCTATAGCATCACTCGTTCAATGGGAAGGTAATGCGAGTACCTATACTAACGCATCCGCTGATCATATCAACGGCCAAAGCAAGGCAAGTTTACAGGCAATGGAACGTGTCACAGCGGCGGCTACCGGCAGTACAAAAACAACTCTTCAACAGGCAGCATTAAGTGCCCAAAAGGCAAAGTCTCACGAGGGCGTAAAGCAAAACAACAAGGAAACAATCGTAAGAATCGCTGGTTCACGAGTAAACAATACGCCTCCTAGTCCTTAAGAAATTGCTAACCTACACCACCTCTCGTAAAAGCATAAGTAATACGCTATACTATTAACAGATATGGCGGTGTATAAAGTACCTCAAGACGTCGAGGCGGACGACAAGCTGATCGGACCGTTTAGTTTTCGTCAGTTTATTTATCTGATCGTTGTTGCCATTTCCATGGCTGGCGCCTGGGGTCTGGGGCAACTTTTTCCCGTACTCGCAATCCTACCTTTGCCGATTATCGTATTTTTTGGCGCGCTGGCGCTACCTCTTCGCAAAGATCAGCCGATGGAGGCGTATCTGTCAGCGGTCGTTTCGTACTATTTCCTCAAATCACATAAACGATTTTGGCAACCGGACGGTATCGATTCTTATGTGACAATTATTCCGGCAAAAAACTCTGATCGAATTCTCACCAAAGAATTTGATAATGTCGAAGCCACAAAACGCCTAGATTACCTAGCGAATTTGGTTGATTCACACGGCTGGGCTATCCGAGGTGCGGCCGGTACTCCTGATACATCTCTTAGTTCTGACCTATATTTCGAAGCAAAGGGCGCAACTGACGTCATGGCCGAGGACAGCGCAAAAGCACAGGCGCTCACCGAACGCCTGCAAGATGTAACCGCGACCAAAAAGAAAGAGGCAACGAAAAATATGCAGGCGTCGGCAAAAGCGCAACCAAAATCCGCACCCGCACCTACGAAAAAAACTGACACCCCCAGTACAACCCTTGTTACTGCGAATACCGCGGATGACGATACTAGTGTCACGCATGTACTCACAAAAGATGAACTTCGCATCAAAGAAGCAGCATCTGTAAAAAAGATAGCGGATCAACGCGGACGTGATGTAGCAGCATATGCTACCGCTCTCGCCGAAGGTGCAACCAAAGAAAAAAGTCATCCAAAACCAACCAAAACAAAACAAGTAGACACTAGCGTTTCCACCCCCGATACTGATACAATGGAACTAACCAAGCAACAGGCGAAGGACCTGTCGGACCAGGAGGGCGTAACAATAGCAACAATTGCACACCAGGCAAAGCGAGTTGCCGACAATAACAAGGTTCTACGCGAAGGCGAAGAAGTGATGATTTCACTACATTAAGCAAGAGGGATAATGGGCATGCCCGAAGAACAACAAGCACAACCAGAGAGAGCCGCACCAGCGCAGGAAACACCTGTCGCCACACCTGCTCCTATGGCGCAAGCACCAGCCCAACCTGCTGGCCCGCCGCCTCCAGCCGCAGACCAACGAGAGGCGCGAACTCCTGCACCTCCCGCCAACCCAAATACGACCCAAAATAGCCTGCATTTCTCTGAACTTCGTGACAATATGGTTATCATGAATGATGGCAGTTTTCGGGCTGTCATCGCTTGTAAATCAATTAACTTTGACCTGATGAGTAGCAAGGAACGTGAAGGTATCGAATATAGTTATCAAAATTTCCTCAACTCTTTGTATTTTCCAGTTCAAATCTTGATTCGCTCTCAACGAGTTGACATTGGGCCGTATATCGAACGCCTCACAAACATCCGGCGTGATCAAGAAAATATGCTCCTCAATGTTCTCACCGATGATTACATCGACTTTATTGATACATTATCCCAAGAAGCAAATATCATGGACAAGAGTTTTTATATCGTTGTTCCTTATTGGCCGCATGGTGATATTGATTCAATCAAACGCGGTAGCAAGAGTTTATTTAGTACAATTTTTGGCGGTACACCGCAGCAACGTGCAATTGTTGTCAGTCACGAGCAATACGAAAAAGCAATCGACGAGATCAAAAATCATGCCGATGCTGTTATGAGCGGATTGTTCCAACTGGGAATAAAGTGCGTACAATTAAACACCAAAGAACTGGGTGAGTTGTATTACAACTTTTACAATCCAGATACAGCCGTTCGTGAACCGCTCGGTGATTTCGGAGGTGTTACAGCAATGTATGTACGCAAGGGCGAGGGCGAAGCGCCAAAAGTTCATTTGACACGCGAGGAGGAGCTACATGGCAAAAACGAAAGTTGATGTCGCTGCACAACAGCGAGCACGAGAACAAGCCGAAGTCGAGCAGGCTTTTCAAAAAGGCATCACTACTCTTCGTGATTTGATTGCACCATCTAGCCTGGAAATTCATGCTGGATATTTCCGCCTAGGTACGAAATACGGTCGCACTATCTACGTCTATGCGTATCCACGACAGATTTACACGGGATGGCTGAGTAGTATTATCAATATCGATGAAGTCCTGGATGTCAGCATGTTCTTTTATCCAGTCGAATCTGACGTTGTTCTAAAAAACCTTCGCAAAAAAGTAACACAAATGCAGGCCACTATGGCGATTAACGAAGAAAAGGGTCGCACCCGCGATCCAGGACTCGAAGCCGCCCTTAACGATGCCGAGGAACTTCGTGACGAAATCCAAGTCGGATCAGAACGATTCTTCCGCTATGGTTTGTACATTACGATGTATGCAGATAGCTTGGACGAACTGAACTTTATTCAGCACAAAATCGAAACAATCTTTGGTCAGCAATTAGTATTCAGTAAGGTTGCATCGAGCCAACAAGAACAAGGTATAAATAGCACAATCCCACAGATGACTGATCAGTTACAAATTCGTCGAAACATGAACACTGGCGCAATCTCGACATCCTTCCCGTTCACAAGTGCCGATTTGACCCAAGAAAGTGGAATCCTATACGGCATTAACATGCACAATAACGGCCTGATTATCTTTGATAGGTTTACGCTAGAAAATGCCAATATGGTGGTATTTGCAAAGTCCGGATCCGGTAAATCATTTACCGTCAAACTCGAGGCTGTACGTTCGATGATGATGGGAACAGACGTCTTGATTATCGACCCAGAAAACGAATACCAAAAATTATCAGATGCGGTTGGCGGTAGTTATATTCGTCTCAGCCTCAACTCTGATGTCCGCGTTAATCCATTCGATTTACCACATGTCGTAGACTCCGAAGAAGCCGACGATGCGCTCCGTGCAAACCTCGTTACGCTACATGGATTATTGCGTTTAATGCTCGGTGGTGCGTCGCTACAGGCGAGTGGTCAGACGAACATAACTACAATGACGCCAGCCGAAGAAGCCGACCTCGATCAAGCACTGATCGATACCTACGCACGTACTGGAATTACCAGCGACCCGCTAACACACACGTCGCCTCCACCAACTATGGTTGATCTATATGAC
>CAMPEU010000026.1 GCA_946804195.1 uncultured Candidatus Saccharibacteria bacterium | reverse complement strand
CTACTTGTTTGCCATAATGGTGACTGGTCACTTTTAGTACCACGCGACAGAGGTAATAGACACAAATCTGTCTATTCTCACGGTTCCAACATTTTTGTGCAATCGGCGACTGGATTCGTACTTGCAACAGGGGTGATTTTTTAAAGAGTATGTTCAAAAATAAAAGTAGACCCGGTCTAGGAACCTGGTCTACCCCTGTTGATGCTGAGCTTGGCTCCGGGGGCGGGATTCGAACCCGCGACCTAGGCGTTAACAGCGCCCCGCTCTACCGCTGAGCCACCCCGGAATACAGGGGTAATTGTACAAAATACCGGTCAATTCGTCAAGATACTAGCAGATAACGATCAGTTTATCTGATTTTATCGTATGGCTGAACGGTTGGATTCGATACGCTAATATGTTGTAATGGCGCCGTTTCACCCTTTGCGTAGGGTGCAACCGTACCTTGCGCGACACCGGCAATATATACCTTATGCTTTTTGTGATGATGAATAATCATAAACAAGCCGCCCATAACTCCGCCAAGCAAAACTATGGCACTAACAATGGCTATTTCGACAGGGAAATCTTGAACATCTTCACCATTGGCAATACGCTTTTTAGATGTCGCGATAAACTCGGCAACCTTATTATGAGATGGGTACAGCTCCTTGACCTTTTGAAAATTCTGCAAAGCTTTTGAGTAATGAGCGGTATAGAAAAACTCGATGCCCTCCTCCCACTGTTCCTGGGTTACGCTGTTTTGATCAAATGAAATATCAGACGCTTTGGCCAAATCAATAAGATCCTGAACGTCCCTAACATAATTGTAAACGCCATCACCACTGCCGGAACCATCCAGCGTATACGTCGCGATACCGATAACCTCTTCGCTATTGCTAAATGCCGGGCCGCCACTATTGCCGTGACCAATCGTTGTATCCGTTTCTATCAAACGATTATCGCTACCGTCTGCATTTTTTATTGACGAAACTTTGCCGGTCGTGAGTGTTACTGTCGATGTTTCTGAATCAACAAGCCCGTTTTCGTTTGCATTGCCCGGAAATCCCAAAATAGATAATTCTCCACCTTGTGACACATCATCAATACTACCTAGCTTGGCAATAGGGAAGTTCTTGCCATCAATCTTTATAATTGCGACATCTGAATTATGAAAACCGTTTATGCCATCAATCAGACGAAAGTCCGTTGCTTTAACGACTGCCGCTTGAATCGATGCGTCAGACACGTGCTTTTTCCGAGCCTGTGTATCAGATAATAATTTCTTTGTGTCGGGTTTTTGACTACCCGTTGCAACCAGTAAATTATGTACGGCGTTGGTTTCGCCAAAGCGAGACTTGTCCAGTTCATATAGTTTGTCCGCAATGATAGCTAACGCCTCAGTCTGTGACGAACCCGTAGGTACATCAGATTGCTTGAAGCCCGCCGCAATAGCAAGGCGATTGACCAGTCTAGTATCACCTGCTATCGCATAAACAAACGCGTTATATACACTCGTGTCCTGAGGGTCCATCGAAACAACATGACCGTTCGTCGCAATGTAGCCGTCTTGACCTACAAAAAATCCCGAACCAGCACTGGATAAACAAGCGTCCCGTAATAAAGTATCCTTATCAAACTCTACGTCCATACAATACGAGTTATAAACTCTGACAACAGCAGGACTATAAAGTGCCGCAATTCGCTCCGACGTACTAGTTACCTTATCGGTCGTTGCCGCCGCGGCAGTTCTGGCCATGAGCAATGTGTCGAGCAAAGAATCACCGAGACCCGACGGAACCCTTGCTACATGCTGATCATTTACACGGGCTGTTTGTGGTGTAAACTCTAACGAATTAATCAAATCATCGTATTGTGGATGCATACCCGGAATATCAACAAATCCCTCGTTTACCGTAATGACAAGCGGATGACCGTTTATATTAGAGGTGTAAATACTATAGCTAATATATAGATTGTTCAACGGACCAACTGACTGTGCGGTACGCCAAACAGACTTTTCAAAGACAAGACCGCCTATTTTTTCATTTTCTGTTGATACTTTGGTAACTTTGTCCTTTTTGACACTACCGCCGTCAAAGACAAGATCAATCAATGCCTCGGATGATAGCTCACCACTTATTTCTGGATGATAGCTAATGCTAACAGCCGATTGATCTGTAACATTCTGTTGTGACAACGGTGCAAACTGCATTTTTGAATATGCTCGCTTGCTCAATAACTCTCTATCCTGAAAAATCTTACCTGTTTCGCCATCAACGGCATTGGCATAGAGTGACCGGGAATCAAACGTTGCCGCAAAACCATACGATGATTGAATTGTCTTATCATAATCAACGTTCGTTCCAACAAAATCCGAGATAAAATTACGGCTGCCAGCTATACCCGTCATAACAATGTCCCTGTATTGCACGAGTAATGTGAGTACTATAATTAATCCAACCAACGAACCGACAAACAAACCAAGATGTCGTTTGCGATATGGCTTGTGATGGTGGTGGTGCAAGGTAACATGCCGTTCATGCGACGCGTGCTTTTTGGTCGTTTTTTGATGTTTTACCACTAGAGTTATTTTACTATACCGCTAGTGGTTTATGAAATCTCAGCTCTCCCACGAAAAGTCAGAATGACCAAAATGTCCATATTGCGCCGTTTTTTCGTATATTGGTTGCTTTAGGTCGAGCAAGTCCACGATACCTCTTGGCGATAAATCATATCCTTCTACGCATCGTTCTTGACCATCAACAACAACCGTTGCCTCAAGTGGCTGATTGTGTCCAATCGCATAAGCCAGGTATACAAACACTTCGCTCGCGTTTTCTTTTTTCAGATAATCAACAGCGACACGACGAGCCGCATAAGCCGCCGATCGATCAACCTTACTAGGATCCTTGCCGCTAAACGCACCGCCTCCAATTGGAATTCGCGGCCCATAGTTATCAACAACTAATTTACGACCGGTCAGCCCAGCATCCGCATCAAAACCACCCTGCGCCCAGTCACCCGATGGATTCACATGAAATTCAACATCTTTTGCTATTGTCGCATTCGATTCTTTATCTAGCCATGTTGCCACAGCTTTTCTTAATTGGTTAGATGGAGCATGCTGAAAACTTGCGACAACAGACACGATAATACCGTCTTTGAGCGTAACTTGCGTCTTGCCATCATATGGCCATTTTTTATACAAATATTGATTAAGTTTGCGTGACAATACAACCTCGAGTGGTAATAGTTCTTTTGTTTCGCTACATGCATAACCAACCATAATACCTTGGTCACCAGCACCGCCAGTATCAACACCTCGCGCAATCTCGTGACTTTGTGCAGCAACATGTTCAACGACTTCGACATCACCTGCAATGCGGCGTACAATTCCCGCAACATCAATATTTTTTGCTTTCGATGTCACTTCGCCCGTTACAAAAACCGTTCCATGGCCACCCGCAACATCAATCGCTACACGAGCATGTTTGTCTTGTTGCAAATGAGCATCCAAGATAGCGTCTGATATCTGATCGCATATCTTGTCTGGGTGCTTAGGGCTCACTGACTCGGCTGTTTTAAATTTTGACATAAAAATAACTCCTTTCACGCATCTCTTCGGCCGTCCGAAAAGACAAAGGAGTTTTCTTCATCTTTCCATATAGGCTAGAAGGAGCACCGAATTAAACCGGTTGCTGGCAGGTCGTAGAGCTAGATCTCTCACTGCACTCTGGATACGTAATTAATTAATGTACTTATGCATTATAGCATGGCTTATGTTGCGTCCTTTGGAATTTCCTTCGACTTGAGAGCTTCGATCTTTTGAACAAGGCCCTTAATATGACTCCATTCTGTTCCCTCTGAAAGTATAGTTAACGCATAGGCACCCTTATTCGTGCTATATACAATCCCGGCATCATTGTGCACGGCTTCTTCCTCGCCAATTACATGAGTAAATGTACCGCTCGCAACGCCGGCAGGTATGCCCTCGTTAGAACGTATCGAACGCATGGTGCTGAGTATCTTTTGACCGCCTTCAATCCGAGCAATCTTGTTTTTGTACAAACCAATGAATAACTTTTGCAAATCATTCGCAGACGTAATCGTTTCTTCCCCAACAAAGATAGTGTTCTGCAGACCCAATTCATCTGCCCGGGATTTCAAGGTAGCATGACCAAAATGTTCATAAAAACCAACCCGACAATCATAATCAAACTTTTGCAGCATATCTTTGAAGCACTCTGTCGCATTCGTATCACCCGTAATTATGTCAACGGAGCGCGAAGTGCCAGCATGCTGTTCCATAATATCCGTATAGGCAAGATACAGTGCGTGAATACCAGCAGCGGGCATCTGAGCATCGCCTCGATATGTTGCACTGCGGGGGCTTTTAACACCGCTAAGTTCTTGGAATGCTATACCGTAGGTACCTTCATTGTCGTGAGCATATTGAGACAATAATGCCGAAAATCCGACGCTCGTTGGACTGTAGTCACGCGTAAAATCAGTTGTTGGACCAACGACTTTTGTTGCTCCCACGGCGCTATCAAGCTTGCTATTTATATAATCCTCAACCGATTGTGATGCGCGCGGCATATCAATAGCACGTCCATTCTTGCCATTCACTCGTGATGTCTCTTTAAAATCCAAAGTAGACACTTTGCTCACTCCGGGTTCAATGATTAGTTGTGAAGCAATACCCTGGTTCAAATATGCTTCCATCCTGGTTTCGTTCACGTTAAATAGTAGGCGAGCAAACTCACTTGCCACGCTATCAATGCGCTTCTCGGGAACATCAGCAACAAAATCCAACCAACCCAATACTACGCGACCAGGTATAGTATCCGTCTTTTTGTCTACGGTAATCGGCATCGGAACTGCCATGCGGCTATTCAATTTTGCGGCAAGCTTCCGCGCAATATCATCGGTAATCGGTGCCGGTGTTTCATCAATCGCAATTCTCACCGTATTAACTTTGTCCGAGTCAGGCTTTACCTCAGCGAGCGCTTGTTGCAATTCCGTAATGTCACATTCTCCACCAGCGATAGAGGGTACTAGTTGGAGTTTGCTGTCGACAAGCTTTAACGTTGCATTTTGTGGTGGAATGCTACAATCCTCACCAACCTGTCCGGTCGTGTACTGAGAAATCTTATTCTTGTCGTACACATACTTGATATCGCCGACCTTGCTAGCACCCGGAACCCACCACATTGACCCAGGTACAAATCGTAAAAAGAACGGATAAGTGATCGTGCTCAAACGAGCCTCGTTATCGACACCAATCCCAACATCTTTCATTTTTGGTTTTTGAAATGCCGCCTCGTTCTTGCCAAAGTAAATTTCGAGTTCTAGCCCTCCATAAAGTCCATCCAATTTTTTAGACGCTTCTTCGTACTTCATGCCACCAAGCGACACGCCGTCAACGACAACCCCCGGCAAAAGTCGACTACTAGGGTACACTATTTGATAAACTGTTTGTCCGAGAATGAAAAGCGCGGCCACAATCGCAACGATGAGTTTCCAATTAGACTTTAGCCAGTAGTTAATCTCTAGTGCATTCATACTCTAACAGTATAAATTACGCTTGTGCTTTTGTCACTCCGGAGTATCACTTCGTACGCAAAGCTTCAATCTGTCGCGTCAATTCTGCAATTGTTCCCCAACTGCTGCCCTTTGTCATAATCGTTAATGCATACGTGCCCGTCGGACTATACACAATCGCAGCGTCATTCAAATAATCTTCCAAAAAGCCGACCTTGTCCGCGACTGTTCCTTTTGCACCCGCAGGAATACCCTGACGAAAAATATTTCTCTCCATTGCGGACAATAGCGTGTTCGTACTCGTCTTTGACAGTATTTGTCCTGCATATAGCGCGCCGACAAACGTCGTTAAATCACCGGCTGTTGTCTCGATATGTTCATTCATGAACGAACTATTACTCAAACCTATCGAATGAATTTCATCTGTGACCGCCCGAAAGCCAATTTTGTACAGCAATGCCTCTGCACATGCATTATCAGATTTAACAATCATATCGTCAAAGCATTGCGCCAAATTGCGTCCACCCTGTATCTGATCCGACCACTTCCATTTGCCAGATTCTATACGCTTGAGCGTACTATATGCCACAAATAATTTATATGTACTTGCCGTCCTAAATAACTTGCCGTCCTGATAAACCGCACGTCGTTTTTGACCATCCAGTTCGATAAAACTGACACCGAAACTGCCCGAATGTGACTGAGCGAATTGTGTAATTAATGCAGTGATACCCGTGTCGGTTGCACTATATTTACGCGTATAGATAATATTCGGAGCAACCGCACTGACTTGAGCGCTCACAACATCTTTTGATCCCGTCAACCAATCTTCAACCGCCTTGATAGTTGCATCTATATTCAGCTCTTGCCCACTAATCCCCGTTTGCTGTGAAATAATCGTGAAATCGAGCGTTGTAACAAGACTTGTTCCCGCTGATTTTGTGACTTTGGGCGAAATCGAATTTGCAAAAAACTTATTCGCACGTTTTGTATTAACACTCACCTTCATTCCACTATTGGGCGAGGTAAAATCGAGCCAAGATAATAGAGTTGGTCGATCAACAGTTACGGCATTTCCAAATACCGCAATCGTCAAACCTGTTGCCGTTCTATCTTCAATCTTTGATGCGAACTTTCCGGCATCAACATCCGTAATTGTTGCAGGTTCTGGTTTAATTGATATTTTTATTGCAGCGTCGTTGAGCGTTGGTTTTGCATTTTTTAATAACTTTAATACATCATCCGTTTGACACGTACCGCCGTCAATTGCAGATACAACCATCAAACGATCGTTGTCGTATTTCAGTGTCGCGTTCCTAGGATGTATTGTGCATTCTTTGCCAAATTCCTTTTGTATATAGGCAAGTGCCTTTTCGGAATTATTTTTATATGTTGGCTTTTCTTTGTCATTATTTAGTAGATGCGCCCACCATAGCGACGTTGGAATTAAACGCTGCCACCACTCGTATTGACTGGTTTGAATTTGTTTACTGCTATCAATTGACAGCCCTATATCCGCAGGCTGAGGCTCCCGATACGGTCGAGCACCGTCGCCAAAATATAATTGCAGCGATACATCAGCGTATTTTTTATTCATGATATCGACGACTTCGTCGTTTGATTTCCCACCAACTGCAACGCTATCGATAACTGTGTAAAGCGGTAATTTGTCCCACGGATAAACCAGCTGAATGATAATAATGACCGCACAAATACCAGCCACCACAAACACACCAGATTGTACCCTGTGTTTTTCGACGAACGAACGGACGTGTCCGAACCGTTGAAGTTTCATAATATTATTATATCATTTTTCTAGAATGTCTATGGCGCTCTTGAGCGTATCAATCTCTGACTGTTGCGACCCATCAGCCTCACGTTTTGTGACTTCCGTCCTTAGCCACGCAAGGTGGTTATTATCAACTGAACCTGCTACTGTTACAACTCGGATTGATCTGGCTGATTTCTCAGATTTTTTGAGGTAATTTTTTGCAATCAATCCATCCACATGAACCGCTACGGTTGATACCGATTTATAATCAAGTGCCCGCATAATCTCGCGATAGCTAGGGGCATAGTTATGCTCTCCCAAAAAATCACTAATGAACTGAAATAATTCTTGCTGTTTTTTAGTTGTTCTGTCGCGCACGATATGTCCCTCCCGCGGCGAGACCCGCCAAGCCCCACCATATTATACTCACGGTATCATCAACCCACACAGGGAGCAACAGCCCAACAACCGCCAATGCACATCCGCTGGCAAATACACCCAAGCTTAATGCACCACGACGCCTTTGCCACAATCTACGCATAATCTCGACAAACAACCATATAAACAACCCGAACCCGAGCCATCCGACCTCGTGAGCTGTGTGCAAATATTGATTTTCAATAATCAGCGGTTTATTAGTAAGCAATGATGCCGAACCCGTACTACCAACACCACCACCAAACGGTTGCCTAATCATACGCCACGTACCATCAACCAACGATTCGGCATGCCCCGCGTTTGAATCAATTTCTGAAACACCACTCGGATCGTCGTGCCACACAATATGTGAAATTGTTGGATCAGCACGTGCCATCAATAAAATAGCTCCAAATCCAACAACGATGCCCCCTAGAACAAGTATTAGACGTCGACGCATCGATGGCTTTGCGCGAATCATGATTATTATGCCAACCGCCAGCATCAAACCCAGCAATGCACTCCTCGAATAAGAAACACCGAGCATCAATAATGACACAGCAACGGCGATTCCCGCGACAACATGTTGGTCATTCTTGAACCTACGCCCAAACTTCATTGCAGCCGCCATGGTCAGTGCGAATACGATAACCGCGTATGCACCAAGAGGATTAGGTCCGCGCAGTGTACTATTGATTCTGACGTATGCCTCGTTATCATCGACAGTTAGATACGGCGCAATCGTATTTGTACTGTATCCGATCGATGACAATACATCACGGGGAGTAATAAACATTTGCAATAATGCAAAGCCCAATACCACCGCCGCACCTGCAAAAATTAGCTTCAAGAATATAGTACGGAAATTAGGCAATAATTTTGCCGCACCATAGACCAACACAAAGTACAAAACATATCGTAAATCAATCAATAGTCCAGCCGACATCGCTTCGATATCATTACGATAGGCGACCATCATCATTATATGCAGGGCCGCATACCCTAAGGAAATCTGAACAATTCGATCGTGAAAAAATTTGGTAAAGAGCTTCCTTTGCCACACAATAGCAATAAATAAAAACATCGCAACGCCCATCACTAGCTCTTTCCAAGATTTTAGGACCAACTCTAAATCTGGATGCATCGTGGATAACCAAACCGTCAAAGGCGTATGCACCACAATTCCAAATGCAATAGTCAATAATGCCCCCGCAAATAGACGCTCTGCCACACTCAGCTTCATATGCCCTAGTATACGCTATTTAACAGAGTAAGGTGCTATAATGAGCGTACACATGCCAACAAAAAATACAAAACTCTACAGCCTAATTCTCGTCCTAGCTGATATATTTGTACTTACAATTGCCTTTACTCTGGCATACATTCTCCGCGTACAAATTGATCATCGTCCATTGGTCGCAAACGTTTATGCAATCGATTACCTTCAAGCGTCCTTATTTATTGTTCCAATTTGGGTGCTGATCTTTGCCTCGTTAGGCCTGTACAATTCAAATACATACAACAGGCGCCTCGTTGAGTGGAGTAAAATCGCACTTGGTGCATTTATAGGAATCCTCGTCGTTATTGGATGGGAATACATCACCGAAAAGCATATTTTTCCCGCCAGGCTTGTCGTTGCATACGCCTTTTTGGGATCATTCCTCCTATTACTTTTTGAACGCGAGTTCCTAAGGTTCATACGTAGTTTACTCTTTCGATTTGGACGAGGCATCCGTCGGGTGCTTGTCATTGGAAATAGTGATGCAACACATGATATAGCCTATAATCTCGCCGATACACGTAACAGTGGCTACCAAATTGTCGCCGTTGCAGGACCGGCCAAAGTCGTGCCAGAGGGCTTGGGTATTCATCATTATTCAACTGTTGAATCCGCGCTCAAAGAGATCAAAAACATGCGTATCAGCACGATTATTCAAACCGACCTGTACGATAGTTCTGAACGTAATCAACGCATTCTAAATGCTGCACAAACAAATCACATTAACTACAGTTTTATTCCCGGAGAAACGGAGTTTTATGCAGGCAAGAACACTGTCGACGTGTTCCTCGGCTATCCAATGATTACAGTGAGTGAGACACCTTTAATCGGATGGGGTGCAATCGCAAAAGGGGTCTTTGATCGAATTAGTGCGCTCATTCTATTGGTTATATTATCGCCCGTATTCTTGATTATTATTATCCTGCAAAAGCTCTTTAACCCAGGACCGATTTTTTACACACATAAACGTCTCAGTCGATTTAGCCAACCGATCGGCCTTACTAAATTTCGCAGTATGCGCGATCGACCAAATGCACACCTCAACGCCGCTGATGAGTTTCGTCAAATGAATCGTGAAGACCTGGCATTAGAATACGAAAAAAATCACAAAGTCGAACATGACCCACGCGTTACTAAGTTTGGTCAGTTCCTCCGTGACACGTCGCTCGATGAACTTCCGCAAATTTTTAGCGTTCTTCGTGGCGACCTCAGCCTAGTTGGACCACGCCCGATCATGCCTGCCGAGGCAAAGTTCTCGCCTATCAAAACGGCACTCCTCCATAGCGTAAAATCAGGTGTTACAGGACTGTGGCAGGTCAGTGGTCGCAATAATTTATCATTCGATGAGCGCATCGAACTAGAGTTATTTTATGCACGCAACTGGTCATTCTGGTTGGACATCAAAATTCTGTTCAAAACAATCGCAGTTGTATTTCGTCGGACTGGGGCAAAATAATGCCAGTGCCGAAAATTGCGATTGTTGCGGATTGGCTAACAACCATGGGCGGTGCCGAACGAGTGGTACTAGCTCTCCATGAAGCCTTTCCCGATGCACCAATTTATACCAGTACATACGCACCGGAAGCCGTTCCATTATTCAACGATCTCGATATACGCACAACGTACCTGCAAAACCTACCGGGACCGTTTCGCAAGCTGCACAAATTCTTTCCACACATGCGTGGTCGAGCTTTCCGCAAACTTGATTTGTCAGATTATGACATTATCATCAGCAGTTCCAGCGCCGAGGCAAAACAAGTGCGCAAAACGCGTCCAGACCAAATTCACATTTGTTATTGCCACACGCCTATCCGCTATTATTGGTCACACTATGATGAATACAAGCGCGACCCAGGGTTTGGTAAGCTGAATTGGCTCATAAAGCTCGCAATTCCGCTTCTTGTACCATCTCTGCGTCGCTCGGACTACAAGGCTGCACAAAATGTTGATGTATTTATTGCAAACAGCACCGAAGTACAAAAACGTATCAAAAAATATTATGGCAAACCATCCACGGTCATCCACCCTCCAGTTGATACTAACCGTTTCGAACCATCGCGCGAACGAAGCGATTTCTACGTAACAATAGGCCGTCAAGTTCCATACAAACGCATAGACCTAGCGGTGAAGGCGGCTACCAAACTAGGCATGCCTCTACAGGTTTATGGAAATGGTAGCGAGCATCAGCACTTGATTGATGCGGCCGGACCAACTGTCGAATTTTATAACGATCGTACCGGAAATGCATCTGACGATGCAGTTACCGAAGCCCTCAACAATGCAAAGGGTTTTATTTTCCCCAGCGAAGAGGATTTTGGTATCGTCGCCATTGAAGCCCTAGCAGCCGGTGCACCCGTCATAGCGTTCGATCGCGGTGGTTCACGTGATATTGTCAGCAGTGATTGTGGCGTGTTGTTTCATGAACAATCCGTTCAAGCGGTCGCAAATGCAATCGAACAGGCTGACACATCAACATTCCTGCCCGCAACATGCAATCGCAAAGCAAGACGCTTCGAAAAATCCTTGTTCCTCACAAAAATCCGAAAAGTTGTTAGCGACCAAACAACCAAGAGTTAAAGACCGCCGTAGCCCGAACCATAGCCAGAGAAAGTAATAGCCGGTTTGTGATAATTGGTGATTTTTAGAGGCTCTACGTCCTTTAAGAGTGTATTTGATGGTGCTATGTATAGCTCACTACCATCTTTTGTCAAAAGTATGTAATCATCCGTATACCAGCCATATGTCGAATAGTCTGAAAGACGAGCGATAGTTTTTTCGTTCTCACCCTCGTTATCACCAATAAGGATCACGTTCTTTCCATCTCGAGGATCGTGCCAAAGAACATTCTTTCCAGTGGGTGATATTAAGTATGTTGGATAATATTTCCCACCAAAATCATCAATCTCATCAATCAATTCGGCTTTGGTGTCCTCGTACATATATCTATAGTATTTATACGAATCGGTATTATCATCGTAAGACTGAATATATAACTCACATGGCCCATCGGGCTCTACGGACACCCATGAATTAAAGCTTTTAATTATCTTTACCTGAGATTTATCGACACCAGTTACGACCAATTGATTCTTGCCATCGGTTTGCTGCCGTACGTAAGCAACGTCGTCTCCAAATATATAGGTGTCTGAAAGGCTGCCCTCTGCCTGGGTTTGATCTAATGTGACAATCTTTTCTACTTCGGCATCATAACTCTTTAATGCTTGGCGTTTTGGTTCATAGTAATCAACATCATTCCGATCCACTACATAGACGAACTTATGTCCCGACCAGCCAACGAGACTAAAGTCTGCGTTGCCCTGGTCCATAGTGCTCATTTTGCCTGATTTTGTGTCAATAATATATAGTTCTCCGCTGATTTTAGGGTCCCTATCCGCAGATAATGCCAAGTATCTCCAGTCCGTGGACGCCAATAATACCGTCTTTCTGTCGCTTTCATTTCCGGTTCCTTTGACAATAATCTTTGAATCACTGCCGTCAAGATTTGCACTCATCACATTAATCTTGCCCGTCAGTTTACTAAGGTAATAAATTCGTCCAACAGGAACAATTGAAAATTTATTAATGTCTTTTTCTTCGGTAACAACAACTTTTACTTCTAGTTTGTTATAACCATCGAGCTCTAGGTCGCCCGTTAGCTCCTTTTTACCCGTAGGCAACACCACTGTCGCCAATCCATCCTTGTCGGTAACTGCAGACGAGTCTCCAATTGTAATTTTTACATTATCTAATAAGTCGTGGCTTATTTTGTCCGTTACCGAAATAGGTACTTGCCGGCCAGTTGCATCCATAGATATTTCTAATTTTTTAGTATCACCGATAATTGGAACGTTGTAGTTCTGTTCACCATCACTGTAATAGCGCTTTTTTATCATAATCACATAGTCACCGACGGGTACTTCGCGAATGATTGCCTTGCCCTCATCATTCGTTACAGCCGTTTTATCACCAATGGTAACTTCCGCGTCAATAACTACGCTCTTAGTTGCAGTGTCCTGAATTACGACACTGACATCTTTCTTAATAAATAAACCAAAAGCTGCATAGCGTGCCTGCGGTATTGCAATAATTCCCGCCACGATAACAGCGACGAGAACAACTGAAGTTGTAAATTTTCGCTTACGTGAACCGAACAAAAATGCAGACCACCGCGATACGCCGTGTTCTTTGACCCCGGTATTTACGTCGCCTTTACGGCTTGGTTGATCTTGATTTTCTTCCATGTGTGATAATTCTTTTTTTAACTATAAGCTTTAAAAAACATATTGGCAAGATGTTTCAAATCTTTCTTATTAAGAAGACCCTCATTACTTTAAATTTAGCGTACGTCGCTTTATGTATAGGAATATCCGTAGTGTGGCGAGTAGTGCTTTTTCTCCTAGGTGCGGATTGCCTTGTCACCAACTCGGCGCATGACAACCTTGTAAGTCGTATCGTTTTTTGTTTTGATTTCAGCTTCACTCCTAGGCAAACCGCCCAATCCTCTATGTTCAAAGATTTCATCCAGTTTATTGAGACTCAACCAGTTTTTTTCGGAAAGTTTGTATATTGTGTCCATATCCTCTTTATTCAGTTTTGAAACTGCATTACGCAAGTAAATCACTTGCTCATCACTCGATACGCTACTGCGTCGGAGAGCTATTGCTAAAGGCAACATCAACAAAGATTCTATATATGCACGCTTCTGCAAATCAGCGGATGGCTCCTTATTAAATGCATGCGCTCGAAGTAATTCATCACCATAGCCATAGATATGAGTATCTCCATCGCTAAAGTGCCCCTCTGTATCTATACCATGTTCACCAAACACATGTCGTAAGCGCGTGTGGTACGAGCCCATGATTAGTAGCACATCTACTTTTTCCTGATCTTGTATTTCTTTGTGATTTTTAAAGATCTTCTCTAATTCCGGTTCAAGGTTCAATGGAATCATATCCTCGCGTCGGTTTTGAAGATGAGCCAGATCTGCCTCTTTTGCATTATAAAATGATACAGCTTCATCAAGAGGTAAGCCGGAGGGCTGTCTATCTCTGGAACGCTTTACAAAAGCGCCTATTAACTCTTTCTCTTCGGGCTTTTCGCCTATATCAATAACACCAACACCTTTTTTCTGTCCATATAGGGACCGTACAATTGGTTCAAATATCGTATTCCTCGTGCCAAATTTTGGTATATCTAGATACTCCTCTACGTCCCGATCTGGCTGATCGCTTAGACTAGAAAAAAAATCTATCAGAGCCGTATTCTTGCCGAATTCCTCGTACAGCACAATATCGTTCTCGCGTATCAACTGTTCGACGCCTCGCATATCTTCTATCGTGTCGTGCATATTAAAGAAAAAGGTGAGTTCAATTTTTGGCCAACTTGGGTGTTTTTCACGAATGATATCTGCGATTTTATCTTGCTCGCCAATATCAATCTGAAACCTTTCGGCTTTTGTTGTTTTGTTTAAATATGTTTTTTGTTTATCGTGCATGTTTATCTATATTAGTTAACAGATATAATATTAGCATAAACTTGATAAAAAAGCAACTCTATTCAACAGTGACACTTTTCGCCAGGTTGCGGGGCTGGTCTACATCCGTACCGCGAGCGACAGCAACATAATACGCCAGCAATTGTTGAGCGACGTTAAAGATGAGCGGCGTAAAGATCCTTAGTTTTGTCGACACCCGCAGTACCGTCTCGGCATCGATGTCACGATCACTATTTGTAATTGCGACCACGTGGCCACCGCGCGCATTTACTTCTGCGAGATTGCTGAGACTTTTGTCTAATAGCCACGTATCGTGTAGCAATACTACCTCAAAAAACCGATCGTCAACGAGTGCGAGGGATCCATGTTTCAACTCGCCCCCCGCCTGACCTTCAGCATGAATATAGCTAACTTCTTTTAGCTTTAATGCTCCTTCGAGCGCAGTTGGATACAACACATCGCGGCCCAAGAAAAACGCATGTTCGTATTGTGCATATTTTTTTGCTATCTTTTCTACTTCAGGCTTCAATTCCTGCAATGATTTCTCTATCTCATCAGGTAATTGCGCTAGTTCATTTATATAGCTATCTAGCTCTTTGTCGTTGGTCTTTTTTGCATTTGCCATCTGAATACCAAATATCACCATCGCTGCAACCTGACTCGTAAACGCCTTTGTGCTGGCAACAGAGATTTCGGGACCAGCATGAACATATACGCCACCATCTACTTCGCGTGCAATCGTCGACCCAACAGCGTTTACCACGCCCAGTGTCCTGATTCCACGACTTTTTATCTCGCGCAAACAAGCTAACGTATCGGCTGTCTCACCCGACTGGCTAACAATTAACGCAACTGTATTTTGGGGTAGGTGAAAAGAGCGATAACGAAATTCCGATGCGGTCTCTACCTGAACAGTCAAGCCATCAACAAGTTGCTCTATGTAATAAGAAGCTAACATCCCCGCATACGAGGCAGTTCCGCAACCAACAATAACAACATGTTCAATCGATTTTAATTCCTTATCGGACATATTCAAACCGCCCAAATGCGCTCGATTCTCTGCGGGTATTACACGTCCACGAAGTGTTTGTCGCAAGCTAGTTGGTTGCTCCATGATTTCTTTTAGCAAAAAGTGATCGTAACCTTGCTTTTGAATAGCCGCCATATTAGCTTCTATTTTTTCAACCTTTGGACTCAATTTTTTTGACGCATGGTCCTTCACATCGACATTATCTGCAGTACACACTGCCAACTCACCATCATTCAGATAAATCGCCTTTTCGGTGTGACCAACCAGGGCCGATGCATCACTCGCAATAATTGTTTCACCTTCTCCGATGCCAATAATCAATGGACTGCCTTTTCGTGCAACGACAACCGTACCCGGCTCGCGCATTGATACGACTGCAATTCCGTACGTTCCTTCAACAAGCTTTAACGACTGACCAACCGCCGATTCAAGTGTTGTGCTGTCGTCGTACAGCGAATCTATCAACGCAGCCAGTACCTCACTATCGGTCTTGCTAACAAATTCGTGATCTTTCAGCTGCATCTTTAACTCTTTGTAGTTTTCAATAATACCGTTATGAACCAAATAGACATCGCCTGCGCGGTGAGGGTGCGCATTAACCTCGGAAGGTTCACCATGAGTTGCCCAGCGCGTATGTCCTATGCCAATAGTGTCTCCTGTTGCTTTTTTCGCAACAACTGCTTCTAATTCTGCTACTTTTCCATTTGCTCGTAGTAGCGTCGCAGACTCGCCCATGGTCACGATTCCAGCGCTGTCGTATCCTCGATATTCTAGGCGTTGCAGGCCTTCCAACAACACATCTTGTGCTTTTCTGTTACCAACATATCCAACTATTCCGCACATACTATTTATCCTCCATATATCTAACGTCTTCTGGTCCTAATCTAAACAACCCTTCGTCGTGTGCCATCGTGATATATCTCTGCCACGCCTTGCCTTCGTGTTTCATATCGAATAGACCGAAATGCTCAGCCGTTCCAACACATTTCTTTTGGCGCTATATTCTGATAGTTTTTGTCTGGGCATCTACGCTTATTATAACCTTTTGCGTAATGTTTATTTAGTTGAGACGAATTACTTATTGAACATCAATATTGTATCGATTGCTTTTTGATCAACGTCCGTAAACGTTACCCCCGCCTGTAACCAGTTCGTTAAATGCGCCGTACCCTTATCAACTAGATAAAGGTTGCGTGTTGCATGCCCCCGAACGTATGTACCATCAATAGGATACTTGTTAAATATTGCGAACTTGGTTGATCCACTGGGAATCGATGTGAACTTCTTACCACCACCAACAGACGCCCAACTGGATATCGGCATCAAAGCACCACCAGCTACAACATATACAGTTTGACTACCGTGTTCACGTACGTATGTCTGGTTGACGGGATAGTCTTTAAACATCGAAAAATTGATAGAGCCTACCGGAATCGATGTGAACTTCTTACCACCACCAACAGACGCCCAGCTGGGCAGAGGAATTGGAGCGCCACCTGCGATTATATATACCGTCAATTTGCCGTATTCTCGCACATACGTGCCGCTAGCGGGATACTCGTTAAACGGGCGTTTCTTAATTGATCCTGACGGTATGGTTACAGTTTTCTTGCCACCACCTACCGATGTCCAGCTAGGAACGGGAATTGGAGCACCTCCCGCAACTACATAAACAGTTGCCGAACCTGACTTTTTAATATAAGTTCCGTTAGTAAAACTTGGTTGATTTGCAATGTCCTTGAAATGAATATACCCAGACACGCTGCTCTTAGAAATATTACGAGTATTGTAGTTACCTGTATATCCGTAGTTATACTCTTCAACAGTGACCGTGTTATCGGAATTAACAGCTTGTACCCATGCAACGTGATTTGACGTCCACTATGCAACAGATCCAACCTTTGGACTCATATCGACATCATAGCCATTGTCCCTTGCCCAACCGCACCAGTTTTTTGCACTACCTAGACCGCTTGGAATTTCAAAATCATTCCTATCGTGTAGTGCCCATGCAACCCATGACGTACACCAACGCTGACAATACTGCCAATCATCAGATTGGCATTGCTCCCAATTAGTCTGTGCTTTCCACGGATAATTGTCGCCACTTCCGGCGCTTACTTGAGCAACCGGACCCAACAGGCTACCTAAAATAAACAATACTGTTATAAACACATAGTGTAGTCGTTGCGCTTTCATTCGATTTCCCTCGCTTATATTCACTCGAATGTATCTTCCAAATATTGTTTTTACAAACATGAGCAATTAAAAAATTCAGCGCAAACTGAATAATAATGGATACCGATGTATAAAAATTGAGTGGTGTTTTGTTTACATCAATCTTTTTTATTGAATCTTTTTCGCAACTTCACCGACGCGATGACTAAGGTCTTTACGAGCAACCAATAACCCGTCCGGCGTATTCACTACAACAACATTATCTAGTCCGATAACGGCAATATGCTTATCAGGTTCTTCGTTGCGAATAAATGCATTCTCTACTTCGATAGTATGAATATTCTCACCCAACAAATAATTGTTCTGTTCATCGGACTGATTCGCCTCATGTAAATCCTTAAAGCTACCTACATCCATCCAGTCAAAGCCGGCAGGAACAACAATTAATGATTTTGATTTTTCGATTAAAGCAATGTCGATAACTTCATTCTCGAATGATAAGTAGGTGCTTTTATACTCTTCTGGGTTTGAAATATTCTTAAGTTTCTCGAAACTCTCCTTCAACTCCGGAGCATACTGATCCATTGCTTTCAAGAAAGTATTAACTGAACCAACAAAATAACCGCAATTCCATAAATAATTACCACTCGCCATGTATTTCCTTGCCGTTCTGAAGTCTGGTTTTTCCTTAAAGCTCTGCACTCTAAACACACCCTCTAGACCTTCTACTTCTCCGTTTCGCTCAATATAGCCAAAACCCGTAGCGGGATAAGTAGGTTCAATCCCAATTAAAGCTATTTCACCGGTTCTTTCCGAAGCTTTTGCTGCTTCCTTAAAACATAATCTAAAACCCTTCGAATCACGGATATGGTGATCAGCATGCACGAATGCAACCGGTTCATCGGGATCATGTCTCTTCGAGACATGTGCTAAGGCAGCAACGATACAGTTTGCCGTGCCGCGTCTTCCTGGCTCAATAACGAAATGATCCTCGTCTAATTCTGGTAATTGCGCCTTTAAAGCATCGGCATGACTAGTGTCAGGAACAACATAAACGTCTTTGCTTAATAATTTCGTACGCGCGTATGTATTCTGCACCATCGACTTATCGTTCGTAAGTGATAATAGTTGTTTTGGTTTATGCTGAGTCGACAGTGGCCACAAACGAGTGCCCGACCCTCCTGCAATAATAACGGTAATCATGCACCTATTATAACGTGGATGAAGAATTTCCGTGTAAAATAGTCGTATGGATAAACAAATTGCAATTACCGTTCTCGGCGCTGGCTACGTTGGTCTGACGACTGCGGCACTATTAGCACACTGCGGATACAAGATTTATTTAATCGAACCAAACAAAGAGCGCTTAGATGTTATTAAACAAGGTCGCTCATTCTTTTATGAAGATGGCCTGGACCCTATTATCAAATTAGCTATAGATTCTGGTGACCTCATCCCGACTACTTCATACGAAAAGGCCGTTTCCAGTAGTGACGTTGTCTTTTCGTGCGTCGGTACCCCCGATAATCCTGACGGTAGCTCTAATCTAACGTATATCTTTAACGCCGCCACTGAAGCAGCAAAACACGCGAAATCGGGCGTTATCTATGTGCAAAAAAGTACCGTCCCGGTTGGAACTGGTAAAAAAGTTGAGGCGTTGTTCAAAAAACTAAACAAAAAAATCAGCTACGTATCTAACCCCGAATTCCTTCGTGAAGGGACGGCTGTTTATGACACGCTGTACTTTGATCGGGTTGTCGTTGGCGGTGATGACAAAAATGCTGTCGATGCAATTATCGACATCTACATACGCCTCGAGAGGTTCCGTGATCATATAGCGCACATTGCCAGCGTGCCAGTCGGTCCGCGCGGCGATCAGTATATCGCTACCGGCCTCAACAGCGCCGAACTGATCAAGGTAACAGCAAATGCATTCTTGGCACTCAAAATATCCTTCGCAAACTCTATTGCTATCTTGGCAGACAAGTCCGATGCTGATGTCATCGAAGTTATGGATGCGGTTGGCGCAGATAATCGAATCGGTCGGGCATTCTTGAATGCAGGACGTGGTTATGGTGGCGGATGCTTTCCAAAAGACGTCAGCGGTCTCATCTCTAGTGGACTAGAATATGGAGTTGATCTGAAAATTATGCAGGCCGCACAAGCCCAAAACCAATACATGCCAGGCTATATTGTTGACAAACTTCAGGACACAATTAGTGGTGAATTAGCGGGTAAAAAGGTTGCTGTCCTAGGATTGGCATTCAAGGCCGGTACGAGCGATGTCCGCAAATCACCAGGTGTTTCACTAGCCAACCTACTAGCAGAGGCTGGCGCAAGCGTTATCACTTATGATCCCCAGGCAAGCGAAGAAGCCGCTACAGACCTGCGACAAGAAATTAAACAGGCAGACACAATCAAAGAAGCTATTGAAGGGGCTGACATCACAGTTATCGCCACAGAATGGCCGGAAATTCTTGAATTCCCAGCTTCTAAAATCGCAACCAACATGCACGGCGTGATACTGATGGACGCAGTTAATCAATATAGCGCATCAGAGGCGATCAATGCAGGCCTTACTTATATCGGAGTTGGCCATTCATAGGCTACAATAGAGATATGAAAGTATTTATTCAAATCCCCTGCCTAAACGAAGAAAAGACATTACCGCTTGTTTTTGAGAGCATGCCCAAAAAACTCCCCTATGCAGATGAGGTTGAATGGCTCATTATTGATGACGGTTCGACCGACAAAACAGTTGATGTTGCAAAAAAGCTAGGCGTACACCACTTTGTACATCATCGTAAAAAGATGGGCCTGGCACGTAGTTTTCGCGACGGTGTAGATTATGCACTAAAACATGGTGCCGATATCGTCGTAAATACCGACGGCGACAATCAATATCCGCAAGATCGAATTGCCGACCTAATCAAACCAATCGTCGATGGTAAAGCCGATATTGTTATTGGCGACCGTCAAACTAGTAAGGTTGCGCACTTTTCACCCTTCAAAAAACTGATGCAACGTGTTGGTAGCGACGTTGTAAACTTTGCAGCTGGTACCGAATTGCCTGATGCGGCTAGCGGTTTTCGGGCCTATTCGCGAAACTCACTAATGAAGCTAAACATCGTAACAAAATTTAGCTACTGTATGGAGACAATCATCCAAGCGGGCAATAAGCGCCTTGAGATCGTCAGCATACCCATTCAGACAAATAAAAAAACGCGTGAGTCACGGCTATTCAACAATATCTGGCAACACATGTTGCAATCAGGCAAGGCCATCATGCGCAGTTACATCATGTACCGCCCGCATGTGGTCTTTGTCACGTTGGGTCTCGTGTTACTTTTGGCTAGTGCAGTACCGTTTATCCGCTTTGCTATCTTCTTTTTACAGGGAGAGGGCGAAGGGCATCTACAGTCACTGATTTTTGGTAGCGCAATGCTAGTTGGGTCATTATTGTCATTTGCACTCGTGGTCATCGCTGACCTACTGCGCACTAATCGAATCTTACTCGAAGATCAATTAGAACGAATCAAAGAAGTTCAGTACAAAAAATAGCGGAACATCAGTCATAGTCAATAACACCACGGGTCTTTTTCTTTTCCGTTGGATGTTCGTCTAGTTCTTCAGTGTCTTGCTCTTGCTTTACCAGACCAAATCGATTGTGATGCCACACTCGCTCGTGTATATAGTATAGAACCATCTTTGTAACTAGCTCTGCCGAGCCAATCTTTAGAGCAACCAAGGGATCACCCGTAAAAATAGTTGCGATGATTATTGTATCTATCGTGCCAAAAAATCGCCACGTAACCGTCTTTACTAAATGACGTATATGGCTGTGCATTAGCCCCCTAAAGCGCTGTCTGTTTACTTTGAACCACACACGTTCATGCAAATAGTACAGTCCTGTTTTTGTAATAATCTCCGTTATGCCAATCTTGAAACCCGTTAACGGATTGCCAGTAAAAATCCATGCCAATATAGTCGTATCCGTCGTAGCAACGACGCGCCATGTCAGTGCCTTTATCAAATGTCTTGCACGCGATGCCATTACGCCATTAGTCTCCATTTAACTGGCTTATTAATACCCTCAACAACAAAAAATGGATTTAGTATCTCTTTCTTTGGATTATATGGAAGAGATTGGCCGTCAAACGTCAGTACGCTACCGCCCGCCGCAGTCACTACTGCATCGGCCGCTGCAGTATCCCATAGCGACGTTGGACCTAGCCGTGGATATAGCGACGCAGATCCTTCCGCAACCAAGCACAGCTTGAGTGATGATCCCATTGCTACCTCTTCGTGCTTACCGATTGAATTCAATAATTGGTGTGTCCTTTCATCCTTGTGCGACCGACTCACAACAATCTTTGGTATACTCGTGCTCGATTCTGCACGGATATCTTTTCTTTCGCCTTTTTCTATCTTAAACGCATGCTCGTTTGCGGCATCGCCACAATAATACACATCTAGTGCCGGCGCATATACTACGCCCAAAACCGGTCTATCCTTACTCATTAGCGCAATATTAACAGTAAATTCACCATTACGTTTCACAAACTCTTTGGTACCATCCAGTGGATCAACTAACCAGTACGGATCAGTTTTAGGAATGTGACTTTCACCTTCTTCGGACACAATATCGTATTCGCTAATTTTTGCCAATTCGTCAACGATAACATTATGGGCGGCTTTGTCTGCGCGCGTCAGTGGCGAATCAAAATCATCACTATGCTTTGTCACGACATCGAAATTATCCGATCCGTAAACATCCATAATTACATTACCAGCCAGGTGTGAGATGCGAATCAAATCTTCTAGTAAGTCGGTCGAGTTAAAAGCCATAGATTACTGTAATAATCCCTTTTTTTCTAAATGTAATAATATTTGATTAGCAAGTTCTTCGGGACTATGTTTTGTTGTTTGTAGTGTTATATCCGCATCCGTTGGCTCTTCGTAGGGGTCGGAAATTCCAGTGAATTCTTTTATCTTACCTTCCCTTGCGGCAGCATATAAACCTTTGCGATCTCGATCCTCGCACACGTCTAGCGGTGTCGCGACATGAACCAATACAAACACACCGCCATTATTCGAAACCATCTCTCGTACCTTTTTGCGCACATCATCGTACGGTGCAATTGGCGCACAAATAGCAATACCCCCGTGCTTTGCAATTTCAGAAGCAACATAACCAATGCGTGATACGTTAAGATTTCTGTGTTCCTTTGAAAAACCTAACTCACTTGATAAGTGTTTACGCACGATATCTCCATCTAGCAATGTAGCAGTTCGTCCGCCTTGTTCCATCAATTTGACCATTAATGCATTTGCGATTGTTGACTTACCCGATCCAGATAACCCTGTAAAGAATACTGTAAATCCCTGCTGGTGTCGTGGTTTATATGTACGGCGAAGCTCGGTTGCAACCTCGGGATACGTAAACCACTCGGGTAATTCGAGCCCCTCAGCAAGACGTGCGCGCAATTGAGTGCCCGAGATATTCATAACCTCCATACCTTCGGGTACTTCTTTGGACTCCATGTATTTATCGAGGTCCTTTACGTATGACAAAAAACCGGCTTCCATAATCTCTATACCTATTTCGTCGGCATGCTTTCGGGCCAGCGCCATAGCGGCCAAAGGGTCATAAAAATCATTACCGTCAGAGTCCTTGCCCGGACCGGCATGATCACGGCCAACAATAAAGTGTGTTGCGCCATAATTTTTACGAATAATCGCGTGCCAGATAGCCTCACGAGGGCCCCCCATGCGCATCGCAAGTGGTAATAGGGAAATCATAGCAGTTGATGCCGGAAAACGATCAATGACCGCTTTATATACTCTTACGCGCGTATAGTGATCAACGTCGCCGGGTTTTGTCATGCCAACCGACGGATGAATCAGTACCGCAGCTTCGGACTCCTTGGCAGCACGTAACACCGCCTCTGCGTGATTACGGTGCATAGGATTACGAGTTTGAAACGCAACGATCTTTGCCCAACCCATCTTTTTAATATGATCACGCAATTCTTGAGGTGTATAACGCAGCTCATTAAAGTCATAGTAGCGAGGTAGTTCTAAACCCTCTAGCTTTCCACCGACATAGTATTCACCGGCAGTACCGTGTAGGTATGAAACAGATGGGTGTGCTTTATCGTCTTTGCCAAAGACCAACTTCGCTTCTTTTGCTTTATTCGGTTTCCAGACGTCGCTAATTGTCATAATAGCCAACACAACGCCTTCTTGATCACGCAGTGCAATGCGTTCGCCTTGCTTTAAATCCTTTGCAAACTTTTCGTCAACATCCAATGTGACAGGTATTGGCCAAAGTTTCCCGTCGCCCAAACGCATGTTCTTGCAAACACTATCGTAATCTTTCTGACCCAAAAAACCTTCTAATGGCGAAAACCCCCCATTAATCAACAGTTCTGTGTCGCAAATCTGTCGGGATGTCAGATCCCAACTTTTCAAACTTACACTTTCCTTTTTCAACTCTTTGGCGCGTTTTGTACCGACCATCAAATTGACCAATTGCTCCTTGTGCAGAGCGCCATTTTTAGACATGGTTCTCCCTTTTCTCGCAAATATTCTGTTATATACTATTATACACTAGGCCATTAAACACCTTGGGGTGTTAAAATAAAGAAATATGAAGTTAAGATTAAAAAGTGTTATTAAGACTGGTGATGTTGATTTTGCCGAAGTTCTTCGTCACTCAGCTTTTGCGTTCATCATACTTATAGCAGCGACAGGGATTCAATTCACTTTTGATCTCTTACTTGCTCAGCGATTTGGCGCCCACGGCTATGGTGTGTTCTATCTTGGATTCTCACTACTAATGACCCTCGCTCTAATCGGCAGGCTCGGCTTGGATCGTGCCGTTATACGCTTCATGCCCGACCTCATCCGTCAAAAGCAAACGCACTTAGCTCGAGGGCTTACTAATACAGTAGTGCGGTTATCGCTCTACTTTACAATTCCAGTATCAATAATATTATTTATCGGTTCAGACTTTCTGGCCAATAATGTATTTAACGTACCGGAGCTAAATAACTACCTAAAGACATTTGCGTTCGCGATACCCCCGTTTGCATTATCATACATTTATTCTGGCGTGCTAAGGGGTCTAAAGCACACCACCTCATCATTATTCCTTGAAAGAATCTCTATCTACGCTATTGGTATAATTGCTATCCTGACGTCAAGCGTGCTGTACGGATTAGAGGGCGTTGTCATCGGTTTTACATTTGCATGCTTTATTACAGCCATCCTTGGTTCAATACTCGTTCGTCGTCACTTGACCTCTCCTCATCAAGCACAGCCTTTCAACAAGTCACGTCTACTTATGGTCGCTGGGCCGTTATTGTTTGTTACCTTCGCTACACAAATGAATGGTCAGGCGAGTGTACTGCTACTCGGTATTTTCTCGAGCGCATCCGATGTTGGTATCTTTAATATTGCATTAAAGATCTCTATGCTTATGTCCCTTATTCTAGCGGCTATCACCGTAATAACGGCCACTAAAATATCAGAGCTTTATCATGCAAAGAAATATAAAGAGTTATCTACGCTACTTAGTAAAACTAGTGCGCTCGGAGCTTTGTGGGGGTTACCGTTGTTGCTATCTATCATTACATTTCCAACATTCCTATTAGGACTTTTCGGCAATGAATTTACGGTTGGTGTTTGGCCATTAATCATCTTGGGAATCGGACAATTCGTAAATGTCAGTGTTGGATCAACAATATTTGCATTAGGCATGACTAATCACGAGCGTTCACTTGCTGTAACTATGGCCGTGGCATTATTCGGAAACTTAATTCTAGGCATAATACTCATACCTAGGATCGGTGTTATCGGAGCAAGTATTGCAACTTCGTTGACTATCGTCATAAGTAACCTCGTTTTGGTTATGTTAGTAAAAAAATATTTAAACGCATGGCTTTTACCTTATGCAGGAATACGATCATGGATGTCTACATTGATAGAAAGGAAGTAACGCGTGGCAAAGAATATTGATTTCATATGTATTGGAGCACCGAAGGCGGCAACCAGTACTCTATTCGAACTCTTAAGGGAGCACCCCGAGATTTATATTCCTCCCGAAAAAGAGGTTCCTTTTTTTAATGACGATGAAGTCTACCAAAAAGGCTGGAAATGGTACATGAAAACATTCTTTCCTAATGCAAACAATGGTCAAAAAATCGGAACACTGACCCCGCAGTACATGTCTGGCTATAAATCAAACTCATCGGAGCAAATTGCTGACAGAATAAAAAAGCAACTCCCTCAAGTAAAAATAATCGCTCTTCTTCGTCATCCGATTGAGCGCAGTTTTTCCCAGCACAAAATGCATAAACGATATGGATTTGTTACAAGCTCGTTTGATCGATCGGTGAATTCGTTACTCAAAAAAAATCTAAACAAGGAAAGACAAAGAATAGATCATTCAAATATGTTTTTGTTCGCAAGTGAGTATGGTAGAATCTTATCGTATTACTACAATATTTTCCCGAAGGAAAATATACTGATTTTATACACCAATGATTTGGAAAATGATCCACGAAAAGCCCTTAAGGATGTCTTCGACTTTCTGGATGTTAGCACGGATTACACGCCAAAAGACATAAACAGGCATAGTCATGTAGGGAGCGGAAAGGCAAGGGTTGCATTTTTAACACCCGGATTTCTCAAAAAGCATCCTGTGTTAAATTTTTTATGGAAGGGAGTTGTACCTATTAAGCTTCGGAAAAGGTTATTCATGCGAATTACACGCTGGAATATAAAAAATGATAGTTCAAAACTAGATAGCAAAGGTGATGCCTATAAGAAACTTCTAAGTCATTTTGAAAAAGATGTAAGGTTACTTGAAAAAGTTAGTGGAATAAAAATACCCTGGAATGAATGGAGTTAGCCATTAAACAATTCAATTAAATTATCAAAGTATCTTTTGGTTGCCTTTCCGTCAAGCGTACCCCCGTAAGCAATTTTCTCAATACGATTAATGTCCTCTTCGTTCTCTATTAAATATAGCTCGGGTTTTGATAAATAACGCTTTGCAACTTTCTTAAACTCGCTTACATCGCCGATTATTGGCCCGAATCTATTACCGGGCGTACATCTGTTCTTTAGCTCATCACCAACAAACGGTGTCTGTGCATCTATAAAAATGATCGGTCTTTTTGTTGCCATGAAGTCATATGCAATTGACGACCAATCTGTCACCAATAGGTCCGCCACCGAAATAATTTCTTCGGTATCTGGATAGTCATGCGACGAGAGTGCTTTAATGTTCTTTCCCGCAGCTCCTAGATCATTACTTAACATATGCGCACGGAAAACAATGCAGCAATCAGTTTGTTCTGCGAAGCTATTTAGTTCGGTAATAAAACGTTTTTGAGATAAACCAAAAGGCAGTTCATTTCTGTTCGGATTATTGTGCTTCCAAGTCGGTGCAATAAGTAGTATTTTTTTGTCTTTTGGCAAACTATATTTCTCGCAAACCATGTCCTTATTGTAGTCACCGTTAAAAAGCTTATCCGTTCTGCCATATCCAGTAACTATTAGCTTTGAGCGTAATCTATATTTTGTTTTATAAAACTTCTTCATCGCTTCTGATGATAGCCATATCTCGGTATAATAATTAAGATAGTCCATAATCTTTGGCGTCTGATTTTTGAGCATCGGTAGGCCATGCCATACATCAACAAATTTTAAACTCGTTAGTTTTGCGTAATAGACAAGTGTTAGTGCACCGTAATTCGTTACAACCACGTCACTCTGCGCAACCTTTATCATATCCAGGGGATTTAACATATTGAGTGTTTGCAACTTGTGCTTACCCTTGTATATGCTCAAATACTCTGGAAACGCCAAAAAATACATTTCAATAGTAGTATCTTGTTTGGCTATATAATCAGCTAACGCACCTATGTTACCGTGCATTTGATAGAAAAAAATAACTCGTCTTGTTCCCTTTTTCTTAAACACACGAAATGGAATAGATAACATAATATTCAACCCACTGATTAATAGCAATAACCAGTGTGATAACTTATTCCTCTCAACCTTCATGCTTATTTTCTTTAATTTTTTTAATTGCTGAAGATGATATATCCGGTGTACGTGGCAAGTAAACAACATCACAAAGTTCTTTTAGCTCATCGAATTTTCCCTCCCAGTCACCACCCATAACAAATACGTCTATATCATGTTTCTTTATATCCTCGGCCTTTTGTTCCCAATTACTTTCTGGAATAACCTCATCAATGTATCGAATAGCTTTCAACATTTCGGCACGTTTCTCATAATTAAAATGTGATTCCTTGCCCTTGCCTTGATTAAATTCATCTGTCGATAAGCCAACGACTAAATAGTCCCCCTTTTCTCGCGCGCGACGAAAAAGCTCAAGGTGACCATAATGTAACAAATCAAACGTACCGTATGTAATAACTTTCTTCATATTTCCTTCTCTCCAATACTTACTATTTAACCATCGACTCATATACTTGCATATACTGTTCTGCAATATTCTCCCAGCCATATTCCTTCAATGTATACTCACGTGCTTTTTTGCCAAAACTCCTTCGGGCCTTCTCGTTATTTAATAACTTCAGTATTTCATCCTTGAACGCCATATTATCTTTTGTTGCAACGAGAATACCATTCTTGTCATTACGAAGCGCGTCAGTTATGCCCTCTAGGTTACTTGCTACAACCGGCAAACCCGCACTCGCTGCCTCATGTGCCACAATGCCAAAACCTTCCATATCACCACGTACCACAATGTTCGGCATGACGAAAACATCGCACGACTGATAGAGTAATGCTCGCACATCATCATCCACTCGCCCAAGCATAACAACATGGTTAGCTAGATTTTTCTTATCAATTGCGGCCTGGATATTTTCTTTTTCACTGCCAGTTCCAGCAACTAAATATAAAATCTCTGGCTTTGTTTCAGTTAATTCAGGAAGTACGTTTTCAACAAACCAAGCTACGCCCTTCCTTTTTACGAGTCTTCCAGTGGTCAAAAGCAATAACCTATCCTTCAGGTTTTTATTTATCGATGTGGATAGTTTTTCCTTATTTGGTCGCGGATTGCCGTAATCATCAGTCGTACCAATCGTTATGACTCGCGCCTTGTTGTTGTCAACACCCCTCTTTAGTACCTCAACTTGAGTAGCGGTACTAATAGAAATAACTATATCGGCACGACGAACAAAAGGTAACACAAACTTTTGATAATAAAGCTTCTCATACGTAACATCTAAACCGTGCGCTACAATCAAAAATGGTTTTCGATAAATCTTACTCAGTAGCCAGCCTATAGGTGCCTGAACTCCGTCCTGAATATGAATGATTTTTATTTGCTTATCGGTCAATAATATCCATGAAGCACGAAAAAAAAATAAAATAAAAACAAGGGGTAACCATTTATTAGATCCACCCCACGTAATCTTGCTCAAGGTTATTTTTTGAGATAATGAAGTTGATAAATCATGGGCGAATCTCTCCATACCTCCCACCGACGGTGGAAAACGTCGTGCAATAAATAAGACTTTTGCAGATGATGATTTCATCCTACTCCTTTACTAGGTGTCTTAGCACCTTCTGTGTATTGTGATTTATTCCATGCATAAGGTTGCCCTTTAGGTAATATGTATCTTGCATATGCAATACATATCCTACGAGTCCACCCCCTTGAGTAAGAACAATCACGATCACCAACACGAGTAACGAGAAGTAATTTTTAAAGCGTGGAAATAAGGCTTGCACAGAAAGTGCAACAAGTATCAATACGAGTGGAATGATCGGCATAAGATAACGGGCACTTACGGCGACGGGTTGACCTAGCCTGACATAGCCAGTGTAATTTGAGTAGTATACAGCACCTATATACACAATCGACGTGATAATCATTATCCAAACTACCCTATTCCTTGACAGGATCTCTCTGGCCGCCAATAATACCACTACAACACTAAATATTAATGCCGTATAGAAAAATCCTGTCACAACGGGCAAAAATGGAACCGCTGGGACTTGTCTGGTTGAGCTCACAACCATACCCGGCACCCAAGTACCCAGAAAATAATCAATTGGATTAGCGGGCTTGAAAGTTGCCGGTTTGGCGGCAAGGAACTTTACATTCCGTTCATAAACATAATTTTTCGTACATCTATCCTGTGCAGTTTGTTTTGGTAGCGTCTCAAAACAGCTCGGATTTAAAGATTTATACTGAATGAGGTTTTGAACGGGGCGCTCAACAAAAACTACTATTGAAAAAAGGAGGAGTCCCCCAAGGGCTATACGATATCCAGTTTTTGTTGCGATAAAAGATTTTCTTAACGATATCGCCTGGCTCTTTATACCAGAAGAGTACAGCCTTAACACAAGCGCAATTCCGATGCCCAGGATAAATGGAAGGACAGTATATTTTATAACTGACGACAGAAATGCGGTGGATAAAAATAAAACAACATCAGTAATAACAAGATTTTTTCTTCTATACATACGGGCACTTATCATTAATATTATTGCGAGTAGTATTAATGCACCTACGTCGTAACTAACAACTCCTGCGAGTGGTGCGACTGAAGGTATTAATATAAAAAATAAAAGCGCTATATTTACAACCGCTTCCTTGATGCCCATTTTTAGAAACGCTTTTTTATATAAAATAATCGCCCCTACGAAAATTGACAGATTGATGCATCTTAACAAAATCAGATGAATGGTTGGATCTGCGGTAAACAATTTGATGATTCTCAGGGGGATGCTCATTATATAGTAGTAAAGATACGAAGGCTCTCTCGCGACCTGTCCTAAAGCGTCTACTGCGGGCGTTTGTATTGAAATAATTGGGTTTAGGTGTTCAGAATAAAGACTTATAAAGGTAAAATGCCTGCTTTCATCAAAAAGAAACGGACCAAAACTTAGAGCGTACCAAAGACCCTGAAAGATTACGATAGCTAAGATAAAAATAAAAAAGTTTTTATTTTCAAAAATTCTTATTGCAAGCATGTTGAATTCCCTCATCTAGAACCAATATACCACAGTGATTTGATAGTGTATTAATTGACAGGAGAATGTGGAACTTGTAAAATATAAATATAAGCAGTATGAAAATAAATAAAGCCAAAAAAAATAAGAAGATGCTTAGAGTAATTGTCGTTATTTTAACGTTTGTATTGCTCGGGACCTGTTATTACGCGTATCAAGCAAACAGTGAATCCTTAAGCTGGTTTGGTTCAGATAGTTCCACGCGAGCAAACCCTTCTACTGACGCATCCGAGTCTGCGACCGACCTAAGAGAGCCTTCAACGGAGCAAGTTCAAGCAGGTGAAGATACAAAAAGTAACTCGGTGAAAAATAGTAGCGATGACTCGTCGCCGCCAGAATCTGGCGCGATCAAGTTAACCGCTACCGTCATCGTGAATAATGGCGTTCTAAGAATCCAAACGAACATAGATAAGATAACAAATGCCGGAACCTGTACTCTAATCATGACCAAAGGGGATAATGTAAAACACTTCCCACCGGTCGGCACTCAGGCACTATCCGACTATTCAACCTGTAAGGGCTTTAGTGTCAATACCTCATCATTATCTAGTGGTCAATGGAACATCAACATTAGGTTCAAGGACTCTTTAGTAGAAGGCATGGCTACAATAACTACGAATATAGAAAAATAAAGGAATGCAGATGAAAACCATTAATATCATTATCGAAAGAAGAAGGATTTCACTATCATTTGCATTTATTGTAACCCTGTCCTTTATTGTTTCGTTCTTTTTTTTAGTGGCTCCTTCACATGCGGTAAGCCCCTCTAGCTTTAAGGCCGGAAACATAATCAGTGACTCAGTCTTTACTGATAAAAACTCCATGTCCGCGCAAAGCATTCAAAACTTTCTAAACAGCAAGGTTGCCGCCTGCGACTCTAACGGATCACAACCTCTCGACGGAGGATTCAGTCAGTCGGGCATACCAGATTACAATGGCAACGGTACCATTCAACGCTGGGAATGGGCAAAGAAAAAATACAACCAAACCACTTTCAAATGTTTACGAAATTATACAGAGGGGGGGAAATCAGCAGCAAGAATTATTTATGATTACGCACAAAGTTACTCCATAAGTCCTAAGGTAATAATCGTACTCCTGCAAAAGGAACAGGGGCTGGTCACCGATACGTGGCCTCTGAATTTACAGTACCGGAGCGCTACTGGCTATGGTTGCCCCGATACTGCACCTTGTGATACTGAGTATTACGGATTTAAAAATCAGGTTAAATGGGCAGCGACTATGTTTCGAGCAATCATGAACGATTCACCCACGTGGTATACGCCATACGAACTTGGTAACAATTCAATTCCCTGGCATCCAAATACGGCAGCCTGTGGCTATAGTACTGTCAATATACTAAATCGTGCCACTCAAGCTTTATATAATTACACGCCTTATCGACCAAACACGGCCGCGCTAAATGCCGGGTATGGCACAGGGAATGGATGTAGTGCTTACGGTAATCGTAATTTCTGGTTATATTTTAGTGATTGGTTCAGCAGCACTACAACTGCATATGACACAGAGGTAACTGAAGTGACTTGGTATTCAGACGCATCACGCACATCTCCCCTTACTCCATCCGAGAACGGTACCTACGATTTATCACCCGATCAAACAATCTATGGAGCTATATATGTGAAAAACGTTGGCTCAAATAATCTCGACAGAAGTTTCACAAGAATCGGTACAACAAGCCCTACTGATAGATCAAGTGTCTTTAGGAATGATAGCTGGTTAACACATGCAAGAGTAGCTGAGCTAGAAGAAGACGTACTCGCACCAAACAATACCGGCACTTTCTTAGTCAGCATAACGACACCTCGTGATGTTGGAAATTTCACAGAAAACTTTGGTGTCGTTGCTGAACAGCGGCTTTGGATGAGCAAAGACTCCATTAACCTTAAGATAAACATTAGCCCCAACAAACTATACGATGCCAACCTTGTTAATTATGAATTATATTATGACCCAGAAATGAAAGCCAAAACGCCAGCTAGATTTGGTATTAGACCAAATCAAAAACTCTACCTAAAGGCCTGGTTCAAAAATCTTGGCTCAAATACTGTCGCAGGGAACCTCCTAAAGCTCGCCCCAACAAGTCCACGCGACCATGCGACAAGTCCGTTTATTGATGCTACTTGGAATAGTCCAACGCGTGTTGTTCGTGCATCAGAATCGTCTATAGCTACTGGTGAGATTGCTTCATTCGTATCTATCCTTCAGGGGCCCGTCTTAAATGGAGATTATACAGATGAGTTTGGTCTAGTTATCGAAGGAATAGCCTGGGCGGATATATCAAAATTAAATATGAACATTACTGTCAGCGACACGGTACCCATACTTCAGTATGGCCAGTCCCTTAAAAAAGGGGATACCCTTATAGCGGGCGGAGGCGCTTACTTCTTATCGTTTCAAAATGATGGCAATTTAGTATTATACAACAAAAACAAGAAGCCCTTGTGGCACACGAAGACTTACGATCAGGCCGCTGACCGTGTCGTCCTGCAAGGTGATGGTAATCTTGTTATTTACACAGCAGACAATAGGCCGGTTTGGGCTAGCTGGACACAAGGAACCGGACACTCTAGATTGCGGCTACAGTCTGATGGAAATCTAGTAATCTACAGAAATAATGGTGGTTTTACTTGGGCGACCTGGACGAACAAATAGAACCATTCATGGTTCTCGCCTAAATCACAATATTTAGTGCTTAGTCAAGAATAGCTATCTGCACGTGGGTAGTATAAAATATGATAATAGATGTCAAAAAAAATAAAAGTTTTCATTGATGCTGAAGTGTTAGTCGTACCCCATTTTAGTGGCATTGGCCACTACACTCTAGAGCTATTACGTGCGCTAGATAAACAGATCGAGGGGCGTGATGATATCAACATAACGCTTGGTATTTATTTTAAACATATCCGTAAGATTAAAAGTTATCAATTTAGAAACTTTCACTACAAACGTACACCCTTCCCACTTCGTATTTCAAATGCTTTAAAAATTAGAGGGCTACAAATATACTGGGATGTTCTTTTTGGTAAAAAAATATATGTTTTTCCAAATTTCACCTCATGGCCGCTACTGTTTTCGAAATCGGTCCCTATCATCTACGACCTGTCGTTCGAAAAATTCCCGCAGTTCGCCGATCCACGGAATCAACAGTTTTTGAGCGATAATGTGAAGAAATCGGCCGATTGGGCAGAAAAGATCGTGACAATATCTACAAATAGCAAACAAGAGATCGTGGATTATTACGGCACCAAGCCAAATGATATCGAAATAGTTTACCCTGGTATCGATCAGTCTCAGTTTTTCCGATGGCCCGCAGAAGAAGTCGAAAAAGTCAAAGCTCGATATGGGGTATTCGGCAAGTACATCCTATACGTAGGTAACCTGGAGCCTCGCAAGAATCTAAAGACACTACTACTAGCCTATGAAAAAATGCCGACCGGCGTCCGCAAGGAGTACTCGATACTACTCGTCGGTGCACGTGGATGGTTGGATGACGAAATATTCGACATCATCGAACGCCTGCGTATTGCCGGCAATCGCATTCAACAACCGCAAGGTTATGTGAAAGATGAAGATCGTGCGGCGCTGTATAGTGGTGCGTCGCTGTTCGTATATCCTAGTTTGTACGAAGGCTTTGGCATACCGCCCGTCGAGGCTATGGCATGTGGCGTACCAACCATAGCGAGCAACAACTCTTCGTTGCCTGAGGCTGTAGGAGACGCCGCAAAGACTGTTGATGCAGAAGACGCAGGTGTGCTGTCAGACATGATCCAGGCGGTCTTGGGTGATGAGAGGTTACAGGAAAAAATGCGCGCACAAGGATTTGAACAAGCCGATAAATACTCCTGGAATCACGAGGCCCGAAAACTTCTAGAACTATTAATCAAAGTTGGGCGCAAATGAAAACCATATGCATGGACCTGCGAGCACTACAAATAGGCCATCAGAATCGTGGCATAGGTATGCATATACGTAGTGTCCTAGAAAACCTCCCGGAGAGCGATGACCGATACCTCTTTTATTGCTTCGACAAGAACAATCCTATCGAGAAACTCGGGATCGAGACAAAGGTGAGTTATAAAATCGTACAGACCCCTACCATCGATACATCTATCAGCTCATTTGACAGCCTGCTAAATATACCGAAATTAGTTTTTCATCGGTTTGGTCCGCTTCGTGATTTGAAGCCTGATGCCTTCGTGCAATTTGACTTCATGTTAGGGTTGCCCCGATGGCGAGGAGTTAGAAAAGTCATAATAGGCTATGATCTGATACCCTTCATTATGAGAAATGATTATCTACCTAGCATGCGATATGCATGGAATCATACTCCCGGGAAGAAGCAAAAGATCAAAACCATTGTCCGTTCACTCTATTATCAATTTCGGCACCGGCTGCACTACCGAGCCTATAAACGCGCAGACAGGATTGTTTGTATCTCCCAGGCGAGCGCGGAATCGTTTCATAAACTACTAGGCGTCAAAAAATCTCGGCTCGCAGTGTCCTACCTAGCAGCCGTAGCAAACAATGCCGACATAGAAGAAGGTATTGCAAAGAGCATCAAAAAGCCTTATCTCTTCTATATAGGCGGAACCGACAAGCGAAAATCACTAACAGATTTAGTCGCTTCATACAATATAGCGCGCGGAAGAGGTACGGATGTCGCTCTGGTCCTAGCTGGGAATGAATTCAAGAATGTCGATAATATTCCCGATGTCGCCGGACGCAATGCCATACTAGCGAGTCCATACGCGTCCGACATCCGTACTGTCGGCTTCATCACGGATGGACAAAAAAGAGGTCTATACAAAAATGCGTCTGCATTTGTCTTCTGTTCCAAGTTCGAAGGGTTTGGACTACCCGTACTCGAGGCTCAGTCCGAGGGTTGTCCGGTGATCGCATATAACAATTCATCTATGCCGGAGGTTTCTAGTGATTCCGTTTTGCTCGTAAGGTCTGGCGACTATTTAGAGGTTGCAAAGGGTATCAAGAACTTCATCTACAACCCTCCCAACACTGGGCCGGGTGTCGACTTCTCGAAACGATTCTCTTGGACCAAACATGTGAACGAACTGCTAGAAGAACTTACCGGTTAAATTCTATTGACTTCCAACTTTACCCCTCTTTGCCTTGTTCACAATCAACTTAAGCACTCGCTTCTGTGAACTAGCTATGCTATTGAGTTGATTTTCCTGAGTGTGTATGTGCATATCTTGTAACTTAAGCCGCTTTTCTAAATCACGAATATGAGCCCGCGCCTCCTCGAGCCGTCTGTCCTTGTCTTTTTGGCTATCGGTGATGTTTTCAATCTCTCGGCTCAATCTCTTGGCCGCGCTCTTCAATAGCAAACCATAATCATCACCACCTATTATTTCGAGGCACTCCCGATAATACTCATAGTAAGCCTCGTCGTAAATTTTTGTGTATTTATTTCTGTAGGTGAATGGCTTATATGATCCCGTGAAATGAATAATGGCAGGATCTTTCTGCCTGGTTTCCCTCAGCACTGTTGTGAAGGCATTGTATCTTGGATTCAGGAACTTTATCTTTCCCTTAAATGTAATGTTCGCCACCGTCTGGTCAGCAAAAATATTAAATTCTTTCCTGATAATCATGTCTTTTTCTTGCAGGTTTCTCCAGAATAGATCCATTATTTTACTACTGCGTAATTTCTCGATATCTAATAGTAGTAATCCTGAGTTTGCATAAATCTCCTCATCTTTGAATTCAATACCCGACTTAAATCCAGCGAAACTCGTACTGTGTTCAACAATATAATCAGGCACCGCTCCTATATAATTCTCTCCTAGTTTTGTATTATACAGCTCGCCTAGATCCGTTAGACAAAGCATGTCATAATCCAGATATAACGCTTTCTTTTCTCTTGTCAATATCTCTGGAGCTAAATATCGATAGTATGCTTCAGTCGTTACGTTTTTGTTATTAACCTCTACGTCTTTAAAGCGATTTTTATCTACAATAGAAATCTTTATAGAGATATTGGGGAATTTTTTCTCAAATATCTTTAGTCGTGCAATATTATTCTTTGAAATACTTCTATGAAATAAGTAGATGTCTAATTCATGCATCTGATTATTTTTGATGACTGAGTACATAGCCACTGCCATCATATCGAAGCCATTATTATCGACTGCAAAGATTATATTCATCTTCATACTCTATTATTTTATCAGTAATACTACCTATTTCGTACAGAAGTAAATTTCAGACTGAGTAAAATCCCCGATATCACCCTTTTCTTTTAATGACATCCTCCTTATTTCTTGTTTTGAAGCTAAATCTTTTAGTCTATATACTTTTACCCTATAGCCAACGCTCTTGAGTCTTTTTATATAATCATAGCCATACTTTCTTACATGATCAGCTTGTCCAAATGCCTCTAGGCGGCCTTTCTTTGAAGTTATCCTGGGGTCTTCATAGGTTTTAGGTGATTTCGCTATTGGCACCAAAAGTATCGACCATCCGTTTTTTTTCTGTATTCTATACAGCTCCTTCATGGCTTTTATATCATCGCTGACGTGTTCAAGAACATGATTCGCTATTACAAAATCAAATGATGAATCGGGATATTTTATGTTTGTAATATCCATTTTAATATCGACATCATCCTCATACATGTCAGCCGATAAATAGTTTATTCCTAGCAGTTCTGAAAACTTTTGCCTTAATGAAGCTTCAGGGGCTATGTGTAGCATGGTGCGCTTCTTATTTATATTATTAACTCCAACTTCTTTTTCCATAAGAAGCCATATAAGACGATGTCTTTCTAATGAACCACAGCTTGGGCATACGGCACTTGGCCTACCCCTCACGCCTGCAGACATCGCAGCGTTAAACCTGCCCTCGCTCTTACAAATCGGGCAGTAGTTAAGCGTGTTTTCATGCCTATGCTTCCGATACAGAACTACGGCACCATGTGGAGCGATTGCTTTAAATATTCTTTTTGCGGATATACTCACTTGTAATCTTACCTTTCTATAAATAATCTTTGTGGACAAATAAGCATTCTATCCCGAGTTTTGATGTCCACACATGAACATACCCAGAGTCACGCATGGTTTGAAAAGCCTGCTCCATTCTTGCAACACCATCTTCAAAGAAACGTTCATGAAATTCAATAATTATATTGGGTATTTTTATTGGCTCACCAATCCCAAAAACATCCTGAATGACTGCAAACTCCGAACCTTCTATGTCTAATTTCATGCAATCGATATGATCTATGCCTTTTTGTTTCATGAGCGTTTTTACCGTTTTCATTTTAACCTTTATTTTCCTGGGATAGTATTTTCCGTTCTCATCGACTCTATCGATTGCGCTACTTCCTACGCCACCGTCACCGCCGTCCGTTACATTAAACTCCGTAATACCATCGTATGATTCAACTCCGCACATGGTATGAACGAGTTTTTTCTTACTCACCGCTCTACTTTTAATCTGGAAATCGACAAATTTTCTTGAAAATGGGGTTGGGTCAAAACTATAAACAGTAGCATTAAACCTGTCTATCATAAACTTCTCGAATTCTATATCATCAAATATTCCTGCACTGAAGACGATAAAGTTATCATTATTAGAATGATCTACGGCCTTACTGGCAAGAGCATATTCATTTCCATCATCTCCAAATCCAGTACTAATAACTTTCACGCGCTTATCGAGTTTTTGAGTGGGAAATATCTGCTTGTAGATATCACTACCTTTACTTCGATCATTGCGATGTTCTTTATAAAAACGATAGGTTTTTCTTGCTACTCTATAAGGTATGCTTGAAGCCGTTCGTAACAAAACATTGCTTTTTGCAATCGTTTTCAACTTTGCAATTTTATCCTGCACCCTTTCAATCTCAACTTTCGGGTTATCTATTAGAATGTTATCGTCAACACAATAGACCGGCTTACCCGTCAGGTGATTAATCTCGAATGCCTGATTGTAATTACTTTCCACAAATAAAGCGTAGTCGTCTTTTGCGTATTCTTGGGCCTTAAACCGACCATGAATGCCAGATTTTAATCGTTCTTCTGCAGAGTAACCATCGAGCATTACGAGCTTCTCAAATTCAACACCATGTTTTTTAAGCCATGCCTCGGTAGGTTTCCTGTATTTTTCTAATCGTGAAGTGATAATAGTTTTTATCATATAAGTAGGTACGTACTTAGGCTGTGCGTTCATTATAAATTTTAAGTATTTAGAACCGTCATCGTTCTGCTCTGTGGTTGGATCTTCACATAAAACACCGTCCATGTCGTAGCACGATTGTCCCGTATAGGTGTCGTGATGAAGTATATTCCATTCAAAAACCCTCGGATATGGAACAAGTTCAAAATACATATCTACCGTTGGCGATTCGGTGGCTGAGTATATCGCAAGCGTTGTTACTTTTTTGCGTATTGAGTGGGGAAGTGAAGCGATTTTTGCCATAAAACGATGTCCACCACCATACGCATCCTCTACTACTAATATCTTTTTTGCATCATGAGTTGTTTTAACGGCCATATTTTTAGTAATACGATTGCCTCGTGATGTTGAGTTGTTATTGATCAATTCATCGAATGAGCACACTGATATATTCAAATCTTGACCGATCATATATGCAGGAACCATCCCACTGCGTGGTATTCCGACAATTAAATCAAAGCTACCATCGGCGATCCGGGGTAGGCTGTTATGTATAGTTTTTGCTAAATCAGCATAGCTTTTATAAGTCAGCTTGGCCATTTTTCCACCTTCCATAATATTCCCCTTCACGTCTCAACAAGGCACTCCCGCTCATTCTACCCGAATTACGAACAACAACCCTCAGGGAATTCCCCTCATTAGTAAATGCTATGCGTTTTTGTGTTTTTTCTTCATCTAAGGTGGCTATTATGTGAAGACTGGTGTCATTATATAAGGTTAGCGGAAATTCATATTCTAATGAATTCATGCCCTTTTTAGCAATCGCTCCTGCCCCGTTCTGAACTATTGGGTAACCACCTCGACTTTCGTCTAATATTGAAATCTTCGTGTTTATCGGAGTATTATCGGTAATTTTATAGCTGATTTTAAAATTTAACATGTCACTATTTGATAGCAATTTGTTTGCGTTTGTAGTAATTTCAAAAAAAGGAACTCTTTCGCTTAATCCATCGGGATAATCTTCGCCTTTTTTGGCTATCATATCACTTGGCATTTTGAGATTCTCTAGTGTATATTTATTTGCGATATCCTCTTTTGATCCAATAGCCTTTACGACAGTATCTTGTATGAATAACGCTCTATCGCAGAAACGACGAACCGCATCCATACTATGCGTCACTAGTATTACGGTTTTGGTTTTATCCTCTTTTATGATTTTAAAATATTCATCACATTTTCGCTGAAACGCTTCATCGCCAACAGCTAGAACTTCATCGAGAACTAGTATATCTGCGTTTGCTCTGGTTGCCATAGAAAAAGCCAGGCGTACCTGCATACCGGACGAATAGTTCTTTAACTTTTGGTCCATGAACTTCTCTAGCTCTGCGAAAGTGACGATATCATCGTACATTACGTCCACCTCCTTCTTTGAAAACCCAAGTAGCCCACCATTTAGATAAATGTTTTCACGACCAGTAAGTTCAGGATTGAAGCCAACCCCTAACTCAATAAAAGGCACGAGTCTACCGCTCTTTTGCACTTTACCTTTTGTTGGCTGATAAATTTCAGCAATAATTTTGAGTAACGTGCTTTTGCCGCTACCGTTTCGCCCAACAATGCCAAAAAATTCACCTTTTTTAACTTCAAATGAAACATCTTTTAACGCATGTTGAACTTCGTAGCCTTTTTTACGTTTTTTGCCGATGTTCATAAAGAGCGACTTCAACGAATTTGTTTTTTCATGAGGCAATTTAAAGTTTTTATAAACACCATCAACCTTAATTGCTATGTCGTCATCCATACTAAATATCCTCCGCAAAATTTGGTGATTGTCGACGAAAATACCAAGCTGCCAAAACCGTGAATAGGACAACAGCTACTATCGGCCACAGACGATACCAACCAGTTGAAAATATCTGCTCGAAGGTCGATGTTTTCGGTGTGATTAAGAGGTAGCGAGCATCTTGAATGATCTGTGCCATTGGATTAAACATTTGAATCTGTGCTATCGCAGGCGCCCTGTCGATAACCAGCGTAATTGGGTAAAGAATTGGGGTAAAGTAGAATCCCGCCTGCATGATGATCTCCCATATATACCCAATATCACGAAACTTAACATATAAAGCACTAAGCAAAAAAGCCATGCCAATTGCTAATACGAATAACTCGGCCAGAATTAGCAGAAAGAGTGATGCATGCCAATAAACCTCAACCCCTGCGAATGCCATAAATGCTATTAAAACAAAGAAATTGATAACTAAATTAATAAATGCCGATATAGAACCAGCGAGAATGATAACATATTTTGGAAAGTTGAGTTTACGCAACAGATCACCCTTGCTTGATATCGCCTGGATGCCGTTATTTGTCACTTCAGAAAAATAGTTCCACAACAATATACCTAGTAATAAATAAACAGGATAGTGCGGCACACTAGCACCCGCGTTAAACACAACACCAAATACCAGATACAAAATTACAAACATAAATAGCGGTCGTAATAACGTCCAGATATAACCAAGAGCCGAGCCTTGATAGCGTAACTTAAAGTCAGTTACAACCAGCTGGTATAAAAGGATAAATGAATAGCGATAACGCTGTTTAAATTTTTCCATACTTACAACCATTATACCTTATCCGACTACCGTTGCGTACAGTTTAAGAACCCGGCCAGTCTACGGGCCTGTTATAATAAGTTTATGTCAAAAAAACGCGTAGTTGTTACTGGAATAAATGGATTTGTCGGACACCACCTTGCCCGTGAACTGATAAAAAATAATGTCTCCGTCATCGGAGTTGGTCACGAGCCTGAGGTCAGTAGCGACTTAGCTGATGTCGTGGAAGAATACTACAAGCAAGATCTTGTTGCTGCTTGGCCGGAAACAGGAGAAGTTGATGGCGTTATAAATTTAGCTGGACTTGCCGCCGTCGGCCCATCTTTTGATGATCCGCAACGCTATATCAACATGAATAGTGCAATCGTTACAAACTTATGTGAATATTATCAAAAACAGGAACAACACCCTAGGATCGTCATCGTGAGTAGTGGTGCTATTTATAGTCCTAATCAATCATTGCCAATTAGCGAAGATGGAGAGCTTGGCTTAACATCGCCGTATGTGGTCAGTAAGGTCCTGACTGAAAACCAGATTATCTACTACCGTCAACGAGGGCTGGACTGTGTTGTCGCCCGACCATTCAACCATATCGGTCCAGGTCAGGCAAAAGGATTTATATTACCTGATTTTTATGATCGAATATCTAGTACAAGTGGAGATGTTATTTCTGTCGGAAATATCGAGACTAAGCGTGATTACACTGACGTTCGCGATATCGCACGAGCATATACGAAGCTAGTATTAGCACCGAAACTAAAGTTACCAATATATAATGTTTGTTCAGGAAAAAGCCTATCTGGTAAGGAGCTTTTGGGCATCCTCAAATCAACGATGGGACGTAATGAAATTACCTTTGAAGTTGACCCTCGATTAGTTCGACCGACTGATATTCCAGAAATTACCGGCGACAGTTCTCGCATACAGGATGAGTTAGGCTGGCATCCAGAAATCAGCGCGTCTCAAACAATTGCCGACTTCGTTAACTCGGTTTCATAATACTAGTGACTAGATAAATAGTCTAACGCTCGCACTACAACTAACTGCTGATTAAAGCCAAAAACTTTCTCGCTAATGCTATCGATCCATTGAAATTCCGATGCTTCATTAACTGGATTCGGCGTTTCTTTAATCTCTATCAGGTATGTTAAGGCAAGAGCGTGTTTAGTTGGATCAAAGCCATACGTATCCGAATCACTCGAATCTTTTTGAAAATACTGCTGAACCATGAATGGCGCATCTTCGGATATACCCTCGCAATAGGCAAATGAACCGATTTGCAGGTCGGTCCGAAGATGTCGATGAATAGATTCTCCTACGGTCTCAGAGTGAAAGATACGCCCACCTAGAATTGTCAGCTTTCCGACTTGTGATCCCGTAGCACGTTTAATTACTCCAACTTTCCAGGCACCCATCTCATCTTGCATTACTGGTAAGATATCCACGCAAATAATTGGGACTGAATTTGTAACGAGCTTGTAGTCTTCGTCGGTTAGATAGCCTTGTGGCACTAGATTTTCGTCTCTTCAATCGTTAGGTCGTGCTCTACCATTAATTTAACCAAACCAGGGAAATCAACCTTGCGTTCCCAGCCGAGTACTTTTTCGGCTTTTTCTGGATTTCCTAAAAGTATATCTACTTCAGCAGGACGCATAAACGCTGGGTTTTGCTTAACATATGGCTTCCAATCTTCGATACCAATTTCTTTAAATGCAAGGTCGAGAAACTCTTCGATTGTGTGAGTTTCACCCGTGGCAAGCACATAGTCATCAGGTTTATCTTGTTGCAACATACGCCACATTCCTTCGACATAGTCACCCGCGTAACCCCAGTCACGCTTTGGCCATAAATCGCCCAATTCAATATGATCCTGAAGCCCTAGCTTAATTCGAGCAACTGCATGTGTAATTTTGCGCGTAACAAACTCCACGCCTCGTCGTTCGCCTTCATGATTGAATAATATTCCCGAAACATTGTACATATCGTAACTTTCACGATAATTCTTTGTTATCCAGTGACCATATAGTTTTGCAACACCATACGGGCTACGGGGGTGAAAATGTGAATTTTCGTCATAACCTTTTTCGGGTCGATTATAGTCGAGGCCACCAAACATTTCTGAAGTAGAAGCTTGGTAAAAACGAACGTTTCTATCTTTGTCCGTAAGCCGAACCGCTTCAAGCATATTTAAAACACCTTTACCCGTTACATCTGCCGTCAGCTGTGGATTTTTAAAGGAATAACCTACATGGCTAATAGCTGCAAGATTATATACTTCGTCCGGTTTCGCCAATTGCATTGCCCGTACGAGCGAAGATTGATCTGTCAAATCAGCATCAATCAAATTAACATACGGAAACTCTTGTTGCGTGATTTGCCTCCTTGGATTATGCTGGCCTCTAATAATCCCGAAAACTTCATATCCCTTTTCGTGCAACAAAGCAGCAAGATGACCCCCGTCTTGTCCAGTGATTCCAGTGATAAGTGCTCTTTTATTCGTGTCAGACATGTTGTTTAAATCCTCGTATTTTTTTGATAATCAACTAGTTATTATTATACACAAGATTAGCGCTGATAGTCATCAGCGACTCGCACAATATCTTCCTCATTTGAAGGATTTACTGAATCGGTGTGTTGCCAAATCTCAGCGACAACCGTCCAAATACCAGTCGATCCTACCAACCTATGACGCTCACCTTTTTCAAACTGAACCCAGTCACCAGGTTGAGCAGAAATTAATTCGCCTTGTTCATTATTTTTACTCTTGTGGTATCCACCTCCTGTTAGAAAGATCCATCTCTCCGCTCGCCTATCGTGATATTGCCAACTAAGACGCTGTTCTTGTTGTACAAGGAGAATTTTTGGACTAAGCTCGGCATTCTCTATGCCGAGCTGCGCCTCTTCTAGCGATAAGCCGGGGAAAAACTCTTCAATGAATTTTCCAGCTAAATCACTATTTATACGAAAATATGCACCCCATGGTTTACTATCTACCGACTCTACTATTTCATAACCCCCGGATTTCAGGGATTGCCTTATATCTTGAACGACTTTACTTTTTTCAGAAAAATTCTGATCATTTATTGATTTCAAATGCCGGTGAAGCTCGGACATAACACCTCCTTGATTTTCTCGATATATTATATCCTTCCAATAAAGAAATTGGCAAATCACCTCTTATAGATAATGTTATACTAATTGCATATGACACAATCAATCACGGTACTCATTCCTACATTTAACGAAGAATTAACTGTGCCTAAACTTTATAGCCGTTTGAAAAAAATGTCACAAACCGCAACTAACTACAATTTTGAATTTTTATTTGTTAACGATGGCAGTCACGATAACACTTTAACTATTATAAAGAAATTGGCTGAGAAGGACGGGCGAGTTGGCTATATTAATTTATCCCGAAATTTTGGCAAAGAAATAGCAATGATTGCAGGCATAGACCGTGTTGAGTCTGATGCTCTAATTATCATCGATGCAGACTTACAGGATCCGCCGGAATTAATTGCTGACATGCTAAGACTTTGGGAGCAAGGTTATGACGATATCTATGCTCGACGTACTGATCGACAAGGCGAATCTTGGCTAAAACGTATAACGGCGTCAGTTTTTTATCGGTTATTACAGCGGTCCACGGAAATTCCAATACAACGTGATGCTGGGGATTTTCGCCTATTAGACAGACGATGTATTGATGCGCTAAAACAACTGCGTGAACACGAACGATATACCAAGGGTCTGTTTAGCTGGATTGGTTATAATAAGCATGAAATTACCTACATTCGAGAGCCTCGTATTGCGGGCAAGACAAAATGGAATTATTTCAAATTAGTTAACTTGGCTATTGATGGTATCGTTTCATTCACGACCACTCCTTTGCGTTTTTCAACTGGAATAGGAATGATAGTATCACTATTTGCATTTATGTATATCCTGTACTTAGTCATTCGAACTATGTTATTCGGTAGCGATCTAGCAGGATACCCTTCAATCATGGCTGCGATTCTATTCCTGGGTGGTGTACAATTAATATCATTAGGTATCATCGGTGAATACGTGGGTAGAATTTTCAACGAAACAAAGAAGCGTCCTTTATATTTTATTGATAAATACCATAAACCAAAGGTTAAAAAATAATGCACATTGCTATCGACGCACGCATCATTAGTAGTGGAACGGGGCGTTATATTGAGCGTTTATTAACGCATTTGGAAAAGCTGGACTCACCCCATAAATTTAGTGTATTAGTACGTAAAAAAGATAAAGAATACTGGAAGCCAACTACAAAAAATTTTAAGGTTATTATTGCTGATTTTGAAAATTATTCCCTTGATGAACAGTTAGGGTTTAATACATTTTTAAAAAAGCTAAACCCGGATCTTGTTCATTTTTGCATGCCACAACAACCGCTGCTATATAAAGGACTGTCAGTCACTTCTATTTTAGATCTGAACTTATTGCGCATAGACAGTAATGATATGAATAGTATCGAGCTAAAAATAAAAAAATATATATTCGCAGGTTTACTAAAAAAAGTTGCACAACGCAGTAAGCATGTTATCACCATTAGTAACTATAGCAAAAAGGACATTTTGCATTTTGTACATATTAACACCAACAAAATAACTGTCGCATACCCCGCTGCAGAACAGTTTAGTGAATACCCTGAAACCATAAAACAATTCAAAAATCGTGACTACATAATGTATGTTGGCCGAGCTGAATCATACAAAAACAATCGCACCCTTATCAAAGCACATCAAGAGCTTTTAGTGCAGCACCCCGATCTTCGACTCGTTATTGTTGGCTCAAAAGACAAACTACGATTAAGTGATATGGAATGGGTCCGGGACAAAGATTATACCAACGTGGACTTCGTCGGATTCATGTCAGACGCACAATTGGCATGGCTATATCAGAACTGCAAAGCATATATATTCCCATCACTCATGGAAGGATTTGGCCTCCCGCCACTAGAAGCAATGCAGTACGGTGCACCTGTTGCTAGTAGCAACACCACTTGCTTACCTGAAGTCTTAGGTGATGCGGCGCTATACTTTGACCCTACGGACACGGACGATATGGTGGATAAAATTTCTCGAATCCTTGATGACAAAGATCTGCGAAATGAATTACGAAAAAAAGGGCAGGAGCAGGTGAAAAAATATTCATGGGACAGAATGGCTAAACAAACATTAGAAGTCTACAACGAGGCGCTCAAAGACGCAAAGAACTAAGAACTCTGCTGAGCTATGACAATTTTGCGATCACGACCTTCGCCCTCGGAAAATGTCTCTATGTCCGAATATTCACCGGCAACACCGTGAACAATACGCCTATCAGCCGCATTCATACTAACAACTTTTGAATCACCAGAACTACGTACTTCTTCGATCCATTCACGAGCCTGTGCGGCGATCTTTTCGGCACGCTGTTTTTTGTAATCAGCGATATCTATATTTACACGTGCAACGTCAGCATCCTTACTGCGAAGTGCTGTTGTTAGAATCAATTGCATACTACGAAGTGTCTCGGCATTTCGACCGATAAGAAGACTGTTAAATTCTGTCGAAGGGACCGAAAGTTCAATTGTATTCTCGTCTACACTTGCATCAATATCTACATTTACCCCATAGAATGACAGGATATCTGTGAGATATTTTTTTGCAAATTCTACTGCTTCTTCGCTACTCATCATTTACCTCCCTTGGTACTCTTGTTCTTTTTTGATGATTTTGCCACGATTCGAGTTACGGTTGCATCACTTGCTTGCTTTGCCCGTGCTTTTGCAGTCGCCTTTTTGCCAGATTTCTTCACTGGATGATCGATAATTTCTTCCATCTCTTCTTCGTCCTGTTTGAGGATATGCGTTTGTTGAATAAGCGCAACGAAGGTTGATGTTGCATAGTAGAGCGCAATAGCACCCGGCAAGCTGAGCATAATGAACAGCATGAAAAAAGGTAGCACGTAAATCATCTTGCCCATTATCGCGCCATTGATTTCTGATTGATCAGCTTCCTTGCCGCTTGCCGCGTCACTCATGATGTCACGTAGACGACGGTTCTTTGATGGATCCTGTGGCATTACCTGTCGTGATTGGTAGAATTGTCCAACAGCTGCCGCAATCGCCAAAGCAACAAGGACGAGATTGACATTGCCATTAGCGAATGCTGATTGCGTCAAGTTGACGACGCCTAGGAACGTCTCGTTAAATAATTGCGGGTTATCTACGATGTGTTTTATTGATGGAAGATTTTCCAAAAAATCATATGTATATTTAGCAAACTCCGCTCGGTGAACAAACACCTGAATCACAAGATAAAGTGCTATGAATATTGGAAGTTGTACAAGCAAAATCCCAATTGAGCGAAACGGGCTAACGCCACGACTCTTGTAGAGTTCCATCATCTGAATTCCCTGCAATTGTCGATTTCCCTTGGTTTGTTTTTTAATTCGTTCTAGCTCTGGCTGCAATTTTCTCATCAGCTTTGTCTGATGTAATTGCTTTTTTACTAGCGGATACATGACAATGCGCAACAAGATCGTAAAGATAACAATACTAACACCAAAGTCTCCGCCAGGGATGACATTATATAATGCCATTAACAAGTTAAACAGGGGTTGTACGATTAAAAACTCAAAAATATTCATGTTTCTTACTACTCCACGTAGGTAATATGGTGATTTTCTTTATTATATCACTTCTTAGGACTGATTGCTATTTATCGGTAGACGCCGGCGTCCTTGAATAATTGCTGAATCGTACTCACTAATTCTTCATGGGTAATCGTAAGTAGCTCGGCGGAAAAAACAATCAACACCAAATCTTTGCTCGGTTGAACATTAGGTAACTCATGTCGCACTACTTCATAAATGCGCCGCCTGATTCGATTTCGTCCTACAGCACCTTTAACTACTTTTTTACTCACAACAACAGCAATACGCTGATCTTTGCGCTTTGGGTGAGTCGTATATTTTAGGGTGACGAGTCGCGATCGAATAGCTTTACCATGAGTGTATACATACTTCAAACTGCCATGACCATGAAAACGATTTCTAAAAGCTAACATATATTTAGAATACAACAAAAAATCCCGGTAACGTTACCGGGATTTTTTTAGATCGAAATCTTTGCTCGTCCTTTTGTGCGACGACGTTTCAGTAATGCACGTCCCGCCTTTGTCGCAATACGTGCTCGAAAGCCATGTGTCCTTGCGCGATGACGAGTATGTGGTTGGTGTGTTCTTTTTGGCATATCTCGAGTATTTTAACTTATTTTGGTCTTTTTATCAAGGCTCTGACACTATTCACTACTTATCATTGTTTTGTTTTCCACTTTTTGCACGCTTTTATCCACACATTTACCAGTGGTGGAGCTAAATTGTGGAAAAGTAGCTCACCTATCAACTTTACAGTTGTTGTTTATTTTATAGCTTGTGGAAAAGTCAGTGCTCACTTATAGTTAATACCAGTAAAGGTCGTCGTTATTTACGATACCGCAAGGGAAGTTTGAGGGGAAAATAGTGCAACATTCGTTATGGCAAAGTGTCTTGGGTGAAATCGAATTGACGGTTCCGCATGCCACTTTTGTCACGTGGTTCAAAAACACCGAGCTTTTGGAGACGAATGATGAACTAGCTACTATCGCCGTTCCTAATATATTTGCCGTCAGGCAATTCCAAGTGAAATTCGCGGACCAAATCCAACAAGTACTCGCAAAGCATGGCATTACACCAAAGCATATTGATTTTGTCGTAAAAACTGGTGGACGCAAAATCACATCGAATCGAGAAACAACTGCAACCCATCAATCAGATGCTACGGATCGGCTACTTTCCAAGTCGCCCTCGTCATCGTCCGCAAAGGCGGGTAGCTTGAATCCGCGCTATACTTTCTCTAACTTTATTGTTGGATCCAGTAATGACCTCGCTTACACCGCATGTCAGGCCGTTGCTCAATATCCTGGTACCAAATATAATCCGCTCTTTTTGTATGGTGGCGTAGGCCTAGGTAAGACACACTTGGCGCAAGCTGTTGGTAATGAAATAGTAAAGAAACAACCGGATGCACGTGTCGTCTATATTAGCTCCGAAACATTCGTAAAGGAATTCCTAGAAAGTATTCGTTTCAAAAAGAAAGGTTTCTCGGACAAATATCGCAATGTCGATGTCTTGATTATTGATGACATGCAATTTATTGCGAACAAAGAGAAGACTCAGGAAGAATTCTTTCATACGTTTAACGCCCTCCATCAAAACAATAAACAAATTATCATCACCAGCGATAAACCACCTCGAAGCATACCGACGTTAACAGAACGTTTACGTAGTAGGTTCGAAATGGGTATGCCTATTGATATCCAAATGCCAGACTTTGAAACACGCTGTGCGATTATCGAAGTCAAAGCCTCGCTATCTGGTGTTGAGTTAGAACGTGAAACGATTGAATACCTAGCAAATAACGTAAAGACGAACATCCGTGAACTCGAAGGAGCATTAAACCAGCTACTAGCGTATTCTGAAATGCGCGGAATTACTCCAGACATAACAACGGCCGAAGGGTTGCTGGGGAATGTTCGTCGTTCCCGTCCACAGCATGTCACCTCAAAGCAAATCATCGACAAGACGGCAAAGTACTTTTCGCTTTCGTCTACCGAGATTTGCAGTGCTCAACGCGACAAACATATCGTTACACCGCGTCAGATTGCTATGTACTTGCTTCGTAGCGAGCTTCATCTGAGCTTTCCAAAGATTGCGAATGAACTAGGTCGAAAAGATCACACAACAGCGATTCATTCGATAGAAAAAATAGAGAAGTCTATAAAGCTAGATATGATGATTCGTGAACAAGTCGCGGAAATAAGGGAGCGTTTATATGTCTAAAATCTGGGGAAAAATTGTGACTATCATGCGCACTTCCTGTTTGTTACCTATGGACGTAATGCGACGGCCTGTGTATTTCTTTGTAGCATCAGCCCGCCTACGTGTGAATAAGTGGGGTTTATCACCAATTACTTACCCATTTTATTCACCAAGTTCTCCACAGCATTTTTTACAAAATCAATCTGTTAAATTGCACTTCTTCACAGTTTCCACTATGCCTACTATAAGTACTACTAATTTAAATTTATTTGAAAGGTAATAATAGACATGCTCTTAAATAATTTCACAATACAAAAATTACCAAGATTGCCCATACTCAACGATTTGCTTCGCAGCGTAATAATAATTACACTTTGTCACAAATCCTGGATTATGAACAATCTTGATCAATTTTTAACTTATAAAATTACTAAGGAGTATGTCTAATGGAACTATCCGTCACACAAGAAAACTTAGCGCGAGCACTTAGTGCAGCATCACGTGTTGCAAGTACAAAGACGCAACTTCCGATTCTCAGTAATATACTACTAAGGACGGAAGGCCATCGACTAATGATCGCCGCAACCAACTTGGAAATCGCTACATCGCAATTAATTGGAGCAAAGATCGTCAATGAAGGTGCTATAACTATTCCTGCACGATTGATTACTGAATTTGTATCAAACCTACCAAAGACAACGGTCAAGATAAAGGTTACGGATAATAAATTAAGTATTAAAGCCGATGGATACGTATCGACAATCAATGGTATTTTGGCTGATGACTTCCCTGAGCTACCGACAATTAACGAAAAAACTGCCGTTAGTTACAGTATTGATACGGGATTATTAAAGCAAGCAATTGGCCAGACGATACTTACCGCTAGCAATGATTCAACGAGGCCTGTTTTAACGGGCGTTTATTGGCACTCTCACGAGGGTGCACTTTACCTAGCGGCAACTGACGGATATAGGTTGTCTGAAAAGAAGTTGGTGGCAGCAACAAAAAGCGAAGTATCGGCAATTATTCCAACGTCGACATTGCAAGAAGTTTTGCGAACGGTAAATGATGATATCAATGAAATCGAAATATTATTTGACGAGACACAAGTTCGTTTCAGAATTAGCGATGCCGAAATAACGAGTCGACTAATCGATGGTAGTTTTCCCGACTATCGCCAGCTCATTCCGGCAAAGTCCGAATCAACGATCACTCTACCCCGCTCGGACTTTACGCAAATTACCAAAGTCGCAGGATTGTTCGCGCGTGAATCAGGGGGGAGCGTAACAATAACTGCCGATGAAGCAAAGAGTAAGCTATCACTCCACTCTATTGCGAGTGAATTGGGTGAGAATACTTCGGAGGCAACGGCGAATGTTACCGCCGATGGCCAAGTAACATTAAATTCCCGATATTTAATTGAAGCTCTAAATGTACTCGAAGGTGAAACTGTCATATTTCGATTTAGTGGAAAATTGTCACCATGCGTATTGTCTGCAGATCAAAAAGATAGCGATTATCAACATATAATTATGCCCCTCAAGAGTTAGGATGATTATTCGGTCGCTCAAAGTTGAAAATATCAGGACTCACCAGTCTTTTTCAACCCAGCTACCAAATCAAACGACGATAATCATAGGCAAGAACGGTAGTGGAAAAACATCATTACTCGAAGCAATTACCGTTGCCCTCGTAGGTAAATCGTTCAAGGGGACGGATGGTGAATTATTGCGTCACGATGCCGATTGGTGGCGTATTGATATTACGTTAGACGACCAAGAGCGGGTTATTAAATATAGACAATCCGACAGCAAAAAAGAGAAAACTTTTGATATAAATGGAAAAACAACCGCACGCTTATCAAGTATGCATAGATATCCAGTCGTTTTGTTTGAACCGGATGATTTACGCCTGATTCATGGGTCTCCTGTGCGTCGACGTGCGTACATTGATAAATTAGCGGCTCAGCTGTATCCGGGCTATGCACAGGTCCTTAGCAGGTACGAAAAGAACCTTCAGCAGCGAAATAGACTACTCAAGAGTGATGCCAGCAAGGATCAATTATTTGCCTGGAATATTGGACTCGCAAAGTACGGTGCTCAAATAATCGAGGTTAGATCCAGGCTTGTCGATAGATTGCGAGGGCGTTTTGATGAAGTGTATAAGACGATTGCAAAAACAGCGGATGAAGTTACTATCACCTATTCGCATAACGTAGGTGTAAATACAGAGCAGACACTACTTAACGAGTTAGAAAACCAGATTCAAAGAGATTTAATAGTTGGCTATACCAGTGCGGGACCTCATCGCCATGACGTACATATATCACTAAATAGTACGCTAGCGATGCGCGACGCGTCCCGTGGCGAAGTGAGGACTATGATTCTGGCATTGAAGTTTATAGAAGTAGAGCTATTAGAAGAGGTACTCGATAAAAAACCTATCATACTGCTGGATGATGTTTTTAGTGAACTTGATGAAAGCCGACAGACACAATTAGTGACAAATTTTAAAAATCATCAAATAGTTATGACGAGTGTGACGGCGCCAAAGACGCTGAAAAATGCTAAAATCGTCAAATTACGATAGCTAAAGACTGAGTTGAATCTTATCGATATTTACGCCAATACCAAGTAAATAATCTCGTAAGTCATTTTTTATTTTTGAAATCAATCCAGCATCAACGCCGCGAATTGATGACGGTGGCTTGAACGGTGTATAGATTCTGGCAAAAAAAGTGTTACCGATAAAGTCGTTCGTGAGAATCAAGTCAACTTTACTACTCTCGAATGGCAGCTTGTCGATAGGTCGATTCCCCGGATTATCACGTTCGAGTAGCTGGTATGCGTATGTAAATGAATCAGATTTTTCACTTCCGGTACTGCCGATGATAAATACACTATCCTCTGTTTGGTAAATAGACTTTGCATCGATGTTCGATGAGTAAAAGACTTGATATGCATCAAGCATAGGCAAGTTGACCTCGAAAACACCTTTCTCCTGCACGTAGAGTAATCTGTTGCCACCCGACGCGGTGTCGACGGTGTGGGATATGTTTATGGGTTTATAGCCATCAGTCGTGCTTCGCAAGAAGTCGAGCTGTCTATGTCGAAGCGTAAATAGGTCTCCGCTGTTTGTTGCATAAAAACCATCCAACGTTTCCACTACTGGATCGAGGCTGGATGTGTCGACGGTATCATTGTCGAAAGAAGCTTTGATTACAGATGGCGCCGCAACCGTATTCCAGTCAAATGATGAAGATAAGTCGCCCAGTACTTGTCGCGTATAGAGGCAGTATACATTCGCATCGTTTAACGTACAAAGGGTTTGATTATAATTGTCATCGTAGCGATCCGGAGCGGGGATTTTTGTGTACGCAATACTTGCGAAATTAGAGCTTGGCGTCGCAAGAAAAGTATCCCCGCTACGACTAACAAAAATAAAGCGTTTATTACCAGTATCGCTATCTGTAAATATTCTAGAATTTAACAATTGTGATTTTCCCACGCCCTTTGGCGCATCAAAACTAATGAACTTTCCGCTCGATGTTACGTGGGTTATATCTGATATTTTTGTTTTGTCGGTTGCTGGTAAATACGATACGCCGAGAAGGCCTCCCATGTAGGGGGTTGCTCTGTTACCCGTGTATGATAATGTTGCAATATTTTTTTCACGCCATAGACCGCTACTGGGTGTGATGTATTGGGTTAAATTACGTGCATTATCACAGCCGTAGTACAGTAGGCTTTTGATATTTTTTGCATACGTTGCACATTCGTCACCTTTTGAACTTCGAAATGCTACTTTTTCTGCATCCTTGTCAGGCGCTAATTTCATTTGTTTTGCTAAAAAACCATACCATGGAATAGCCACGCGAGATTGCGTGCGATTTTGTACACTAGAACTGGCGATAATACTGGTTGTGTCACGTGGTACGATAACGATACCGGCACTACCAATTTTGTTTATTCCCTGGTCGGAACTGGTGTAGATAGAAATATCTTTCCCCGAAATTTTTGATGAAATTTTAATATCTAGAACGGCAAAGTTGCTAAAAAAGATAACAGTAGCTATTGCTAGAATGATAGGAATGATAATTAGAAAAATCACCTTTCTCTTACTCCAGACTATTTTCGTTAGTTCTATAATTACTTCATCCCAGCTCATATTGATTTACCCCTTAAAACTCACATGAATGTGGTCACTATGGTCACCCCTACAGGACACATGCTCTTTTGTTGCCGCTGCGTTTTGACAGTACGACCCATTCCAGATAATGTACTTTATACCTAGTTCTTCCATGTGTGCGATATAGTAGTCAAAAAGTTTTTTACACTCTTCTGAATCACTATTCGCCGCTTGTCCGCCGCAAGCGCCGATATCCGTAGCTAATCCGTTCGGATGGTCGTACTGGTCACAGCCGTGCGCTTCGTTGATATTCCATACATCAATAGTTCCAACACCTGAATTTTGCGCACCAGCTATGATACCTCGTAGAGTTGTCGCACGAGCGCCGGGTGTACAGTTGGCGATAAAATCATTATTGCAATTTTCAAGATCCTTATTGGTTGATTCTTCTGTGATATTTATCACTCCACTCCCTATCAGTTCATTCATTTTGTCTACAACTTCTTTGCATTCTGCAGACAATACCGGACCGTTGCCCGAGCCACTCGAACAACCAAAGCTGGTAGAAGTACTACCACCTGTTTGCGTTGGACCTGACGATGAACTTGCGCCGGCGGCATTCTTTTCTGCGCTACTTAGCATACCGGGATTCTTTTTTGCTAGATCGGCCGAACTTTCCCAGCCTTTCTCGCCAGAGCGAACTTCTACCGCGCGAACGAATTTAGACACCTTTGATACATAGTCTGGATCGGTTGCATATCCTGCATCTTTGATAGCTTGAGCGTAAGCGTATGGATCCGTTACGGTGTTACCTTGAAAAACCCCGTGATTGCGATATGTAGGTGTATCGACGATATTTTGATAATATCCACGCCAACCTTCTTCTGGTGTCGCAAATGAATAGGCGTTATCGGGATTAGCATCAAACGCGCCAATTCCAAAAAAGTTGTTGCGTTCTCTGGCGTATTCACTAGTGCCAGCTCCACTTTCCAGGATACCTTGTGCTACTACTGTTTCCCAGGGAATCCCGTACTCAACGCTGAGTTTTTGGGCTATCTCGCGATTTTCATCGACGAATGCCGCCTGCTCGTCGGTTAATCCGTCCGACGCGCTACCGTCCCAATTTCCGGTTGATGCCTGAGAATCCGATTTTGCACCACCACTATTACTTTCAGCGGTGCATGGACTAATACACCCACCGTACAAGACAGAGTTCGTTTCACAAAAAAGTGTTGAGACGGCGGATACTCTGGTGGCTGTAATGTTGCTAAAAACAGAAAGGACAATAACAGAAATTCCAAAATACATCACTATTCTTTTACCTAGCATGAGACCTGCACCCCTCGCTCGGCCAGTACTGGAACCGGGTCAATAGCACCCGAGTAAGTTGCAGGATTACCGCCGGGTGGAAAGACCTCAAAATGAAGGTGTGGCCCAGTTGAGTCACCTGTCGATCCTACGCTACCTAGGACGGTTCCCTTACTCACTTGATCGCCGGTATGTACGGGTGGGGTATTTTGCATATGACCAAAGCGGAAGCTGTATTCTGAACCATCCGTCGCTTTACCTGTAACCATATTCCCGTAGCCGCCGCTGTTAAAGCCCGCGAAAGTAATTGTCATATCAGTAGGGGCGACAATATCCGTTCCTGTAGGTGGTGAGAGGTCTATACCCGCATGCAAAGACCCCCATCTTGGACCATATGGCGATAGGCATGGTCCACTCGTTGGGATCATCCAATCGCCACCACTGCTCGTAGTTTTTGTTGGTGTTTTTGTATCCTCCCAGCAGTAATCGATGTCTTCTTCACTGGCGTACAATGCGATACACATATTGTAGTAGTAAGACATCCAAGCGAGGTCTTCGTCGTATTCTTTTACCTTGCCAGCCGTACATCGGGCTCCAATATACCAATCGTCCTTTTCCTTACCTTCTTCAATACTTTGATCTGTATATCCTAATGGATATGCTCTATCGGCTCCACAGTGTCGCATGAACATAAGGAAGGGATTTTTATAATTAATCTCATCTTTCTTGTAACTACTAAATTCACTCGGCTCTCCGGTATCTCCATCTATATACGGTAGATCTTTACCGTCATCATTTTCATATTCTTTATTCTTCAGATACTCTATTGCTTCTTCTATACAAATCCTTGCGCTACCGCTAGCCTCATCATCCAGACATTTCTCTACTACTGGTAGGATGTAGGGTATTGGTCTACCCGACTCACCTGCACACGGTATTCCAACATCCCGCAAGCCAGGATCTTCGCAGTTATCGAGTGCACCCTGGAAACTTTCTCTAGTATCATAAATTTCTATAGGCATATACGCACCCTCTTTTGCGGCATATGCCGTACCGATCTTTGGAATCATTCCAACGGTATGCATCATATTCGAAAAGACCGAGAAGAGTGACCCGTCCCATTGGCTGGTAACGATCCGTGCCGAGAACTGTCCGACAAATGAATACGGATTCTTAGGGTCAAGCTGATTCTTTGATGCTGCTAATTTTGCTTCTGATATCTTTATTTTTTGGTAATCTTCATCATGGATCGTAGAGTTATATGCCTGGTATGCCTGCTCGTCATCACCTGCGGCGGCAAAACCCGCAGCCCTGTCTTGGTAACTTGCCAGTACCCCCGCGGCTCCAACGAGAGCCTCACCACCGGGCGGTCCAATTAATGAGTCTGAGAGATTAGCCTCTGTTATTGCCTTGAGTGCCGGTTCCTGGATTTGTTTAATTAAGAATTCAACAATATCATCCCCCCAGACTTGAGCGACTAAAGCAAATGCCGATGCCATAGCGAGACATTTAGGAGCACTTGCGGCACATGTTGCAACACTTGTTAGTACATTAGCGACTTTTGCTCCGTTGCAGGTATTTCGTATGTTGTCTTTACCGAAGTTTTTTTGTAATTCATTTATTACACCTATTCCCCAGACATTAGGCGCCCAACCCGTATAGTGACCTGCATAATCTTTTAGCGATGCATGGTCTCCGTGTAAGGCAGCACCCATGCCCTTGGAGTCCATCATTGTCTTGCCAATCATGTCTTGCGTGTACAGTTCTGGACTTTCATCAACATCCTTTTGGGTGACGGGGGTTGTTAATCGATCACCAAAATATTCCACCGTTTCCCAGTCTAACCCCCCATTAACACCGACCTCTTTGGCTTGAGCGCCGGCCTGAAGAAACGGCAGTGCAAAAGCAATAAGCTCACTATGCCAGACGATAACCGTTGCCGCCTGAGCTGCGCGCACTACATCATAATACATACACGCGGCAACAGCGGCGGTCGATATGCCATCCGCAGCCGCAAATGCCTTCTTCACACTCTTTGCCTTATCGGATGGCGCTTTCGCTGCGGCTTCAATTTTGCCCTTAGCCTTCTTATCTACTCCGGCTCGTGTAACCTTATTATTATCACCAACTTCAGCTCCGGTTTGTTTATTCATTTTTTCGGCGTTTTGCTTTTTACGCTCCTCTTTCTCTTTGTCCTTACTAGATACAAATTTGTTCGCAATATCTTTACCGAATTTTGTCAGGGATTTATTCAATGTACTTTTTGTATTCAGATAACTTGCCTTTATCGGAAAACGTTTTAAGAGGCTATTAAATTCGGGATTTGTGTAACGGAGGGCTTTATAATCAAAGACATTTGTTATCTTATGCCCTTTATATTCGAGATAACGAACCTTATATCGTCCTGTTATCGTTTTTTCGGCAACGACTTTTACGTTTCTATTTTCCCATTGCTTGAGGCGATTTTCGCTAATAGTTGCAAATTTACATTTAATTTTTCCACTACAGTCACGTGTTTGTCCAGTTAAAAAGGCTCGGACATATGATGTACCGGTTTTGACGAAGAGCCTCTTGCTATTGTCGGAATGATTTGTCAGTAAATCGGATACATTAACAAGTAAGCTAGCCGGTCCTAGAATAATCGAACTTAATCCGAACGTACCTATAATTAACCCAATAATCCCTGCGGTCGGTCCACCTTTTTTGTATGCATTTTGCAGACGATTGAATCTTGTTTTGCCCTTTTTTCTTTTATTACTCGGTACTGGATCGGGGTTACTTTCTTGTTCGCCGACATCCTCACCATCTACCGAGTTGTCGCTACTAGCATTTTCGGCATTTTGTAATTCTTGTGCAGTTTCATGAGAACCTAATTTTTTCTTGTAAAAATCATCAACGGGATTTAGATCATCAGATGAATTTGTCCAGTCTATTGCATTTGGCTCCTCGGACTCAGAGTCATCCGTAGAAGGTCGTTCGCTTGTTCTGAGGGCCATAGCCTATCAACCCCCAGCTTGTCCTTGTTTGGGTGGTGTTGCATCGTCTTGTTCTTTTTGACGCTTGTCCGCTTCGGCTTGCATTCTTCTTTCTTCTTGTTGCTGCATCATTTGTACGGGACTCGTTGTGACTAGTTGGTGTTCAGTTCGTGAGGCAACGACTTGGACGTGCACGTGATTAGCTCCTGCAAAGAACAACCCTTGTCCGACAGGAAAGTTGGATAGACGTTTGCGTTCTTCGTCGGTGAGTTTAAACACGTCTGCGAGCACATCGACGGCACTCGGAGATTGTTTGAGTAGTAATTGCATAGAGCTGTTGGCGACGATTGCTCGACCCATTTTGCTGGCCATAAAGTCTTCGACGTCTTGGCTGATTGTGGTGACGCCGAGATAATATTTTCGGGCGCGTTTAGCCAGGCTGAACAAGAAGTTCGCACTGTCTTCGTATTTCATTAATTGCCATGCCTCGTCAACGATGAGCATGCGTTTTTTCAAGTGGCTTCGTGTAACATTCCAAATATGCGATAGGACAATATACATCGCGACTGGCCGTAGTTCGTCTTCGAGATCACGAATATTAAAGACAACCAACTGATTATCGATATCAATATTTGATTGTTGGCTAAAGATTCCGGCGAACGTTCCTGTGGTGTATTTGCGCAAGCGTTGAGCGAGTGCGGGGCCGTTCCCTTCCATATGGAC
>CAMPEU010000025.1 GCA_946804195.1 uncultured Candidatus Saccharibacteria bacterium | reverse complement strand
GGTATGGGCGGCGGTCATGATGAACGTGAACAAACACTCAATCAGATTTTGGTCGAGATGGATGGATTCGAGACAGATACGAATGTCATTATTCTCGCGGCGACTAACCGAGCCGACGTGTTAGACCCAGCTCTTTTGAGGCCTGGACGCTTTGACCGTCGAACGAATATCATGTTGCCAGAGCGCAAAGATCGCGAGGCGATTTTGAAAGTTCACTTCAAGAACAAGCCTACTGATGATTCCGTGGATCTGGATAAATTAGCTGCAAAAACGGCTGGTTCGTCCGGTGCCGACCTAGCAAATATTGCGAACGAGTCGGCAATTATCGCAGCACGTGATAATCGCAAAAAGATTACAAATGCCGATTTAACCGAGGCTTTTGAAAAGGTTGCTATTGGTCCTGAACGCAAGACAAAGGTCATGAGTGACAAAGAAAAAGAGCTGACCGCATTTCATGAAGCAGGCCATGCTGTTGTTGGACACGTATTGCCTGATAATGATCCAGTACACAAAGTAACAATCATTCCACGTGGTGGAACTGGTGGCGTAACATGGTTCTTGCCTCCGCAGGACAAGAGTTATACGAGCATCTATGAGTTCAAGGATCAGCTAGCAAGTGCATTGGGTGGACGTATCGCCGAGAAATTACTGTACGGTACCGACGGTATCACGACTGGTGCGGGATCAGATTTACGAAAAGCAACCGAGATTGCGCGTGATATGGTCATCGAGCAAGGTATGGGCACAAAGCTACGTGACCAGGTTTTCCATGAAAATAACGGCGGTATGCTATTTGACCGAATGACACATGAACGCCCATATAGCGAAGACACGGCGAGACAAATCGATAGTGAGGTAGAGGCATTGATCAAAGAAGCCGGACGTCGTGCTGAAGCGGTGCTCAAGCAAAACATAGAGAGTTTGCGCAAACTTGCCAAGGAATTGATCGTTGAGGAGACGCTCGACGAGGATACGGTCAAGAAAATACTCGAACATACCGAGATGCCCAAGGAAGCAAAACTATACGCCTAAGTGGCCAAGGATAATACATGGGACGAGTTAGAAGCGTTGTAGCTCGAGCGAACAAGAAGCTGTCAATTCAACTGGCTGCTACACTTCTCGCTGGCTCGACGCTCTTGTCCCTTTTGTTCGGTTTTTTCCGAATGCGTCTATTGAACGGTGCGTACTATGATACGTATCCAACCGGATATGATGCATATCTAGCTGCCTTCACCGTTCCGGATTTCATGTTTTATATACTGGTATCGGGTGCATTGAGCGTCAGCTTTATACCAGTATTTAATCAGCGTCTGCAGTCCGGCAACAAGAAATCTACTTGGGAACTTTCTGCCAGCGTGATTAATTTCATGGCTATGATGACTTTGGTTGCGAGTATATTGATTATTATTTTTGCAGAACCACTAGTACGTTATGTGATTGCACCAGGACTGAGCGAATCAGGCATTGCACTTGCAACAAGTATGATGCGAGTTATTGCGGTCAATCCATTTCTGTTCGCCATAGCAACGGTAATTGCTAGTATTCAGCAGGCGGTTGGTAGGTTTGTCTTTTTTGCGCTTGCTCCGATCCTGTACAATATCGGTATTATTATCGGTTTGTTGGTGTTCACCGACGGCATTAATATATTTGGATGGCAGGTTTTTGAGGGTGGTATCATGGGCGTCGCGCTCGGTGTCGTTTTGGGGTCTATGTTGCAACTCACCGTCAGTGCCATCGGTTTGGTCGGTTTGAATTTCGACTATCGATTCAAAATTTACTGGAAAAATAAAGGTTTTCGACAGGTGCTACGTCTATTGCTTCCGCGTTCAATTGATCAGGGAATGGATTATGTGGTTGGTATTGTCGAGACGAATTTGGCATCACGAATGGCTGCTGGTACATTGGCGGCATATAATCAGGCGACCGTGTTACATATGGCTCCAATTAATTTAATAGGTGTCGCAATTAGCACAGCGGCATTTCCCAAGATGACTGAACGCATCGGGCAGGGCCGTACCGATTTGTTTCGATTAGAACTCCAAAAAATCGTGCGCGTTATCGTATGGCTGGCAATGCCGGTAGCCGCAGTGGCGTTCTTTACGCGTGGTTATTTGGTTAACTTTATTAAAAACGGTGGTGATGCATTAATGGCGGGATTATTGGGAACGTTGGTTGTTGCGATATTGTTCCGATCGGTTTATTTTATTGTCGCTCGTAGCTTTTACGCACAGCAAGACACAAAGACGCCGCTGTATGTATCATTAGTGGCGATAGGATTGAATGTCGCATTGGCTGTTTGGTTTACGATGTATCTGGGTATGGGTGCATATGGACTAGGTTATGCGCAATCACTTGTTGCTGTCTTTGAGGTAATCGTACTATTGACGATTATGAATATGCGCGTAAAAGGCGTTATTGACGGTACAATCATGGGTGCGTTTGGTCGTATGGTAATTGCGACAGCGGTAACATCAATAGTTTGTTACGCTATGGTGCAGTTATTCCAGTTGCAAGGTGAAGACGCGAGTATTTTGGCGACGTTGCCGAAGTTTGTGTTAATAACGACCATCAGTGGTATGACATATTTGTTTACGAGCAAATTTCTGAATTTGTATGAAGCTAATCCAATCATTAGTCGCATAAAACGCATTCTCTTTGCGAGGGCGCGCTAGGCTAGCTGTCGAGATCGAGGTTTTCATTTTTTAGAGTCAGTAATGACGCAAAAGATTAATGCATACGATTGACATCATTTCATCTTCTACGTATACTAAATTTAATTTCGAGTACATTTCAAAGTGAAAACTTTGTTGGTATTCGTACCAAAATAATTTGAGGAGGAGATACTATGGACATTACGCAAATTACTGACATGAAGGAACTAAAAGTATTGGCATACGATACGATGCAAGCACTTGAAGTACAGCAGAACAATCTACGCCTTATTCAACAGCGCATGGCTGAGCTAGAAAAAGGCCAAGATCAGCAAAAGAAAAAATAGGTTTCGTTACCAGCACCTGATTGCCGTTACCCCTGTTTTCTGTTATAGTTAGCATAGTTTATGGATCAAACACATATTAGAAACTTTTGCATTATTGCTCATATTGATCATGGCAAGTCGACGCTCGCTGATCGATTGATGGAATTGACAGAGACTGTTACGAAGCGCGATATGAAATCGCAGCTACTCGACAGTATGGATCTGGAGCGTGAAAAGGGAATAACTATCAAGTTAGCTCCTGTGCGCATGAAGTACAAAGATTGTCAGCTGAACCTTATAGATACGCCGGGTCATGTTGATTTTAGTTACGAAGTCAGTCGTAGTCTTGCAGCATGCGAGGGTGCCGTATTGGTTGTTGATGCGAGTCAGGGCATACAGGCGCAGACACTCGCAAATGTGTACCTGGCGATTGCCGCGAATTTGACGATTATCCCCGTGTTGAACAAAATCGATTTGCCGGCGGCGGATGTGCCAAGAGTGAGCGCTGAAGTTATGAATCTTTTGGGCTGCAATGAGTCAGATATTTTGAAGATTAGTGCAAAGACTGGAGCGGGAGTTGCCGACGTACTGGATGCGATTGTCGAAAATGTCGTGTCACCGCAGGGTCTCGAATCATCGCCTACGCGCGCATTGATATTCGATAGTTATTATGACGATTATCGTGGTGTTATTTTGTATACGCGCCTTGTTGATGGCAGCATCAAAAAAGGTGACACGATCGAGATGTTGGCAACTGGTGCTCGTGGATTAGCACTTGAAGTTGGTTCGTTGTCGCCGGCGATGTTATCTAATTCAGAATTGGCAACGGGTGAAATTGGTTACATTGTAACAAATCTCAAGACGACTCGTGACGCAAAGGTGGGTGATACCGTCACGGTCAAGCGCGCACATGCAACGGCGCAGCTACCTGGATATAAAGACGTTCAACCATTTGTGTATGCAGGTTTTTTCCCAGTAAGCAATGAAGATTATAACGATCTCAAAGATGCTGTTGAAAAATTAAGTTTGAGTGACAGTGCATTACAATTTGAACCAGAGAATTCGCCGGTACTTGGGTTCGGTGTGCGGATTGGTTTTCTTGGTTTATTACATATGGACATCGTACGCGAGCGATTAGAACGTGAGTATAATTTGGATTTGGTGGTAACAAATCCATCAACTGATTATCAAGTCACTATGACGAGCGGTGAAGAGTTGGATATTAAATCAGCAAGTAGCCTGCCCGATGTTAGTAAGATAGTCGAGATTCGAGAACCGTGGGTTAATGGCGAAATAGTCGTACCGCAAGAATATATCGGAGGTATTATACAGCTGATAGTCAACAAACGTGGTCGTCAAAAAAACCTGAGTTATATTGATGAACGCGCATTGATTAGTTTCGAGGCTCCACTCGCAAATCTATTGACTGATTTTTATGATCAATTAAAAAGTGTGACGAGCGGATACGGTAGTTTTAATTACGAACTAGATGGTTATCGAACTGAGGATTTGGTCCGAGTAGATTTTTATGTTGCTGGTGAGATGGTAGATTCGTTGAGTTTGATGGTACATCGTAGTGAGTCGCAAAGTTTGGGTCGCGAAGTTGTCGGTAAATTAAAGGATGTTATTCCGCGGCAAAATTTCAAAGTAACCTTACAGGCAGCGATAGGGGGCCGGTTTATCGCACGCGAAGATTTGAGCGCATATCGAAAAGACGTGACGACTGGATTGTATGGTGGAGATGTCAGTCGTAAAAAGAAGGTACTGGCGAAACAGGCAAAAGGCAAAAAGCGCATGAAGCGTTTTGGTAAAGTCGATATTCCTTCTGAAGCGTTCACTGTCATGTTAAAACGTGATTAAAGAGAGTATAATTTCTTTAACAGGGTGAAGTAAGGAGATACGCGTATGTCTGTCGGGAACGAAAATTTAAGTGAATTAGTACACAACTATGAGCCAATCAATGATGTGCATGTTGCAACCGGCAAGAGGATGGTTGCTGCAAAGGGCGCGTGGATGTATGACGAAAATGGTGATAGGTACCTCGATATGTTGGCAGGTTATTCTGCGCTTAATTTTGGTCACAAGAATCCTCACATTGTCGAAGCAATAAAGACTCAATTGGATACCGGCTTAACTCTCGGACCTCGTTCCGTAAGGACGACGGAGGGTGATCTCTTTGCGCAAGAGCTAGGTGCGCTTACGGGTTTTGAAATGGTGCTACCAATGAACGGTGGTGCTGAAGCTGTAGAATCTGCTATCAAAACGGCGCGCAAGTGGGGCCAAGAAGTGAAAGGCGTGCCAAACGAAGATGCAAATATTATTGTTATGGAAAATAATTTCCATGGACGCACCACAACGATTATCAGTTTTTCTGATGATGAATCTGCGCGCAATGGATTCGGACCTTTTACACCAGGATTTCGGCGTGTACCTTTTGATAATATCGAGGCAGTTGAAGATGCTATAGACGAAAATACCGTTGCAGTACTGTTTGAACCGATTCAAGGAGAAGCGGGAATTAGGGTACCTCAACCAGGATACCTGCGTGCAATGCGTGAAGTATGTACTCGTGAAGGCGTGCTGATGATTGCTGATGAAATCCAGTCAGGCTTCGGTCGTACTGGCAAAAATTTTGCATGTGATCATGAGGATGTAAAGCCGGACATAATGATTGTTGGCAAGGCACTGGGTGGAGGTATGATACCTTCGTCAGCTATTGTTGCGAACAGGGATGTCTTGGGCGTTTTTCACCCTGGCGAGCATGGAAGCACGTACGGTGGTAATCCTGTTGCAGCCGCTGTTGGGCGCGCGGCAATTGCGTTATTGCAGTCCGGCCACTATGAAAATAATGTTCGACAGCGCGGCAATCAATTAATGGCCGGCATGGAACAGTTAATTGGTCATGGCGTTACAGAAGTTCGCGGTAAAGGTTTATGGGTAGGCGTAGATATTGATCCTGATTTGATGACGGGTCATGATGTTGCGGTAAAATTGTTTGCTCGAAATGTGATTGCCAAGGAGGCGCATGAACAAACCCTGAGGCTATCTCCGCCGTTTGGTATTATGCCGCACGAGATTGAATATGCAGTCAATCAAGTTCGCGACATATTGTATATTACGGGGAACAAATAAGATGGAACGTCCTACTCCAACAATTAATCATACTGTTGTTATCACTGATCCGGCTGAATATTCCGTAATAGAGTTGAATAAATACAGCCATGCAGATGTGCAGCCGGACAAAGATCTTGCATGGATTGAAAACGAGATGTTCAAGCTCGCACTAGAAAACGCAGGTATAGAACCCATACAGGTTCCTTCGCCGTCTGGCGAAGCATGTCAGGATGCTATTTATACGGCAAACTGGGCGCTTTGCGATGGTGATATGGCGGTTATGGCGAATCTGCCATTTCCGCGTAGAGGCGAACGTGCGCATGCACAGCAAGTATTCGGTAACGAGACTTTGCTAGCACTGAATAAAAAAACAAGAATTATCGAGTTGCCTGAGCAATGGCGATTTAGCGGTCAGGGCGATGCGTTGTTTTGCGACGACACACTACTCGTGGGTAGCGGCTATCGCACAAGTCCTGAAGTTGTTGGTTTTTTGCGTGATCAGTTCCAGGGAAAATATAATGTCGTTGGAGTGAATACGATTCCATTACTGGACGCTAGTGGAAGGCCGCAAATTAATAAGGAATCAGGCTGGGAAGACAGTGAGTTTTATGACATTGATTTGGCAGTTGGTGTCGTGGCGCCACGCAAGATTATTTGGTGTCCGGAAGCGTTCAAGCCCGAGAGCCAAGACAAGATTAACGACTTAGGATTTGAAACAATTGAGATATCAAAGGATGAAGCGACCGAAACGTTTGTGTGTAATGGCGTAGGTAATGGTATTGATACGTATATTGTTGGAAAGCAGCCACCTGAGGGTGTCATACGTGGACTCGCTGCATGGGGCATTAGTGCATGTGTTGTTGATATCCCTGAGCTACATAAAGGCGGTGGATCGACGCGCTGTATGTCGAATACGATTCGCCATCGTGCTTAGTAGTTAGTTTTTTTGCGGAGGTGGACCACCAACAGGCGGAGGTCCGCCTTGTCCCGTTGTGTCATCGGGAGGTGTCTGTCCTCCTGGTTGAGTGTTTTGCGTGTCGCTTTTTTGGCCTTCACCCGTCCCAGGAGTTGTTCCAGCTTTGGCGCGGAAACAACTTACGGAGTAAGGGAAATCTTGGGTCATAACGTAGTGATACATAGTAATATCTTTGCCATCTAGTTTGATTTTACTCGTTATACCGTGGCATACGTCTAGGTCGCTCGTGGTTAGAATGTTGTTCTTGCCAACTTTTGGTCCAGTGATAGGGAATCCATCAATGGCAAAGCCGATAACCGTATCGACATTGATATCATCGATGCAGCTACTGAGGGTGTGGTAGTGATATTGTCCTGTTATTTGGGGATGACCTCCGCATGAATCTTGGACCTCCCATGCGCCAGCATCGCGTGCGCCAGCATCAAATCCATTGAATAGTGAAACGCCAGTTAACATGACTCCCACCTCTCCACTCATACACTCAGGATCGCCGTAGGTTGGACTTGCCGATAATTTATAGGTGAGATCTTGTGAAGAGATTGTATTCGGATTTCTGTCATACGAATATGCGGGGTCGGATGATGCGACGGGAAACGTTCCGGTACTGTGTGCGAGCGGCAAGTCATTCGTGACTATAGTGCGAATTGAGTCCGTTACTTTATTACTGAATGAACCTTTCCAGCTGACGCTACCCTGGACACTCACCTTTTTGTTGATGTCGTACTGGGTATTATTATTAATAAACCATGGTCCGCGTGTTTCTGCGCCTATGTTGTCTGTTTTAAAACTTTGCGCATACTGGGTGCACGTGTAAATGTATCCTTTTTTTGGATCGCTAGTGACATATTTTTCATCACCAACTGGTAATATTCCGTTGGCGTATTTATTGCCATAATTTTTTGCTGTGTCGAGAACGACACCGGCGACTGTTGTTGTCGAGTCTGTTGCCTCAGTCACCTTGCTGGATTGTACTACCGCTGGTTGGCTCGAGTTATTTTGCGTAGACAACACATTGTTGTATAGAGTGTATGTAAACCAACCAACGACAGCGAGTACGAGGGTCACAACTATAATAATAAAAATTGATTTATTACGTTTGCCAGCCGGTTCTTTGATGGGGAGATTTATCGGTACTTTTTGAACCGGTTGTTGCGTGGATTGGTCGTGTTCCTGCTGTGTTGTTTGTTCTGGTTTTGTGTTTGGTTTTTCATCTAGCATAAACACATTATAACATTACCGTGCTTACGACGATTTGATCGTGATGGGGTCTAGAACACTTTGCATTATTTGATGGCTTGTCTGTCCCCATCCTGGCCAGAACCATTCTGGTTGTCCGCGGACAATGTAGGTACCTATACCGCTGCCCTCAAAAACAAGTAAGGTAAGGATAACTGCAGCAATAATACCGAGTCCTGCAATTCTTTTTTTACTTCGAAAACCACGTACGCCATATGCGACAAGCGCACCAATGATTGGCGAGAAGGGTATAAGGTAGCGTCCATTGAGAGCAACGGCCACACCGTTATTTCGATAGGAAATGTATAGTTGGACGATGAGCGTAAGGCAGTAAACTCCTACGATTGATAGCATAAGCCATGTAGTTGAGTTTTGCCAGATCCTTTTTGAACTACGCCACAAAAATAATACAACGCCAGCTATGATACCAAATATATAAATCAATTGAGGGATAAAAACGGGCTGTTTGGTATCGTAATCATTGGTTGGTCCAGCGACTGTAAAGAAGAGTCGGTACGTCATGCCCGGAATCCAGTCCTCTACAACGTATGCGATAATGTTTTTTGGTTCAAAATTTGGATCGAGTTTTTGGGCATATCTATGATTACGGCCGTACGGCCCAAAGTCCATGCATGCTTCGACAGAAAAAGACTTGTCACATTTTGGTGATACGTTTTGATATTGAATAACGTTGCTTGGGTAGCGCGCGTTTAACAATGCACCGAAGCACAGGAGTGAAAGTATCAAAACTTTCGTTGATGTTTTTAATGCTTTTGATTCTTTAATAAAGTTGCGGAGTGTCGTCTTTCGTTCTTTTGATAAAATAAGTACCCCCACGAGGGTTGCTATGATAGCGGCGGCAATTGGTAAAAATGCAAATTTCGTTGCGCTGCTGACGAATAATACGAACAGCAAGAGGGACGCATCTATGACCGGGACACGATGTTTTTGTTTGAACGAGGCGAGGATTCGTAATGATAAAAGAAAACAAAGTGCTACTTCGATGAAGAGTAAATTATCGTAGTTTACTTGACCTGCAATCAATGGCGATATAGGTATGAGACAACAGAGTGCGATAATGATATTGCGTGTAAAACGCGATAGACTCAGTAGTGATAGTGCGCGCCAAAAAACAACAAGTCCAGCCATGAAGAGTCCGATGTTTATGAAACGGAGGCCGATAATACTGGCCGTTTCGGACATGTGTAGCACATCACGTTCGATACGATATGGAAAACTCATCAGATAATGAAAGAAGTAGGACGGATCAGCAACGACGCCGCCGTATTGTGCCATTTCTTGGGTCGGAGTCAGTATGGGTAATAACTCATGCGAATAAATTGCAATGATACCCATATGTACATTTTCGTCGAATGCCATCGGATATAAGCTAGCAGTAGCAACCCATGCCGCCGATATTCCAAAGAATATGAGGATTACATAAAAAAATCCCTTCGACGAGAGTAGTGCGTATAATTTTTGGTCCAATTTAGCAACAGACGTTTTAATAGTTTGTATGTTCATGCGGATGCTCGTGCTAATAATTTATCGAGGATTTGTTGATATGTTTCTTGCTGAGTACCCATGCCGCTAATGATATCCAATAATCCAAGCTCTCTGTATGCCTCTAAAACGGGTACTGTTTTTTTGTAGTATTCCTCTAGGCGTATATCTAGTAGGTGCTCTGCATCATCGGCTCGCACGCCACGATCGCCTAAGTGTATTGCGTCGCTCCATCGCTCGCGGACAGTTGCTTCGTCAATGTCCAGATGAATAACAGCCAAGAGGGGATGTCCACTCTTGCGGGCAACCTGCATGACACCCTGTTCTTCACCTTGCCATCGACCAACACTACTGAGAACGAGTGGTTTTCCTCTGAATTCTTTTTTGGTGAGATATGGTAGAACGATCTCGATGTAATCTTTGGTTGGTGCGAGACCGCCCGCATCAATAGTTGATTTAACATGAGGAGGTATAACACTATTACGGAGAATTTCGCCACCACCTAGTCGAATAGCCCCTAAATCACTGGCGAGGTGTTTACCTTGCGTGTCTTTGCCCGCATAAGGCATACCGAAAATATTAATAGAACCGCTACCGAGCCACTCGGATATTGTTTTTATATTAGACATTATAGTTATTATAGCAAATTACAAAACTGATTTGCACGATGTAGCCCGTGAGTGTCTATTTAGGTATTCAGTGTAAAATAATTCAATTTAGGTTTTTATTACCCGGCATTTTCGTCTGGTGACAAGCTAGTTGACTCCCTGACGGTTGTACGTATTTCTTTGGCTGTACCTTTTAGCTCGTCCTTAGTGTCAGCAATAGTTTGTTGAACATCCTGCTTACTTTGTTCCAAGCTTGAGGCAGCTTCGAGAACGGTATCGCGAACCTCTTTGGTCATACTGCGTGTCTCATCCATAAAATCTGTGAAGTCGGATAATAGTCCCATAACTACTATTATACCGCCTATAGCATCGGTTTGTCTTTGTCCTTATTGCTGTCGTGTGAACGCCACAGGTTTTCGACGATACGAATTACGCCGAATTTTTCTAGTCCATGCTTGTGATGTGATACAAACTGGTTGTGTGTAAACACATTCAGGGGCTGAATATTGCGAGTAGTGGTGACCTTGTGGTGAAGTGGCCGTGCTAGCATATAGCCTAGTGATGCACCGATAGCGATAGCTAGTGCCGTACTGACTGCTGTAAATAATATTGCTACACCATTCAGAAATAGGGGATCGTCTGGTGGGTGGTTGGCAAGGTGTAATAGACCATTCATGAGCGCGAGTCCAGGTACCAACGGCAAGATACCCGCAGCAATAATACCTGTTGACGGTGTCTTCCATCGTTTTGAAAATAGTGCAGCTAGTAGACCGACGGTGACGGCAGATATGCCACTGGCTGGCACGATTGATATGCCACTACTCAATGCCCAGTATGAGATCAGCAATGCAACTACGCCTATCATTGCCGCCCAAACTATTGCCCTCATTCGGGTTTGAGTACCCAGGGCGAAGCCAGCCGTTAGTATAGCCGCACCAGCGATTTGATATGGTAAATCGGTTAGTCCTAACGGTTTCACGGACACACTGATGCCCATTCCTAGTTTTTGAGCCGTCCACAGCCCTACTAGAATACCGATAACTATACCCATAGTCATCAAGACAACCTTTAAAATACGTGCGTTTGCGGTAACGTAGTATTCCTCGATCGCATCCTGTATTGCGCCAACTATCATGAGTCCAGCAACCAGCATGATGATGCCGCCGACAACAATGAGCGTCGGGTTCATGCCTACAAAGAAATCTACTCCACTTTTTGTCAGCTGATTAATGATTGCTGCGGCAATTGTGGCAAATGCTGCTGCGGCCACTTGCCGAAAAAATGGTGTGATGCCTCTGTTGATTAGCAGCGCTATCAAACGATCTATCATGATGGCGATAACGAAGGTAACTACCCATATACGCCAGTTGATAGAGAATAACATCGATACGCCTGCCGCAATTGATGCATTACCGATAGTTACCATCCAGCCAGGATAGGTAATTGGTGTTTTGAGTATTTTTTCTAATTGTTCTTCGGCATCATCTAGTCCATGCTTACCTATTCGTATTTCATCGACTAATTGCTGTACCAATTGCAGTGTCATGTTGTTGATGTTTCGAGCGGTGACCGGACGGATAAGAGTTAATGGTTCCTTTTCGACTCCGCGGATTTGGGACAGCATGATGATATTGGAACTAACATCAATGTGGACTGGTCGTTTGCAATAAGTTTCAGTTATATCGAGCGAGCGCGATACGACACGACTGGCTGGTACACCCATAGACAGCATTAAATCGCCAGCTGTCATTGCGAGGCGAAGCGCACGCATGTTAGGCGTCAAATTTTCACCAAATTTTTCAATTCCAGAAAATGACGACTGCATTACCTCGGCTTTTTCCTCGTTGCGTCGCCGTAGATTAAATAGCCATTTCATGTGTATTATTTATTTCCTCTCATCTTGTCATTAGTATAACAAAGCATATGGATTTTGTGATGTAGAAGAGTTTGTAGCGGGACGATGATAGACTAGCACTCGGGTTGCACGAGTGCTAGATTCGCGCTATAATGATACTATGACAGAGCGTCAAATTCAGATACTCGCCGCAATTATTGAACAGTATGCCGAGGTAGCAGTACCGGTCGGTAGCGTTATGTTGGCCAAGTTATTTAACGTGTCTAGCGCGACAATTCGTAGCGAGATGGCGAAACTGGAAGAACTGAGCCTCATCACGCAACCACATACGAGCGCTGGCCGTATTCCGACCGATAAAGGATATCGATTTTACGTGAATGCAATTAATGAGGAGCAGGTGAACAGCGTACCGCAACTCGATCGTAGTGCGAGAGCGATTGAGGCGCGAGTGAATACGCACATTAATCATGCCGACCGTGCAATACGTAGCGCAGTTGATAGCCTCGTTGAATTGACGCAAAATCTCGGTATCGCAACAATCGGTGACGAATTATACATGAATGGCATTGGTAATCTATTTAGTCAGCCGGAGTTCATGCAAGGTGATGCGACACAAGCAGTTGCGCGCTTGTTGGATAATTTAGAACCATGGCTTCGTGAGGCTGCACCGAATGAGCCATTGAATGTATATATCGGTAGTGAGAATCAAATCGGCAAGTCAAGCGGTGCAACTCTCATTATCAGTCGTTTCCGCTCCCCATATAGCGACAATAGTTATATCGGCGTGATCGGTCCAACACGTCAAAGTTACGGCAAGGTAATGCGTCTGGTTCGACATGCCGGCGCCATGCTCGAGGAGGTATTGTAAGTGGCAAAGAATAAACAAAATCAATCCCAGGACGCGCCATCGGTAGATGAATTTGTGCAACGCATCGATGAGTTAACATCTGATTTGCAACGCACTCGTGCCGATTTCGAGAATTATCGCAAACGTACTGAGCAAGAAAAGCAAATGGCACGTATGACGGGCGAGGCTACAGCGATAACGAGGCTTCTACCGGTTATTGATAATATTGAGCGCGCTATAACGCACATACCGGATGATTTAGCTGACAACAAGTGGGCACAAGGTGTTGCTGGTTTGGTAAAAAATCTCGAGAAATCTTTGGATAGTATGGATCTTAAGAAAATCGATTCAAAACCCGGAACGGTGTTTGACCCAGAGCGACATGAGGCAATTCAGATGGATGAAGATACTCAGGGTGAGCACGAAGTCATCGCCGAAGAATTACAGGCAGGATATACGCTACACGGACAGCCTATACGTACTGCGATGGTCAAAGTAAAGCGTCAGTAGGACAATGAATCACAACTATTTTTACACTTTCTATTGCACGTGTATTACAAAGGGTATATTATAGAGATAGTTAATAAGTAAAAGTGAGGGAACCATGTTCGGAATAGGAACTCCAGAATTAGTTATAATATTGCTGATTGTGCTGCTCTTGGTTGGGGGTAGGAAACTGCCGGAACTCGCACGCAGTGTTGGTCAGTCCATGCATGAATTGCGAAAAGGAATGAGCAATGACTCGAAACAAAAATCAGCAGGCACCAAGTCAAACGAGTCAGACGAAGCTTAATAAGCAAAGATCTGATTTAACGTTTCTCGAGCATTTATACGAGCTTCGTTCTAGGTTGTTTTGGGTAGTCTTGACGCTGATTATCACGTCAGCGATTGGGTTTCAGTACAAGGATTTACTGGTTGATATTATTATGGCGCCGCTCCATGGCGAACAGTTAGTATATTTGACGCCAGGTGGTGGGTTTAGCTTTATTTTTACTCTTTGTCTGTATTTCGGTGCATTACTTGCGATTCCGGTAGTTGTTTATCACATCTATCGTTTTTTGCAGCCTATGTTGCAGCATACATCTCGACGATTTGTCGCTATTTTTATAGGTTTATCTAGTTTGCTTGCTATCACGGGCACATTATTTGGTTATTTTGTTGCCATTCCTTCGGCGTTGACCTTTTTGACTACATTTGCAGGCGATACCGTGACACCGAATTTGACAGCGGATTCATATTTGGGATTTGTTGTTGCTTATGTATTAGGTTTGGCGGCTTTATTTCAGATACCACTTCTGCTATTTCTGTTCGATCATATTCGTCCCATTCCACCGGGTGGCTTATCCTCGTCGCAACGATTTGTTATTATCGGCGCATCTGTAGCAGCGGCAATAATAACGCCAACGCCTGATGTTATGAATATGGCGATTATTGCCGTTCCGATTATCGTTGTATATGAGGTTGGTGCATTCGTGGTTTTCTTGCGCCATCAACTGAACAAAAGGAAGACGCGCAGACTTTCTGCAGGTGCCATACAGCGAGAGCGTGCGCATCAAAAAGCTTTACGGTTACGTCAATCTTTGCAGAATCAACAGTCTGATTTTGAGCCGAAACCTAAACTTGCACCCGTACAGCAACCAACTGCAGCGTTACCGGTCGCGCCGGCTATTACGAAACAACGGCCGCGTCGTACGATGGACGGTTTTGTTATAGGGTCCCGTCCTGCACCGATGGCGGCAACGATTCCCGCGCAGCCCAAGTCAAGACGTGTTGTTGTGCCAACTGCACATGTTCAGCCTGTACGATCTATACGTTCGCTTGATGGCTTTTCTAGAATTTAGTTATATTGCGGCTAGCTCTGTCTTGTTCGTAACGTATAATAAACAGGTATGATAGGACGTGTTGTATCCGCAGTTTGTATATGCATGATGGTTGTACTGTTGTCTGCGCCGACTACGTATGCGGATAACAAAGGACTAGCCGTGGCGCCGGTACGTCTACAGATGACAGTTCGATCGGGGCAGTCGAGCGAAGGGACTATAATGGTAGGGAACTATACGGATAAGCCGTTAACGGTGAATTTATTTGTCCAGAAGTTTGCAGCCGTTGACTATACGTATGACTTTGATTTTTCGTCATTCGATGGTTCGTGGATACTGTTTGAACACCCGCGCTTAACACTTGGTCCGGAAGAAGAAAAAGCGGTAAAATTTCGGGTTAATGCACCCGATAATCTCGCTTCCGGTGGACATTATTTTGCCTTGACAGCTAGCGCAGATATGTCCGGTAATGGATTGGGTAGGACGGCGCGAGTAGTATCGCAGTTATATCTGAGCGTCGAAGGTGAATATCAACAATCAGGAACGATACAGAATGGATCGGTTCCTTTTTTAGTCTATGGCGATAAAATTCTATTTACATTCGATGCAAAGAATACGGGAAATATTCATTTTACAGCCTTTTTTTACGGCCATTTAAACGGACTATTTTACAGTCAATCTGAGCAAGGCGTAAATCACATATTACTACCAGGTACGACGCGTAGGGTGGGTGGAGCCGTAGCGGCACCGAGTCTGCCGGGTGTATATACTTTAACGTACGGTTACAGTACGGATTATTCGAAAGAGATAGTCACTAAAACAGCAACTATTTTATATCTGCCTCCTTGGTCGATAGCTGCACTAATATTATTGTTACTTGTTATCAAGTGGGTGTGGCAAAAGAGAAAAACCGTTAAGAGTTGATTACTGATATTCTGCGGTAACTGTATATGCGGCATCAACAGTATAGTCGCTAGCGGGCACGGTGCCATCAACATAAACGCCATAATAAACTACCGTGTCATCACCGTTCTTGTATGGACCATCTGCGTCTTTGATGAGGGATGGCGTTGGCAATATACCTAAGTAATTCGATGTGCCGTCGGTATTGTATCCCCATGTATTAATTGCAAGTGGCGCTGCGCTACCGTTACTGCTTGCGGCAATTGTTGCGGCCCCGTTACTCATACTCGTTCCAGACGGGGCAAGTACGTATAGCTTATAGCCAACGACGTCAGTAGAAGTAATAGTGACTGTATGAGAACCTTGTCCGCTAAAATTTCCGCCGCCAGGGGTAAGGGTGAATACTACATCACCACTGAAATCCATGGATATGCTTGTTAGTGATCCGAATGGGACGTCGGCACCAAATTCACCTTGACCAAATGGCGATGCCGTGGCTGATTGTTGAAAAAAAAAGCAAAAAATAAAAACGAAAAAAGCTAAAGATAAATGCCTTTTTTGTACTGTGAATTTTTTCATTATGCTTATATTATTATATACTATCCATAATGAAGTCAGTTCATCAATCTGCGCATCGAGTTGTTCACAAGCATTTAAAGCTACGCCATCATAAGCACACGGGTAGGTTGATGGCGCACAAGCATACGTCCTATCGTGTTTTGTTTTTGTTAATGTTGCTACCGATCGGCTTAATGGCGTTAGTACAAAATCTCAGCGCATCTGCACTAGATTTGGGTGTTACGGCAACCGTTCTCGCACCCGTTCCTGGCGGTACTCCCGTTATCAATATTCCTACAAATGGTTCAGTTGTCTCATCGTCCAATGTCTCTGTCAGTGGTACGTGTCCGGTTATTACACCTGCGGTTGTTATTTCGATCTACGAGGGAGCAACACTGAAGGGTTCAACACCATGTACGACAGGGGGGGCATTTTCGACATCAATTACGGTAAGCTACGGGACGCATGTTATTAAGGCAACGGTTGTGACGATTACGAATGAAGTTGGTAATAGTAGCACCCCGGTGACGTTTAGCTACGCAGTGCCATCAACCCCGTCATCTAGTCCTTCGCCAACTTCTGCGCCTCCGACACCAGAACCAGGAGTAACGGTTGATTTACTACAATTTCCCCCTTGGGTCATTTCGAAAGATAATTTTCTGTTAATACAGCCGCTTGCCGCAGGTGGCGAGACGGGCGGTGAAGTGTCTTGGAAATTTATTATAAAGGGCGGAACGTTACCATATACCGTCAGTGTCGATTGGGGCGATGGAACGATTGAGAAATATGATATATCTAGCCACGCAAGCCGGACATATACGCATGCATACGATTCAGTTCAAACCTACATAGTTAAGGTAAAGGTGAAGGATGCGGCGGGCAGAGAGTCGGAATTTAAGACCGTTGCCGTTAGTCAAACGGATCGTCGATCTGCGATCTCCTTAGGCCTGGATAGCCGTTATGAATCTGCATCACCTTGGGTCGCATTTTTGCAGCGTCATGCATTTCAGATGTATATCGGCGCATTTTTCGCACTTATTTTCTTGTGGTATCTCGAACATGGCCGTCATCTTGGTCGTCGCACACTCAGAGGTTCTCACAGGTAACACAAAGTGTTTGTGCTAATGAAAATCTTACGCTATAATTCAAGATGATAGTAGCCAAGATAGAGGGAATGTTGAAGCAAAATCTTATACGTCCGACACGATTGATGACCGCATTTGCATTTACGGTGGGTATGGTCGTGTCATCGTTTGCGTCTGTTGATAATGCGAATGCCGCAGCACTAGAATATATCATGGTGCGATTCGATAGCATAACCGTGAGTTCTGCTACGACCGGTACAGTATGTGCTCAGACGCCAAGCTCTGTCACAGAAACGGAAGTCCGCGTTACGTATCCGACAGGTTACGCACTGGGCGCTGCCGGTACTTTTACTGTAAGTACAGCAAATCTTGCTTGGCCGTCTGGTGCATCTGCATGGCCAGGCATCGGTACTGCAACGAACGTATCATCACAAGAGGTGACGTTTCCAAGTAGTACTTTGTCACCAGCTACTTTGTACTGTTTCAATTGGACAAACTCCGCCGCCGTCACGACACAGGCCAGTCCGTCAAGTTCTAATACCGGAATCGTTGCGACATATACTAGCGGTCCGTCACTCAAGGACAGTACTGCGTATGTGACACAGACGGTTGCTGACGGTACGATTGCAGTGTCGGCGACGGTGCCTCAAGCATTCTCGTTTGCATTAAGCGCCAACACTGACGCACTAGGTACATTGAGTACGGGATCAGTCACTACTAGCCCAACTCCTCGTACTGTAACAATCAACACAAATGCTCAATTTGGTTGGATGGTATGGGCTCGTGAAGATGCAACGGCGGGCTTGAGTTCAGCGACTGCATCGTATGCGTTAGATAGTCCGGCCGGCGTGGGTACCACGTTATCTGCTGGTACCGAGGGTTACATTACGGGTGTGAGTGACTCACAGGCGAGTGGCACTGGTACGATTAGTGTTGTTAGCGCATTTGACTATGATACAAGTACGGATGGAGCGGGGCTCGACAATACCCTTCGAACCATTGCTACATCAAATGGTACGGCAGGTAATGCGGTATTAACGCTACGCAATCAGGTAGCAATTTCTGGCACTACGCCCGCTGCTACAAACTATACCGATACCATCACCCTGACTGGTGCGGGTATCTTTTAGACACCTCTCGTGTCATAGCTACAAGGATGATGCTATAATTAGATAAAAGGGGATACATGGGGATAAAACAACCATTCATATTGGGTTCTGTTGTTCTCGGAATTGCCGTTGTATTGGTGGGTATCGCTAGCCTGACAACCCTGGCACAACAAAAGACGAATAGCGGATTTGCACTTCAAGTAACACCAGTCACGCTTGTTGGTACTGTTAAGCCTGGGGTGAAAAAAGATCTAGAGCTAAAGATTCAGAACCAATCGACGAGTAAGCAAAATTTGCAGATTCAATTACGGGAATTTGATGTTGACGATGACACAGGAGAAATACAACTCAAAGATACTGAACCTGTCGGTATTTCAGATTGGGTAACGTTCAGCGACCCAAGTTTTACTCTGGAATTAGACAAGGCAATAACACAGAAGATAACTGTAGACTTACCAAAAGAATCAGGGTTTAGTTATTCGTTTGCAATCCTTATAAATCGCTCTGACGCAGATCCAGATGTTGAGGGTGGAGCGGCATTGAATGGTTCCGTTGCTATATTCGCATTATTGAGTGTAGATAAGCCGGGTGCAACGAGAGAAATTAAAATAACCGATTTATCCATTCCTTCAATCGTAGAATATCTACCGGCCGAACTAGGCATAACATTTAAAAATACAGGTAATACATTCGTTCAACCAGCGGGCAATGTGTTTATTCAGCGCGGTAGTAATGATAGCGAGCCAATCGCTACCCTACCCGTTAATGAAAATCGTGGTTATCTGCTACCAGGTAAGCCGAGGACCCTTGTAACGTCATGGAAAGATGGTTTTCCCGCATATCAGACCGTTACCGATCCCGATGGACAACAGCGTAGTGAATTGGTATGGGACTTGACAAAGATTGCCGATTTTCGCATAGGGCAATATACAGCAAAAGTCGTTGCTGTATATAATGACGGCAAGCGTGATGTACCGGTGATTCGCGAGACAACGTTTTGGGTGATTCCATGGCGTGCGATTTTGTCCCTTATCGTTGTTATCGCTCTCGTAACCTTTACGACTCACAAGTTAGTACAGCGCAAGACGCGCAAGGCAGTCAAGCGTGCGCTTGAAAGTCAGGAAAAAAAGTAGAACCTCTGTTCATCACTATTGCGCTAACGGTTATTTTATCTTACACTGATCATAGAAGTAATTAATATGATGAAACAAAAACCTTCAGTAAAAGATCTATTCGATAAAGAGATGTCGCGTCAGGACTTTTTAAAAGTTGCTAGCGTAGGAGCACTTTCTGTTTTTGGTGCCAATAATTTCGTTGCACTTATTATGGCGCAGCGACCACAACAGCGTACTGCTATTACAAATCAATCTGTCAAAGCGACGCACGGATTCGGCGCGAGCAAATTCGGCGTATAAGTTTATTACAGTAGGGCAGCCCCGGAAACAGGGGTTATTTTTTATAATTGGCACTCTTGACACTAGAGTGCCAATTATATATACTAATGATATTAGCAATCTACATGGTAGAGTGCTAGAATAGGATTAAGAAACTGAACACGATAAAAGGAAGGGATAATTATCATGGGAAAAATAATTGGAATTGACCTCGGTACAACGAATAGTGCTGTTGCATATATGGTAGCAGGCAAGCCTGAGGTAATAGCAAATGCTGAAGGTAATCGTACGACACCATCAGTGGTCGCAATCAACAAAAAGGGTGATCGACTAGTCGGTCAGGTGGCGCAACGACAACGAGTGACGAACGCCGAGAACACTATTTATGGTGTTAAACGCTTGATTGGCCGTAAATTTACAGATGACGCAGTGAAGCGTGATATTGAAATCATGCCATTTAATATTGTCAAAAAGGGTAATGGTGTTGCGGTAAAGATGGGCGACAAGGATTACACGCCCGAGGAAGTATCAGCAATGATTCTGAGCAAGATTAAAGCCGATGCTGAAGCATTTCTGGGTGAAAAGGTTACAGAAGCAATCATCACTGTTCCTGCATACTTTGACGATAGTCAGCGACAAGCAACAAAAGACGCTGGCAAGATTGCTGGCTTGGAAGTGAAGCGTATAATTAACGAACCAACTGCTGCTGCGCTTGCCTATGGCTTAGAGAGCAAAAAAGATGAAAAAATCGCTGTATTTGACCTCGGCGGTGGTACGTTTGATGTTTCAATTCTCGAACTCGGTGACGGTGTATTCGAGGTTCGCTCAACAAATGGCGATACACACCTAGGTGGTGAAGATTTCGATAATCGTATCGTTAATCATTTTATTGATGTATTCAAAAATAACGAAGGCGTAGACCTGAAATCCGACAAAGCCGCCATGCAGCGCTTGAAGGATGAAGCCGAAAAGGCGAAGAAAGAACTATCGAGTACGAATGAATACGAAGTGAATTTACCGTTTATTACTGCTGATGCAGATGGTCCAAAACACTTTGAGTACAAGCTGACTCGTGCCAAGCTAGAGGAACTAGTCAAAGATCTTATCAATCGTTTGGCTGATCCTGTAAATAAAGCACTCAAAGATGCTGGCGTCAAAGCGAATGAAGTGAACGAAATCGTGTTGGTTGGTGGCATGACTCGTATGCCGTCAGTTGTCGAAAAGGTCAAAGAAATTTTTGGCAAGGATCCACTTAAGGGCGTAAATCCTGACGAAGTTGTTGCTGTCGGTGCGGCGATTCAGGGCGGTGTCTTGCAGGGAGATGTGAAGGACGTGTTGCTACTTGATGTAACACCATTATCGCTCGGTATCGAGACAA
>CAMPEU010000024.1 GCA_946804195.1 uncultured Candidatus Saccharibacteria bacterium | reverse complement strand
ATGAGGGAATAATTCCAGAGGGATATGATGTGCCGATTGTCGGTATTCCTGTTGCGATGGGACGAGTAGCGGGCGAAGCACTGGCGCGGCGTGACAATGCTATGTTGCGCAATGAGATTAAGACACTTATAACGGACGCAGATGGCACAATTGCTGTTGGTGATTTATTGCAGGAATTTCAAGATACGAAGGGCTCGGATGTGCTCGTTGCGACGTCGTGTGAGCTATGGAGTATGGTCCAGGAAGGTCAGATCGTCCTGATTGATAGCAGCGATTCTCAGCGCATAATCGCCATATTAAAACAGGCGAATCAAGATACATAATGGAGCAACAACCAGAACCATCACCAGGCTTTGAGCAATTCGATGTAAGGGGTAGTGATTTCGATGATGACATTGTTGACGAATTCGATTCGCATCTACCCGATGATCCTCGGGTTGTTGACTGGCACCGAGTTGCTCATTTAACAGACAACAGTGCACTTATAAAAAATCGACCAAAGTTGAAGCAAATCATCCACGAAGTTCGCTACCTTAGATTGGAACGAAAAATTCGTAAAGATATTGTGCATATCCTACGATCATCAGGCGGTAGCGTGGGTATAGTTGAACTAATGCGACGAATCGATGATATCGACGGAGAAGCAGCTGCAAACGCTGCGATTGGTTTGGTGTATATCATGCAGGCCGAAGGGGCAGTCGTCATTGATAACGAGTTTAAAATGTATGATTTCATGCTGGCAGATCAGCATCACCGTTTTGTCGATGAGAATATAGTCGTGAAACTACTACTCAAACATTAGTGTAATGGTATAATTACACTAATGTTCAGGGGATTGCAGGATAAATACAAATTACGAGTGAAACGCAAGCTTGAAGAAGCTGTCGTTGCGTATTTTCAAGCACACCCCGAGGTAAAGTTGATAGTTGTAACGGGCAGTGTCGGCAAGACGAGCACTAAAAAGGCAATCGCGACAGTTTTATCTCAGCGATATCGCGTACGCCTCCATGAGGGTAATCACAATACAGACATGAGCGTACCATTGTCGATACTTGGTGTACCCTATCCGGATAACATTCGTAGCGTTAGCCAATGGCAGCGTGCAATCAAACTCGCGAACGAGAGAGTGCTAAGACCTACTGATGTCGATGTTGTCGTACAAGAACTTGGCGCCGACCATCCTGGTGATATCGCGGCATTTGGTAGGTATTTGCGGCCATACATGGGAGTTGTGACAGCGGTGACGGCGGAACATATGGAATTTTTCAAGACGATTGATGCTGTTGCGAAAGAGGAGTTAACGGCAGGAAACTTTAGTCAGCTCGCGTTAATTAACCGTGATGATATTGACGGAAAGTATGCGAACTTGTTAACAAACACCAATCTCGATACGTACGGTACAACTGCTGCGGCGGAGTATCGTTTCGAGCAAACGAGTTTTGATTTGGAAAAGGGCAGAACGGGACGGCTGATCGCACCTGATTTACCTAACGGTATCGAAATGACTGTCCATGCTTTGGGTGAACATAATGTCCGCCCTATCGTTGCCGCGGCGACTGTTGGTCTAAAGTTCGGTTTGACCAGTGAGGATATCGTGGAAGGTGTGTCCAAGATTCAGCCGGTGCCTGGACGCATGCAGTTACTGAGGGGACTCGGCGGCAGCAAGATAATTGATGATTCGTACAAATCAAGTCCTGATGACGCAGTAGCTGCGATTCAAACATTCTTTAGCATGGAGGCGCCTCAGCGGATTGCGATTCTGGGAAGTATGAACGAATTAGGCGAGATATCGCAGGCAGAGCATGAAGCACTCGGAAAGATGTTTGGTCCCGACACGGTTGATTGGGTGATTACCGTCGGCAATGATGCCGAGAAATATATTGCACCTGCCGCTCATGCTAAAGGTTGCCAAGTAAAGTCGTTTAAGAACGCCGTACAAGCTGGCGCATTTGCTCATAGTGTCATGAAGCAAAGTGCTCTTGTCTTGGTCAAAGGATCGCAAAATCAAGTGTATACTGAAGAGGCAATTAAGATACTTTTACTTGATCAAAACGATGTTAAACGGCTTGTTCGGCAATCGCCGGCTTGGATGGCAACAAAAGAAGAATTTTTTGAAAGGAACCTGGTCTAATGAACAAAGCAAAGACGAGATTACAATGGTACAAAAGGCCGGTCGCCAAAATGTTGTTTTTTGGTGCAATCGGAATCGCACTACTCGCAATGATTTCTAGTGCGATAGCATATACCGCCTGGCAGTCTAGTTCCGAAAAGGCGCTTTTTGACGCGGTTGATTATGCCAGGAAAAGCCCTGCGTCGTATCACGTAACTTCTGTTACTGGGAGTGATTATACAGTTACGACTGATGGCGCCCAGATTATGCTAGAGGGTGAAATTGAAGGAGTGAAAGTCGCCGCTGTTGCAGATGGTAAGAATCTTTATTTCAAATCAAAAGAGCAGGACAAGCTCATCAACCTCATGACGCGAGAAAATATTTCGAAAGGTACTTCAAAGATTAAATTTTACCGATATGCATTGATAGATCAGCTTGACGGGGATAGGTGGTCACTCATCAATGTGGATGATTTGGATAGTGGCGTACTTGGGGGTGCAGCCTTACGTTGCGGTACGGCATTGAGGGCGTCTATTTCTGAGACGAATGATTCATTTGCTCAACTACAGACAACATATCAATCGAATCAGTTTGTGCAGACGATGTCTAGGGCTGATTCATCCGCCGTACTAACTGCAAAATTTGTTGTACATAATGACAAGCTTAGATCATTCTTTAGCGATCTTATGCGAGCATCAATCGGTCAGCAATCCGCCAACTGTGGCTATGTACCTAATTACTTAGACAATCTGAAATCAGATAAGGTAACATTTGTGGTAACAATAACGAAGCCCGATCATCATTTCAAAAAGTTGGTAATAAAAAAGGGTGATAAAGAGCTGGCAACAGTAACTGCGAAGTACGCAAAGCAGAAAGATATTCAGATACCAGCAGGTGCTCAGGATATGGGACGAATATTCTCCACTATACTTCAGCCAGAATTAGCCACCCCGTCGACTGACTCATAGGCCAGAGCATTGGTGTATAATATTACAGATGAAGCGCTACAATCCATCGGAGCTAGAACCGAAATGGCAGAAATTTTGGGATGACAACGGCACATATGTTGCCGATTTGACTAGCAACAAAAATAAATATTATGCAATGAGCATGTTCAATTACCCGAGTGGTGCGGGCATTCATATCGGGCATGCGATGAACTACACGATCAGCGATGTTATGGCTAGGTTTAAGCGTCAGCAGGGATACGAAAGTTATCATCCGGTTGGTTGGGATGCATTTGGTTTGCCTGCTGAAAACTTTGCAATTAAATCTGGCATTTCTCCGCAAGAGAGTATGAAAAAGATTATTCCCGATTACCACAAACAATATCGTGCGATGGGTTGGAGTAACGACTGGACTAAAGAAATTGCCACACATGAACCGCGCTACTATAAATGGACTCAATGGATATTTTCACAGATGTATCGTGCTGGTTTGGCGTACCAGGACAGTCGCATGCAATGGTGGTGTGATATTGACAAGACAGTCCTGTCGAACGAACAAGTTATCGATGGTAAATGCTGGCGTCATGATAGTTCCGACGATCCGTTGGTCGCAAAAAAGGAAATCAAACAATGGTTTTTCAAGATTACCGATTATGCTGATGAATTATTGCAGGCAACCGATGCGCTAGACTGGACCGATAGTGTCAAAATGGCGCAAAAGAATTGGATCGGCAAATCACAAGGTGCGGAGATTGATTTTGCGGTTGACGGTACCGATGCAAAAATCCGTGTATTTACAACTCGCCCAGATACACTATTTGGTGCGACGTTCCTCGTGATAGCACCAGAACATCCAGTTGTTGCGGATATTACGACCGGCGAGCATAAACAGATGGTCGATGATTATGTACGTGAATCTACTAAAAAGTCCGAATTGGAACGCATGGAGAACAAAGACAAAACTGGTGTATTCACTGGTGGCTATGTTATTAATCCTGCGACAAATGAAAAGGTCCCCGTCTGGGTTGCCGATTATGTCTTGTACGGCTATGGCACTGGTGCAATCATGGCGGTGCCGGCACATGACGAGCGCGATGATGAGTTTGCCAAAAAGTTTGACCTACCCGTCGTGCAGGTTGTCGATGACGATGATTGTTTGATGAATTCAGGCAAATTTGATGGACTAAATAGCAATGAAGCCCGTGAAAAGATAGTTGATTGGCTCACTACTGAGAGTATTGGCGAGTCAAAGACGACTTTTAAACTGCGCGATTGGTCCGTGAGTCGTCAACGCTATTGGGGTGCACCGATTCCAATTATCAATTGCCCAACTGATGGCGCGGTACTGGTGAATGACGGTGATTTACCGGTCGTATTGCCCGAGTTAGTAGATTTTGCACCAAGCGGTGATGGGCGTAGTGCGCTAGCGCGCGCTGACGAATGGATGAAGGTCACATGTCCAAAGTGTGGTGGCGATGCTCAACGCGAAACTGACACTTTAGACACGTATATCTGTAGTAGCTGGTACTACTTGCGCTATTTAGATCACGCTAACGATGAAAAGATTTTCGGTAGTGACGTCGCGAATAAATGGATGCCCGTTGATTTTTATAACGGCGGTGATCACGCAACGGCGCACATGATTTATGCTCGTTTTATCACTCGCTTTTTGCACAAACAAGGTTTGATTGACAGTCCAGAGCCATTTAAGCGATTCTTGTTCAACGGCAAGGTCACGGCGAGTGACGGTCAGATGTTTAGCAAAAGTAAAGGCAACGGAGTCGATCCGCTAGAAATTATCAATAGTGGCTATGGCGCCGATTCATTGCGCACGTATCTAATGTTTGCTGCGCCATTGGATCTATGGATACGTTGGGATGAGCAGGGTGTGCCTGGAACATACCGATTCTTAAACCGTATTTGGACACTGGTTCAGGAATATAGCGAGGCAAGCGAGGGCGAAAAGTCTGATGTTGTACTACGCGCTGTACATCGAACAATCAAAAAAGCGACTGGCGATATCGAAGACCAAAAGTACAATACCGCGATCGCTTCGATGATGGAGTTGACTAATGATCTATACAAAATAAAGGTTAAGGATAACTACGGTGATCGAGATAACTGGAAGTTTGCACTAGAATCATTGGTTGCGATGGTTGCGCCATTCGCTCCACACATGGCCGAGGAATTATGGCATCAATTAGGACACGATACATCAGTGCATCATGACAGTTGGCCCAAGTGGGATGATATATATTTGGTGAGCGATACTATGACAATAGTCGCACAGGTGAATGGTAAGCTGCGAGCTGAGGTGGAAGTATCATCTGATGCGAGCGAAGATGATATCAAAAAGGCGGCACTTGCCGCTGAGAATGTCGTTAAATTTATTGGAGATAACCAACCGCTCAAGGTAATTTATGTTCCCAAAAAACTCGTTAATGTCGTTATAAAAGGATAAAAAACACCCCCGTTGCAATGCCGATAAAGACAATGCAACGGGGGGTAGAACTAGGACCTTGCCGATGTTTGGCGTAGCTTTGGATCCATGTAGATCCGCATCCATCCGCCGGCGTAGTAGCAGGTGATGTTCACAGTGACGACAAGCAACAGCCCGAGGGTGGTGCCTACCGGTATCTCTTCGATTCCGTTCGAGAATCCAATCATTGCTGACCGGAGTATCGTGATTCCGAGGAGACTGACCCCGATCCATAGGAGGGAATCGGGGTGAACACGCTTGAATTTCTGCTGAATGATCAGGTATAGAACCTCGGTAATCAGCAGGATGCTGACCGTGGTGCTAAAACCATCCATTAGTACTCCTAGGTTCTCGCGGCACGCAGACAATCTGCATACCTCGTAATATTAATTATAGCATAAACACTATAAAAATACAATACCCCAGACAAGGAACAACCCCTCTCACTTGCGTGGAGGGGTTGACCTACGAGGGATTAGTTTGGAGCTCTGGAGCTGTCGGTTGCGAATGAGTAGGCTGGTGCCTACGATTGCATTGGTGCTTGCCCAGAACCAGACGAGTGCCAGATCGTGCGAAGGCACGTTCAGGATCGACATCTGGTATGTTAACAATATGGCTTGGAATACGCCCAGAACCAGGAGTGTTGTACCTGCTGATTTGTGTGTACAACGTCCCGTCCGGATGACTTCTTCGAAAACGAAGAGCCCACTGATACCCGCTACGATCAGCAGGAAAACCATCAGGTTCATTAGCTGGTCGAGCATGTAGCCCATTTTTCTCCTGTCGTAGGTCCGAACCACCGATGTAAACACGGGTGGTTTATACCTTAATTATAACATAACCGCTATAATAAAGCAATAGCTCTTGAGCTATACGGGTAAAAATGCTATAATCGTGTTAAATTCGGATAATACCCAAAAGAGGAGAACTTTTCATGTCAGAACCGAAAAAGCAGACTAGCCCGCGAAAAACGGGTCTTCGACGTAGCCATTTGGCGCTCAAATTGGCGCGCCGTGTCAATGCTACGTCACCAGTAAAGGTCGTTACGACCAAGCGTGAAACGGGCAAAAAGCTCGCAAAGTAAGTGTAAACACGTTACACTGTAAATAAAGCATTAACAAGAAAGAACCTTACGCAATGGCATCAAATCGTCACTTGGGCAGGATCGTCGCGCTACAGACACTTTACGAATATGAATTTCGTATGAGTGCCGAGGACAAGAGCGCGTCGGTAGACGAAATTCTCAGCCGCAATCTTGGTCGTTATGATCAGGAGATCGAAGACACTGACTTTGTTCATCTGTTGGTCAGCGGCGTATTAGAGCATCAGAAAGATCTAGATGATCAGATTCGCCCGCTTGCACCAGAATGGCCACTAGAGCAGATCGCGCGTATCGATCGCAACGTATTGCGAATCGGTTTGTACGAGTTGCTCCATTTGGCCGACAAGGTACCCCCAAAAGTCGCGATTAACGAAGCCGTAGAGCTCGCTAAAGCGTTTGGTTCGGACAACTCAAGCAAGTTCATTAACGGCGTACTAGGTACGGCGTATAGAACGCTTGTGGAGGAAACCACAGATGCCAGCTCCAAAGTTCAATAAATTCAAAAAATATTTCAATCGAAACAAGCCATCAATTCAAGAAATCGTACGCGAAGCAACCGCGGGCGGTATTGTGTGGCGCCGTGGCAAAAAGAGTGGCAAAATCGAAATTTTGCTGATTCAGGACCTTAGGGATCGATGGACGATTCCCAAAGGTCACATCGAAGAAGGTGAAACAGCACAGCAGACAGCGCGCCGTGAAATTGGCGAAGAGGCGGGTCTACATCAGTTAGCGATACAAGGCTGGTTGGGCAAGATTCATTTTCGCTACCGACGTGTCGAAAAGCTCGTTCTGATGACGACTCAGATTTATCTGGTTAAGGCTCAAGGTGATACCGACGCTATTCAAAAAGAAGACATCATGAATGATATTAAATGGTTCGATTTTCATGATGCTCTCGAGGTAGTCGAGTATGAGGATATTGGCAAATTGATGTTACTAGCTATGAAAAAGATCCGGCAGGAGGAGTTATGAGTGGCATGCAAGTAGCGCCGTATCAGGATTTTGCCCGTAAGGTTATCGGCTTTGAGTTTGAGCGCATTGAATATCTGATAACAGCGTTAACGCACCGTAGTTATGTCAACGAACATCGCAAGAGTGTGAGCGAGCATAACGAACGATTAGAATTTTTGGGTGATGCCGTGCTAGAACTGGTCGTCACGGATTATTTGTACAATAATTACGATGAACCAGAGGGTATTTTGACTAGTTGGCGTGCTAGTTTGGTCCGCACCGAAAGTATCGGCGCCGCCGGTAATGCACTCGGTTACGAGCATTTAATGCGTATGAGCAGAGGCGAAAAAAACGGAAGCGATCGCGCACGTCAACAAATATTGGCGAACGCGTTCGAAGCAGTTATTGGGGCGGTTTATTTAGAAAAAGGCTATGATGCGGCTGATGAATTTATCAAAAAGCATATTCTGAGCAAGCTGGACGATATTCTTGCCAGTGGTAGTTGGCGTGATCCAAAATCACATTTACAGGAAGTATCACAACGAACCGACGGCATGACACCGCTGTACAAGGTGCTTAATGAAGACGGCCCTGATCATGACAAGATATTTACCCTGGGTGTATACGTTGGCGACAAATTGATGGGTAAGGGAACGGGCAGTAGTAAGCAAAACGCCCAACAAGTTGCGGCAAAAGCGGCGATTGAAAAGTATGAAGAGGGCAAAAAAGTCTAACAGATTGACATTTGGGGTGAAAACCTGTACAATTGGTCAAGAATTAGGGAAAAACTCTAACTAAAGAAAAGGATTTTGTATTTAATATGCTCGCAATTCGTTTACAACGACTCGGCCGCAAGGGCTACCCAGTCTATCGAATCGCCGTTCAGGAATCACAGCGTCACCCATCGAGTGGTCGCGTGGTTGCCTATGTCGGTAGCTATAACCCTCATACCAAAGCAGTAAACGTGCAAAAGGACGTTGCTCAGAAATATTTGGACAATGGTGCTCAGCCATCGCCTAGAGTCGTAAAGTTGCTCAAAGCCGAAGGTGTAAAGTTGCCAAAATGGGTAAAGGAATTTGATGTTAGCCAGCAAAAGGCTATCAAGAGCCAAGAAAAGTTGCGCAAGAACCGACCAGCTGAACCAGAGGCGCCTGTAGAAGCGGAAGTTGTTGCCGAAGAAGCCCCGGTTGTTGAAGCTGAGGCCCCAGTAGAAGAAGCTCCTGTCGAAGAAAAGACCAAAGAGCCTGCGAGCGAAGAATCAAAAGAATAAACCGAGTAGAATTTTTGAAAAGTAAACACCCCTCATGTGAGGGGTGTTTTGATTCCATAGTCTTGACCTTGCAAAAAATAACACTAACGTTTATTTTTTGATTGCGTGGTATAATTGTTGTGTATCAGTAGCATACAAATTCAAGCGACGGAGGCCGAAAATGTCGACAACAATAGACCAACAGTTTATAGAATATATCGTAAAATCCTTGGTGGGACATCCAGATGATGTCGCAGTCGAGCGGATTATCGATGAAAAAGGTGTACTACTATCACTCACTGTTCATCCGGATGATTTGGGCCGTGTTATCGGTAAGCGTGGTGTTACTGCGCAAAGTTTACGTACATTACTACGCGCACTGGGCACCAAGAATGATGCTCGTTATAATCTAAAAATCGTGAATACGGACGGTCGTGATAGCGGTGTGACGATGTCATCGGATGATGCACCAAAATCAGAAGAATCGGAAGAACCAGCTGATAACACTAGTAACGACGTAGTTACCGAAGATAATAGCGAAGAACCTGTGGAAGAAGTATCAGAGGAGCCTGTGGATAACCAGGACGATGAATCGGATTATGCAAAAAAGTCTCGAAAAGAGCTTGAAGAACTAGATGATCTTGATATATAATAACCATTAGTTCAACACATACTGAACTGCGAGCCAATACGTGATAGCATCACATATCACGAACTGAGAGATTTATGTGTAAAACCGACCCCACTGGGTCGGTTTTAATTTGAGCCTAAAATGAGTGAACCCACCCTCGAGCCGACCGGAGTCGAACTCGACGGTGGGCCCTTGGGTGGGTTATTGTTTTGATTAGTTGATCCATTCGGCTGGTGGACCTATACGCTTGGATTGTCGTTTGACGGCTGGTTTGCCGTCAATCTCTGCGATCCATGCGCGCCGAAGACCGAACCTCATCTTTGCCCAGGGGTATAAGATCAGGACGGTGTACAGGACGACGATACCTACTACTGCCATACATACGCCGAAACCGAAGAGCATAGCAGACAACAGAATTGCTCCATCGCCCAAGGCGAAAAAGAAGGCCGAGAATACTAACGTTGACCAGAATAGGTCATCGGCACGTTCTTGCATCTTGTATCGCATGTTTTCGCCTGCACGTACCCGAAGCACACTTACTCTACCCCTATAGGTAACCTGTAGAGTGCGCGAATCGGCCTCGACATTGTCGAATTCGTTATCTTCGTACACTGTTCTCCTTGCTGAGTATCAGGCGTTCGGTGGACGGTACGGGGCTTTGGTCGGAAATGTTAGTTCTCCCATACTGATGGTCAGCAGGGCGAATGCTCCAAATCCGAACAGAAAGCTAGTTCCGCTATCTTTGTAGGCAGCGACGCCCGTTGCCACGATGAACATGAGGCCGAGAAGGCTGAACGTCACGTATGCGAATCGTACGATTCCCATGATTCTCCAATCCTGTACGAGAACTTCCACGGAAGGAAGTTTTACTAGATTATTCTATAATTTATTTACAAATAAGTCAATACTCTGTACACTGTTAGTAATGATAAAAGTTCAAGTAATCACCTTGTTCCCCGACATGTTTACGGGGGTGTTTGGTAGTTCGATGTTGTGGAAGGCGCAAAAAGATGGTCACGTCGAGCTATCGACGATTGATTTGCGTCAGTTTGGCTTGGGTCAGCGTAGGACTGTTGACGATACCCCATACGGTGGTGGTGATGGCATGTTACTTCGTCCCGAACCGCTGTTCGCCGCAGTAGAGCTGGCCAAAAAGAACGACCCTGATGCAAAAGTATTACTAATGACCGCACGTGGTCGATGCTGGAAACAGGCAACAGCTCAGGCGCATGCTGATAGCAAAGATAGCTATATCGTCATCTGTGGTCGCTACGAGGGCTATGATGAGCGTATTGTCAGTGTTGTTGATGAGCAGATAAGTGTCGGTGATTATGTGCTGACTGGTGGTGAACTGCCAGCTATGACGGTTGTTGATAGTATCATTCGATTAATTCCCGGTGTCCTAGGTGGCGAAACTAGCGCCGTAATCGAGAGTTTTTCTGATGGCGAGACACTAGAGTTTCCGCAGTATACTCGTCCTGAAGAGTTTAACGGCATGAAGGTACCCGATGTACTACTGAGCGGTAATCATGCCGAGATTGCCAAGTGGCGTGCTGCGAACTCGAAAAAGGCTGACAAAAAGTAAGTGACCCGCCACAAGGGCGGGTCAGGGTGAATGGTGGCATCTAGGGGTTGTTCATCATGGCTTCAAAATCTTCCGGGTCCATGCCGCAGTAGCTGGCAGACTTGGCCGTTGCTCGATGCACGTCGTTACCACAAAGGCTTCGGTGTGCAGAAATGGCTACCCGTCTGATGTGTATGCATGCTCCGAACAGATCGAGTAGTGCCAGAAGTTCTTTCTCTTGGTTCGCGTACTCCGCGTATGATGCGGCAGGCGGGAAGGCCTTGAGGGTGTGAACGGCTGATTGACCGTATTTCTCGATGTAGGGCAAGCAGCATTCATGCGCTTCTTGCGTTACCTTGCGGACGTCGTCCATGATTCTCCTAGTTGTCGAAGGTACGTTTAGATAATTGTATCATTTTTTATGCTATTTGTCAATCAGGAGCGACATAATGAAAACGCCCCGTTATGGATAGGGGCGTCCTCGATTGCGTTGTGGTGGATGTCGTAGAGCGATGAGTCACAACATATTTGAACTTTTTTGTTGGAGCTATGTTTGTTTTTGTAACTTTCGCTAATCTAAAGATACATGTGTTCTAGGAAAAACGCAAGCATTATAGAATAAAAAACAACGTTTTTTGGACAACAGAGCGAGTATACTGAATAGTATGAAGAACGTCGTAGCACTACCAGCACCAAAACCTAGGTATAAGTATGCAAAATACTTTGCCATGACCTATGCATTAATAATCACGGTTATGGTTGCGTTACAGCTGTTTGCGTTTGAAGATTTCATTCCAATCATAAACGATTACGTGTTACCGAGTAGTTTAATCACTCCGGCATTTGTGGCAGCAGTGATTGTAGCGGTCGAGGTGTTTGCTTTGCCATTTTTGTTACGTATGCCACTGAGTCCGCTGATGCGATGGTTTAGTCTGGTATGCGGTGTGGCGGTTGCGGGCGCCTGGGTCAAGTTGTCGCTATGGGCGCTATGGAACAATAACTTGCTGGAAAATAGCGGCATGTTAGGTTCAAAGATTGCTATTCCAGCCGGTTGGCTGGCGGTTGTACTGTCGTTAGGTTTGCTGTTGTTGGCATGTATCTGCGCGTGGGGCATGTGGCCTCTTGCACGCAAGAAGTAGCCTGGTCGCCTCTAGTCAATAGGGCATTTGAATGGTATAATCTGTGAACGTAACCCAAGTAATAGTGGGGTGTCGCCAAGTGGTAAGGCACTGGTTTCTGGTACCAGCATTCGGGGGTTCGAATCCCTCCACCCCAGCCAAGTATTGCAATAAAGGAGCCCACAATGCCATTTAGTTCAGAATTTAGCTTTAGGACATGTCCATGGTGCAGCACCCAGGATGTTTCAATGCTTATAAAGTCCCAAGATGTAAAAAACCGAGTAGCAATAGGTGGCAATCGTGAGTGGACATGGCTTGCTTGTCCCCGTTGTGGAGGGGCTGTTTCAATCGAAACTCACGTACAAGCTCGGAGTGTCTTAAAAGTCGTACCTGAAACGGCATCTAGCGAGCTAAATGTTAATCATTTACCTAGTGATGTTCAAGAATACTATGAAAATGCTCAAACGGTATTAAATGCTGGCGTGCCAAGCTCAGCTGCAGTAGAACTTCGCAGAACACTGGAGGCAGCGTCTCAGCATTTTGAGGTTAGTGAGCGGACCTTAGTAAAATCCATTGAAAAGCTGGCCGAAAAAGGACTTATTACTGACGTCTTTACAAACGTGCTTGGCCACATAAGAAAAGTAGGCAATGTTGGAGCTCATGCCTCAGATCAAAACTTGACCCACGAAGAGGTGAATAGAGCACTAAACTTTACCACGCAAGTATTGCGCAATTTGTTCGAAATACCGGAGGAGCTTAAATCATTAGGAGCACCTGCAGTCGATACTGGTGATGAGTAGTGAGGCCTAGGCCACAGCGCCCAGCCAGATGCGACACGTTAAAATGAGACCCATATGGGTCTCATTTGTTATGATTGTCATATGAACAAGCTAGATTACGAAAGTATACGGAAGCACTGGGTAAACAATGCTACGGCAGAGGCAAGCCTTTGGCTTAATCATATAGATAATAAGAAAAAAACAATAACGGATTCATACAAAATAGATAGAGTGCTATTTTTTGAGCAAGGAGAGTTACTTTTTAACGTATTCTCCTATCTTAACTGGTTGGCTCATATTGATTTGCGAAAACCTAAGCATATAAGCGAGAAAGAAATGGTAGAATGGTTGCGACGGACGACAACATGGCCAACGGAGGCCGTAGAAGCTTTTTGGTATTGTCTTAGAAACCCAATAATGCATATTGGCAGGACGTTTCTTTTTTCTGATCACGATAGAAAGACTTTAAGCAAGTTAAAACTCTTCGCCGATTTACAGGCAGATCTTAATTTTGATCCCTTGAGATTTCAACCGGAGGAGTTTAAGCCTACAAGCGATCAAGATGGCTGGATGGCCACATTCGATCCGGAGGATGATAAGAAGCTAGACGTTATCTTTTACTTTCCGGGAATTAGGCGCAAGTTAGACCTAGTTCTAGGTAGTGTTATAAAGAATATAAGCGAGGCTGATAACAATTCGCTAGAATCTTTATCAAAAGTAAACCGCAAACTCTTACCCTTTCGGATTACTGCAGCTTAATATTGTACCCGACCCACACTCTCAGCCATGGAAATCGTCAGACCTTTTGGTCTGGCGTTTTTCATAACTTGCGATAGTGATTCGAACCCCCGGTTTTGCAAAGCAAAACATCGGAGGGTTCGGCGTAGCGAACGAAGCGAAAGAAAGCGCGTAGCATTTTCTTGAGGGAGAGAACGGAGGAGCGGAGTAAAACGGAGCGATACCCCTCCACCCCAGCCAGGCATTTCACAGTTAAAAACTCCGACCTTGAAGTCTTTTGTTACAATGAGACTATGTCAATCGAACAAGAGCATTATCTGTCAGATGAATCTATAGGCAACGATAAAAAAGCGTGGGAGCAATATTACAAACAATACGGCCCAGAAGCTTACAGGTATAGACGCCTCTATGAAGAAGTTGTACGACAAATACAAAATCTTTACAATTTTGCGGAAGAACGGGGGATAGAGCTTCCTTCACCGGGTGGTTCTGGCTCTTTATAATCACGTATAAACTAAAACTAGCCTAGCTCAACTTATATGACTATGTAGTACCCAGGCTTTATGTATCAACGCCCCTTTCGGTATCACTGAATAAATTATATTTGACAATTTAAATTGAATTTAGCATAATATTATTACTAACAAACGTTAGTTGCGTATTATTTGTACGCATCGTACCTTTCTAGGAGTTTACATGGCTGTTATGCGTTGGTTCTATGGACTGGTGATGATGATTTTCACCCTGGCCTTCTTCCTGTACGTCGACATCTACCTCTTTATCATCGGTGGCGGGTCGGACTTCCTGAGTGGATGGGATGCAATACCTCAGAACGTCACGACCATGGTATGGGGATTTGTCGAAATATTCGGCCTGGGAAGTATTGGTGCTCTCATCTCCGGCATGTTGTTTTACGCTAGCTTGGGCTTACTCGATCTCTAGCAACGCGTAAACCTGTCCTGTAAACATCCCGTGCATTCAAATTGAACGCACAATACCCCCGACATCAATCGGGGGTATTTTTTATGAATATATCGTTTAAGAATAATAACGGTGACCTGGATGACTAATGGTTAATGCTGTAGCAGGAGTTAAAGTGTGCTGATCTAGTATTAAACCTCGACGTTCAGTCATGAAAAAACGAGCCCATGCGAGTTCGATTTTTCATGTTAGTACGCAGGTTCAAGCCTATATAGTGCGATGAGCAATATAAGCTAAATTTTGTAATA
>CAMPEU010000023.1 GCA_946804195.1 uncultured Candidatus Saccharibacteria bacterium | reverse complement strand
CATTTTTGACTGCCGCCACTCTACTCAAAGAAGTGCAGGACGGTAGCGAGGTCCATCTCATCTGCCTGACTGATGGTTGCGGCAAACACAGCATGAATCCTGATAACGTTTCTGACCTCAGTAAAACACGTATGAATGAATGGCGCACAGCCGGAGACATAATTGGCGTCACCAAACAACATTGCCTCAACTATGCTGATGGTCATCTGAATAATGATGCTCACTTGGAAATCAGCGACAAAATAGTCGAGCTAGTCAATGATACTGTCGACAAGGACTCGGATAAGCAAGTTGAATTTATCACAATGGATATGAATGGTGTCACGGGACACATTGATCATATCGTTGCCGCACGTAGCGCCTTACTAGCCTATTACAGATTGAAAATGGATGGTTTTCCGGTAACGCGCGTCCGATTAGCATGTCTAGCCGAACAAGATTTTGCCGACGTTAATACTAGCTTTACTCTTCGTGAACCAGGTCACTCAATGGAAGTAATTGATGAAACCGTCGATGCGCGTGACCAGTATGAAAAGGTTTGCGAGATTATGCGAGCACACCGCTCACAACGTGCCGACGCAGACGAATGGATTGAAAAACTTGGCGATAAAGTCGCCGTTAATCACTTCATCGTTAAAAAATAAACGCTACGCTTGGCCAGGAATCTTGAATTGGCCAGGTTCCGTTGTGGCACCAGCGGGTGCTGGTGTTGCAGCAGCGCTATTGTCGCCGAATATATCTCCAGAAATCGGCCCTGGTGACATAGGAGACAAACTAGCCCCTCCCGCGCCAACTGGCGGAGGTGGTGGCGGAGGTAATGGCATAGTTGAAGCATTTGCTGGCATTGGCGGTAATGGCGGTAGCTCTGGTACTCCAACAGGGGTTGTTTGTGATGATGGCGGCGTTGGCAATTCAGGAGAATCAAGTGGCGTCACACTCTCTGGCGCATTAAGACTCGGCACCTTAACTGTTACGGGACCTTGAGTCTCAATTGATGGCATTTGACTAGCAAATGGATTCTCGTAATCTTGACTTTCGTCGGAGCCGTACTGAATGCTATTAATTGGTGGAGTATCCTCCGGTGGTGCACTCGCTAAATCGTGGCGCTGGGTAATCAGCGGATGTTCCGATTGTGACGAAGGTGGTGGGGGTAATGGTGCCGGTGCCGGCGAAGGCGTCGGCGTTGGCGCTGGTGATGGTGGCGGAGGTGACGGCTGGCTCGGTACCTCTGGTGTAGGCGTAGGTACGGGCGTAGGCGTTGGTGGCGGTAGTGGCTGAGTAGGCACATCCTCTGACGGCTGCGATGGTACTACTGGCTGAGATGGTGATGCTACTGCACCAGTCAATTCAAAGCCAGGCATTGATACATCTTTTGAATTCGTTGGAAGCTCCGGAGAAGGCGCTGGTAGTGGCGTGGGCTGAGGAGGTAGCGGTGGAGGTGTAGACGGAGATAGTGGCGGCGTCGGCGTTGGCACTGGTGATGGTGGCGGAGGTGACGGCTGGCTCGGTACCTCTGGTGTAGGCGTAGGTACGGGCGTAGGCTGATCTGCAGCAGTTTGCACAGCTTCCTGTAATTGCTGTTCGATGTCCGCCATGGTGCCAACCGGAGAAGCAACAGCTCCAGCTAAATGTTCTTCCAACTCTGCCTGAGCGTCATCTTGTACCACATTATTTTGCGCAGGACTCTTCTCTGCATTCGACTCTTGCTTACCTGGTCTTTGTATCGATAGTTCTTGATCAGACGGTGACGACTGCGTAGCCACGCCTTCAGACTGACCAACAGGGACAATATCATGAGTTTCCTCTAGTTTTGCGGCGATCAATTGTTGGTTTGCACCAGCGGCCATCAGCCGAGCCGCAATTGTCATGACATTCGTTGTTGTATGATCATTGCTGAAACGATTCGTTGCCGAGACAATACCCGCCAAGAGTGCCGTTGAAATCTGCTGATCCAATAAAGGCTTCTCACCTTTTAGCCCATCAGCTAAACTTGCAACCATCTCCGATAAACCACTCGCTTTTTCATCATGCCAGTCTATGCTACCCAAACTACTCTTATTCTTCCCTGTCGTGACGGTCACCACCGTCGCATCATGAAGTATTTGACCATGTGCTTCGAGCGCTTTGTCTAGGTGGCCTTGATCCGTAACACCAAGTGCAATGACGAGTTCAACATTATAATCACCCTGACTAAATTCTAAATCAGACTTACCAAGTTGCGTCTTGTAGGGCGTGATGAATATCTTTACTGATTCACCTTCGACTTTGTATCGTAAATGATCAGCCTTTTCCTTGTCGAGCGCGATAATAAAATCACGCAAGCTATCTGCGCTATTTTCAAACGTTTTTTCCGGTTCAAGGAAGTTTATCGCCGGCGGAATTGAACCGCTAAAAACAGAGGTAGAACGTTTGTCCAAATTATTTAGCATAATCGTCAAACCAAGAGCAGCCGAAAGATCATCGACTGATGGATTTGTGCTCACAGTTACTAAAATATTACTGTGACTCTTGATAGTGTCTATGACCTGTTGTTTGGCCGGGTCCATTGGTGTTTTTTCCTTGGTGTTTGTTTAAACTAAAATAGTTTGATTACACTATACCATGAGCATTATCGGGTCGTCAATAAATTTCAGCATAAAATTCACCCCTTTACAAACCTCTGTTTTTACTCTATAATCACTCCTTGATTGAAATAATAAATGTGTAAGAGGTAAAATTTTCTATGCCAATCATCAAAAGTGCTATCAAGCGCATGAAACAAACTATCGTTCGTCGTGAACGAAATGTTGCTCTAAAGAAAGACATCAAAACAGCTACCAAGGCTTTTGCGACAAAGCCAAGCGCTGCTACCCTGTCAAAAGCACAGAGTGAATTAGACAAGGCCGTCAAAAAAGGTCTAATCAAAAAAGGTACTGCTGCACGTCGCAAAGCAAACCTATCAAAGGTAGCCAAAGCTGCAAACGTAAAACTCGCAACTGGCACCAAAAAACCAGCAGTAAAACCTGCTGCAAAGAAACCTGTCGTAAAAGCTCCTGCCGTCAAAAAGCCTGCTGCTAAAAAAGCACCAGCAAAAAAGCCAGCAGCAAAAAAATAGTATCCACTATAGATAAAAAACAGCCTCTACAATGAGGCTGTTTTTATGAGAGCTCTTTCGACTAGGATCCAACGATCAGTCGCTATTGATTTCATCTCGTGATCCGTATCAGCGAAAGTTGTGACGATTTTTTTAACACTACCCCCCCCTAATCTCTTGGCATGCGGCGCAAGCTTTGACATAACAAACGGATGCGAACCCATGTCTGAAGCAACTTCCGCAGATGATTTATCAGTCACAGCAAGTGCCGCCAATTGAACAGCCTGACTCGCCAATAATCCCATCGTTTTGTACGGATCTTCTGTCCGCTCCAACGTCTGAATCATCTGGTGTACTTTTACCGCATCGCCGCGCAGTGCTGCATCAAACAAATTAAATACATTCTCAGTTGGGTTTTGAACAGAGATGCTTTCGATAATTTCAACAGTCACTTTATCCAAAACGGCTAATTTTTCTAATGCATGAAACAACTGCCACTGATCCAAGCCAATGCGTTCAACCAGCACATGTGCACATTTTTTATCCATGGTAATGCCCTGTCGCTTTGCTTCATCACTCACCCATCCCTCGGCAACGAACATATCACGATCACTCCAAGCCATAAACGATTTCACATTCACATATTTTTGTAATTCTTTATATGTCCTCGTACGCTTATCGGGTTTTGACTCGAGCAGCACCAGATGAACGTCATCACTGACACGCTCTAGCCAATCAGGCAATGCATCCCAAACACGCTTATTCTCTGATAAATCACGAACAACAACCAGGCGTTCATTCGCAAACAATGTGCCTCCTTGCAGTAAATCAGGTAGCTGCTTCAAATCAAGCTCCCCGCCATCAAACTTTTCTGCATTGCCATCAAAAGAATGGACAATCTGATCAATTGCCCTCGCTATCTCAAAGCTGTTATCTCCTGTCAAAACCGTAATCACTGCGTCTATTGTACCATCGAGTCATCTGTAGGCTTCTGCAGTACGACGTAGTAATATGGCTCCTCGTTTTTCTCTATCTTCGACAATGAAGCTCGCAATTGAAAACCTAACAGTTTCATCACGTCTATTTCATCCTGAGTCATATCTGTTATATATAATCCACCCGGTTCTAGCTTACGAAATACTTCACTTGCAGCCTTGAGTCTTAGTGAATCCTTTACGATATCTTCAGTTGTGTCGCCGTCGCCTTGTTCTATGACTCGACGAGAAGCGCTTTCCGCACGCTCACGCATCTCATCCTCATCATAGTGTAGATTGTATTCGGGGTAATATGATAGTCGCGTAGATAACACTACACCTAAACTACTGTCTGCTCGTTCGGCATGCGTATCATCCATAATCATATCAATCTCGCCCTCCGCCTCATCGGTATACTCTTGAGGGTGACTATCATCCAGGTCTTCCGATTTTATTGCTCGTGTATCGATATTTCCCAGGATAACGGCTTTCGGTAATGATATTCCATCGAGAAAATAGTAACCTAAACTACAAAAGCCAGCGATCTCTAAAATGTCCCCTTTTCGCTGATCGATGACATCTTGTATTGAAAAATTGTCAGATACTGATAGTTCAAATTTTTTCGGATGGTCCGAGAACTCTTCTGCCATAGTTGAACGATATGGATAGTTAAATTTTCCGTCGGATTGTTCCTGCTCTAACATGTTTCAAATATAGCATACATTGCTATAGCTTTTGGCAGTGCGGACAGATATGCGTGCCTCGTCCAGCAACACGAATTTTGATAATTTCTGTTCCGCATCGAGAGCAAGATTGTCCTTCGCGACGAAAGACCCGTACAAAATCGATATAACTACCCTTCTTGCCTTTCGCATTCACGTAATTTCTATCGGTACTACCGCCTTTTTCGATCGCTAAATTCATCACATAACGTAGCTCTGTGTATAGTAGTGAATACTTTGCAACCGGTAAATCGACCACTTTTGTTAACGGATGAATTTTGGCGCCCCACAACGACTCGTCCGCATAGATATTTCCCACACCAGCGATAACTGTCTGGTCCAATAGTGCGGCTTTGATCGATGTATTTGCACGACGAGCAAACCGCTGAGTAAATTGATCAATCGTGAAATCCGCCTCGAGCGGTTCTGGTCCGACCTTTTGCATAAAATCAATGTTCGGCACCTCGAGTGTAGGCATTAACCGCACCCAACCAAACTTTCGCTGATCGTTAAAATACAAATGCGAGCCGTCAACAAACGTAAATGTCACACGCGTCGATTTATCGGGTAACTCTCCTATCAGTGAATCACTAGGATGTCCTGCGCCAAATGCAACCGACTTTGCCCTGAACACTAACTGACCGGTCATTTTCAGGTGAATGACCAAACTATAATCAGTTGATATATCAATGAGCAAAACTTTTGCTCGACGGCGCACGTTTGTGACTTTTGCACCCACAAGAAACCGCTCCACGTCTGAACGAGCATTTGGAAAACTCTTTGGCCAGTCAAAATCAACCGCCTTTATGCAACGATTGATAATTAATTCACTGAGCCCGCGCCGAATCGTCTCTACTTCTGGTAGCTCAGGCATCCGCTTGCTCTTTAATCTGCGCAATCGTACCGTAAGTATCTTTAAAATGAATCGCCATCATACCAATATCGCGCGCGCCCTGTACGTATCTTTCCTGATCATCAATATACAAGCATTCCTCCGGCAAGACTCCAAGTTTATCAGCAATTGTCTGATACATAATCGGATCAGGTTTAATGGCTCCAACTTGATACGACAAAACGACTTCGTCGAATAATTCAACCTGCCAAGACTCAAAGAGTCTGTCTAGCCAATTATCACCCGCATTACTGAGCATACCTACTTTATAGCGAGGCTTTATTTCATCTCTAATATATTCAAAGAGGTTTTTGTTTTCGGTATTTCCTTCGATAATTTGTGCGGCTTTTTCATCAGTGATACCAGCGAGCTCTGCTATCTCATGTATGAAATCACTGTAACTAATTAGCCCGGCATCAACTCGCTTATTACTGGTAATAGCTAAGGCTAACTTGTCCGGTGAGGCGTCAAGAAATCGTTCACGAAAAGCCAACCAACCATCAGTAGTGAGTACACCAAAACAATCAAAAATAACCGCACGTATCATCCTATCATTATAACGTAGGCGCGAAGGATGGTCGGTTATAAATCGATCTTACTAAGTACTTGTGTGTACTGAGGGATCTGTAAATTAAATAATTTTGCAATATAACTACGCGTAGCCGTAAACGAACCGCGAAGATTTTTGCACGTTGATGTCCATAGTGTTTGAACCGACTTGGAACCATTTAATACCTCAAAAGTATATAGTTCTCCGGTTGCACAAATACCACGCACATCGTTTGCATCACCAGTGAGCGGAGCGCCGTCCATATAGCCTGCATTATCGAGCGCATAAACAAATTGTTCGTATGCACGAGTATTGTTGCCGAGTTTTTTAGTAGATATTGGCTTATCTAGATAACCAACGTACGCCGTCATATTGCGTGAACTGGGACGAACTGTAATCGAATAGCTGTTAAAGTCTTCGTTGCCAACTATCGAACCACGAACGGTCATACGCACACCCCTATCAACACCCGTTTTTGTGAGTGCCTTTTTGGTAATATTGACGCTTGCCGGCTGCTCTACCTCGCTAAAAAACATCGACTGAGCAACAGAAACAAGTCCTGCAACCGCAGCAACAATAACAATCAATATCAATACGATAGGAATAATACGCTGTAATCCACTTCTTTCCATAGAGCTATTTTATCATTTTTATGATAAAAAGTCAATGTCATTGATGGTTACCCTATAAGGATTGTCGACGTTTTTATCATCTGTTGCCGGGCGTTTTTGTGTACGCTTACAGCTCGCCCCAATTTTTACCGATTCCAACATCAACTTTTAGTTTGACTGGTAATTCTGGTGCTATTGATTCCATTATTTCTTTCAAAATGTCTGACACTTTATCGGCATTTTTTGCCGGACATTCAACTAATACGCTGTCGTGAATTTGCAAAATTTGTTGACCCAAGTCACCTAATGCTTTCTCGATCTTAATCATTGCAAGCTTCATCAAATCAGCCTCGGTTCCTTGAATTGGCATATTTGCCGCTTGGCGATTAGCCGCCTCACGAACCATGTAGTTACTACTATTCACGTCTGGCGTTGGACGCCGGCGACCATAATATGTTTCGACAAAACCTTCACTCTTTGCCTTTTCCAAAGTTGCGTCGATGTACTGACGAATTGGTGCACGTAATTCGAAATATTGTTCGATGAAGTCTTTTGCATCCCCAAAACTCATACCTGTATTTTGCGCCAACGCATGTGGACCCATGCCATATAGCACGCCAAAGTTAATAACTTTTGCGTCACGACGCTGGCTCTTGGTTACCTTGTCCATATCAATTCCATATACCTGCGCCGCCGTCTTTGTATGAATATCCACGTCATTATTAAAATCATTAATTAATTCATCATCACCGGCTAAAACAGCAGCCAGCCTCAGTTCGAATTGACTGTAATCGGCACCAACTAACACATTACCCGTCCGGGGTACAAATGCCTCACGAATACGACGGCCCAGATCAGTGCGAACGGGAATATTCTGCAAATTTGGATCTGCACTAGACAGGCGTCCCGTTGCCGCGACGTCCTGATTAAACGTCGTGTGCAGATAATCGTTTGTGTCGGTCATTTCTGGCAACGTATCGACATAGGTATTCTTTAGTTTTGCCAATTCGCGCGTTTGTTCAATTAATTCGATAATCGGATGCTGACCACGTAATTTATCGAGTGTTTTTTGGTCAGTACTGTATCCTGTTTTTCCTCTTTTTACTCCTGTTGTCGGTAATTGCAACTTCGTAAACAGGACTTCGGCGAGTTGCGCTGGACTGCCTATATTGAACTCGTGTCCGGCCATTTTGTACATTTCTTGTTCAAGTTTTTTATGCTCATCGCCCAACTCTTTGCTCATTTTTGACAATAATTTTTTGTCAATTTTAATACCCCGGTGTTCTATCAAAAACAGTGTGTGTATTAATGCGAAATCAAACTTTTCAGCAATTGCTGAAACCTTTGGTAATTCCTTAAATCCTTCGACTTGCCAATCATACACTTGCCAAAGTGCTGCAATGTGCTCAATATCACTACTGATCTCTCCGCCAATCAATGACCCTAAACTACGATCACGACGCAGAGGATCAATCAGGAATGCACCCTGACGAACATCATGAATCTGATCAAACACAACGTCATTGATGTGGTATTTTGCCAGATCATGATACAGCTGTTTGACGTCATATGCGACAACTGTTGCGAGTTCGAGCGCGCGCCATGTACTTTTGTCGATATCCTTAACGGGCTTGTGGTACGTCGTGTCACGATCAACAGACAACCATAATTCATCCTCAACTAAATTCACGACAACTTTCTCATTCATCATCAATTGTTTTGGCCATGGCTTTTCGGTCATATCGATTGTCGAGTGCTGATTCACCGCCAATGCGTGTGATGGATTTTCATCTTGCATGTGCTTTGGCAAACGACGAGCAAGTGTATGAAATTCGAATTTTTCCAAGATTTCTGCGACCTTTGATAGATCGGTATTATGAATATCTGCTTCGTCCCAATCTAACTCAATCGGTGCGTCGATAAAAATCCGAGCAACTTCTTTACTCGCAAACGCCGCGTCTTTGTCATGTACCAGATTCTCTTTTTGCGCACCTTTTAACTCATCAATATGTTCATAAACACCTTCGAGAGTTTTGTATTCAGTTAACAGCTTTTGTGCAGCAATTGGACCGATCTTTCGAACGCCAGGTATGTTGTCGCTGGTGTCACCCACCAGTGCTTTATAATCAACAAATTGCCCAAGTTTCACTTTGTATTTTTCTTCAAACGCGGACTCATCGTAGAGTACCAAATCCGACCCACCTCGCTTTGTTATGTACACACTCGTATGCGGTGAGATCATCTGTAGCATATCAAAATCGCCAGATACCAAGCACGTTTCAACGCCCTTATCACCTGCCTTTTTTGCAAAAGTTCCCATAATGTCATCGGCTTCATAATCATCCACTTCATACAGCGGCCAACCAAACGCTTCTAAAAGTTCACGCAATAACGGAATCTGTGCATGAAAATCCGGCGGAGCGGGCTTTCGAGTTGCCTTGTACTGTGGCAGAACTTTTTTACGCTTGGCGATACTCGTACCCTTGATATCCCAAGCAACGGCAACATAATCAGGGTCGAGCTTTTTGATAATTTCTACTGCAATACTAGCAAAGCCATATACCGCATTTGATGGAGTGCCGTCGCGTAAACTAAGCGGTGGCATCGCAAAATATGCCCTATAAAAAACTGACTTTCCGTCAATAACAACGAGTCGCTTCATAGTATTAGTATATCTTACTGTTCGTTATATAGGCTACGAAGTGTATCGCTTTGCCTCAATCGATTAATAGCCGTACGTTCCGCTCCCTGCACTGCGTTACGCCCAACTCCAAGTAAACTAGCCGTTTGTAATTGTGTTTTTCGATCCCCGTTACCTATGCCATAAAGAGTCATCAGAGTTTCATACAAGGTAGCTTTTTCACCTATTCGCTTTACGTCCTTTAAAGCATTCAGCTCTTCGTAAAGGGCTTCATCGAGCATCCTACGACTGTCCTGTGCTACAACAATGTCTTCGAGCATAGGCTCATTGTTATCAGCTAGTAGATCCGCTATCGTGTCGCTTTCGCTTTTTCCAACTCGTTGATCCAGGCTCATATGGTTTCGAAGAAAATTATTTAATAGTGCATTAACCTGATCGGCCCCTAAATCACTCAACTGTATAAGTTCATCATTTGTTGGCCTGCGATCATGTTCTTTCTCGAATTCCATTCTTTGTGTTACCAGCTTTTGTAATTTTGCATTCTCGTGTTTTGTAATTGATATCATACGTGACTGGGCTGGCAGCGCGGCCTGAATTGCCTGCTTGATCCACCTACTCGCATAGACACTAAATTTAATTCCTAGCGTGTAATCAAACTTATCAATCGCATGCTTGAGACCCAAATTACCCTCTTGGATAATGTCGAGTAAAGGCATGCCCTTACCTGAGTATTTCTTTGCAATAGATACAACCAGGCGTAAATTTGCTTCATAAAAATGATCGTAAGCATCCTTACCTATAAGCGCTAGTTCGGCAAAATTACGTCGCTCGTCTGTCGTTAACTGCTCTCCTCTATTCGCTTTTCCGCCATCGAGCTTGTGGCCAGCATAAAGTCCTACCTCAATCGCCTTCGCGAGCTCAACTTCATCCTCGGCACTCAGTAATTTCACTCCACCAATCTGTTTCAAGTACATTCGCAGCATGTCATTCGCGTCATACAGCATTTCACTTTTTTTATTCGAGCGCCATTCACCCAAACTGACTCTCGCCAACTTTCGATCGGATGCTGGTACTTCCCAATCCTTCAACGTAGCCTCACCGGGTGCGACAAAGTAGCCGTCTTCTCGTGCGGAAAGCTTATATGTATTGAGGGTCCATAATGCCCTACGCAAGCCCAAATCATGTCGAGTTGGCTCTAGTCGTAATGACTCCCTAGAAACATCTGACTCAACTCTATCTAGTATTTCGGCATTTTTGGCAACAAGCACCGGATCAAGCGCAGAGAAATATGCATCATCAGCAATTGTCGTCAAATGCTTTAATTTGAGCGATTGATTTTCGCCTATTTGTTGATCTCGTTGCACAAATTCAACACCGGTCATACTCTTCTCCGCTATTAATGGGTTTATTATATCATTTTTTTAATAAAACACAATACCCTACGCACCGTTTGACCCGATAAGCAATCCAAAGTAGTATGGTGTCATCATGCCAAAAACACTTCATATAGCAATTATTCCTGACGGTAATCGACGTTGGGCAAAAAAGCACGGAATCAAAGGGTATAGCAACCTATACGATATAGCCATTCAAGGGCTCGTGAATATCACAGAGGTAGCCTTTGATTCACATGTCACCCACCTATCACTATGGGGTAGCTCGCATGCCAACCTAGCTGATCGCTCTTCATCGTTCTTTAAAGGAATCGACAAAGCCTTTCGTGATAACGTACACCACTTTTCCGAGCATCCTGTCATCGAAAAATACGGCATTCGTATCAATATTGTTGGCGAATGGCGTAATAGCCTATCACCAAAAACCATCACCACCTTCGAAGAAGCAATGGCAAAAACCGCTCACCATTCATCATGCGAGCTAACAATATTGATTGATTACAGCGGTGACCGTGAACGTACAGTGGCGACTCGATCGTTATTGGACGGCCCAAAGGACGATACTCCCCCCGAACAACTTTTGCGCTCTCATAGTTGGACTGGACATCTACCCGATGTTGATCTGATTATTCGAACTGGTTCATGGCAAGACCCTCATAACAGTGCAGGTTTTATGAGCCTTCTTGTCGATGAAGCCCAGCTGGCGTTCCCCGAAGTATATTGGCCCGATTTTAAGTCGGATGAATTTAAAAAGATACTAGATGATTTTCATTCTCGTCAGCGTCGTCACGGCAAATAATCTGTTACAATAGTTCCTAATGTCTGAACACGAAAATATAAAAATTGTTGCATTTGTTGGTCTTGCGGGTAGCGGTAAAAGCTCCGCTGTCGAATATCTCACCGAAAAGGGTTACCCAAAGGTCTATTTCGGCGGCATTATTTACAAAGCAATGAAAGAAGCAAACATCGAAATTACCTGGGAAAGCCAAGAGGTTTTTCGTGAAGAAATTCGTGAACGCGAAGGTAAAGATTTCGTCGTCAAACGCATCATAAAAGAAATTCATGATTTAACCGGTGCCGGTCAACATAGAATCATCCTCGACGGTCTCTATACGTGGAGCGAATACAAAGCACTAAAACACGAATTTCCTGGTGACTTGACCGTTATTGCCATTGTCACGCCAAAGCATCTGCGAAAACAACGTATGGAAAAAAGACCCGAGCGTCCGATGACACCAAAAGAGGTCGACCAACGCGACTGGTCTGAAATTGAGAACCTAGAAAAAGGTGGCCCTATCGCTATCGCCGACTACTTCATTCATAACGAAGCCGACCTCGATCAACTACACAAACAAGTTGATGATGCACTCAACCACGTTGAGTTTTACAATCGATAAACTTTAACTAAGATATTCGTGTAATTTCTTTGAATCTTTGTGCTTGCGCAATTTTGCCAATGCTTTTGCTTCAATCTGACGAATACGTTCACGCGTAACGGCAAACTCTTGTCCAACTTCTTCGAGTGTATGTGATTTGCCATTTTCTAAACCAAATCGCATCTTGATAATCTTCTGTTCACGATCGCTCAGTGTCGATAGCACGGCTTGCACTTGCTCCTTGAGTAATTGGCTGGTTGCTGACTCTTCTGGAGTTCGACCGTCTTCGTCTTCGATAAAATCACCCAGGACACTGTCTTCGTCATCACCATCACGACCTACACCGGCATCAAGTGATGTAATGTCCTGTTTGATCTTGATAACATATTCAACCTTTTCGGGTTCCATTTCCAGTTCTTTGGCTAGTTCTTCGATAGTTGGTTCACGATTGAGCTCTTGGGTCATACGACGTTGCGTACGAAGTAGTTTGTTGATTGTTTCAACCATGTGCACGGGAATACGAATTGTACGTGCCTGATCAGCAATCGCACGAGTAATCGCCTGTCGAATCCACCACGTTGCATACGTACTAAATTTAAATCCTTTGTCTGGATCAAATTTTTCTACAGCACGTAATAGACCCGTATTCCCCTCTTGAATGAGATCAAGAAAATCAAGGCCACGACCACTATAACGTTTTGCAATCGATACTACTAAACGCATATTCGCTTCGGCCATTTTGTCTTTGGCTCTTTTGTCGCCTGCAACAACTTTTTGTGCAAGTGCTAACTCTTCTTCGGAATTAAGTAGAGGAATCTTACCGATTTCACGTAAGTACAGTCGAACGCTATCATCACTAATGTCGTCAAGATACTGATTATTATTCAATGTCTCTTCGTCGACTTCCTCCTCTTCGGCTAAATCATCTGGCGCCGGCTCTTCTACATCATTGAGAGTTTTTCCAGTTGCTTCACTAGCATCGGGGGTCTGATCATTATCCATTTGTATATCATCGTCGTTATCTGACATTATTTTTCTCCTCTTATCAATTGGTTTAGTTGGCGCAAATACTCATCAGCGGTGTCGTTATCGCCCTGTTCTCTAGCGATAGATTCCTGACGTAATAATTTTTCTTTTGTATTCGTTTTTTTGAAATTTACTTGTAGCGAACTCAGCTTGTCGGTGGCCGAAGCGACGCGATTGTCACTATTCCATGCCACATTATCCACATCGGGATGCAATAACAACATTGTCACATACTTCTCGTACTGCTGCAAGCTTGAGGGGATTTCACTCACCTCTTTTTCTGCGTTTTCCGACAGATACTTCGCAACCGCTTGACGCTCCTCGCCCTGAAACACCTCGTGATCAATTCCATCAAATAATTTTTGTAATCGTGTGTCTATCAAAGCAATCGCCAACAATGCATCTTGATTACGGTCCTGCGAACGCACCGCTCGTTCAGAAGTTTGCTTGACGTTCTTTAACCGTTTCTCCTCGATATCAGATTCATCTGAGAGCTTTTTGTTAACTGCACCGCGCGTAGAGTCTGTCATTTTCGCAATTATCGTGAGGTAATGGTCTTGCTCTACAGGATCTTTTAATGATTTGATAACTCTCAGTGCGGCCGAAGTAAAAGCTCGTTTACCCGCAGCTGACTGCAGATCTTCACGATGCGCAAACTGTTCTATAACCCAATCAACAACCGGTTGCTGCGAATCAATTGCCTGCTGCCACAACTTTGGATCTTGCTGAATTAATTCATCAGGGTCCTTTGCATCACCAGGTAGTGAGATAATCGACAAATCAACACCAACCTCCTGACCAATCGGAATTGATCGTTCTGTCGCCGCCAGTCCCGCCTTGTCACCATCAAATGCCAACCGAATATGATCAGTGAGGCGAGATAATGCACGTAGATGATGCTCTGTCATGGCAGTCCCCGCACTAGCAATCACTTGCTTTATACCGGCCTGATGACTGCTCACGACGTCTAAATTACCTTCCACAACTACCGCATAATCAACTTTACGAATCGCATCCTTTGCCTGCGACAAACCAAACGCATGTCGGCTCTTGTCATACAATAATGTCTGTGGCGTATTCAGATATTTCGGTGCTCCGCTATCCGCCGGGCGGTCATCCCTTTCGATAATTCTTCCGGTAAAACCAATCACTTGACCCGTCGGATCCATCAAGGGCACCATCATACGTCCACGGAATAAATCACCACCGTAACGATTAACTAAACCAGCATCTTTGAGCTCTTTATCAGAGTAACCCTTCTTTTTCAAAAAGCCCGTCAATGCATCCCCGCTATCGGGTGCGTAACCGATACGAAAATCCTGAACAATAGTTTTATTCATACCTCTTTTTTGAAAAATATACTCTTGAGCGTGCGGATTGCTTAGTAGGCTCTTTTGATAGTACATCGCCGCCAAGTCGCTCACTGCCAATAGGCGTTTTTTATGGTGTGCGATTTCCTGTGAAACACTTCCCTGGTACAACGACAGATCAACCCCACTACGTCGCGCCAATAGTTCTAGCGCCTGACGAAAATCCATACCCTCTACTTCCATGACAAAGCTAAACACATCACCGCCCTTGCCCGAACTAAAGTCGTGCCAAATGTGTTTGTCGGGGCTAACGACAAAGCTCGCCGTCTTTTCACCCGTAAAGGGGCTCAGCCCCTTAAAGTTACGCCCAGCGCGTTTTAACTGAACATACTCCCCTACAACATCCTCGATGTTCAGTCGTGCTCGCACCTCTTCCTTCGCGTCTTGCATATGATTAGTATATTGTAGATAGTAGATAGTAGATAGTAATTATGCTTTAATTAAGAGAGATGAATCCCCAGCAAGAACCAAACCAATACCCTCAGCCAGACCCACCGCCGCGTCCAACACCTGCGCCACCCGTCGTGGCCCAACAGGAAGAACCGCGCTATAGTACGGGTACACCGGCATATGATCCAAATTATCTCGATTCTATCTCTGCTGGACCACCGGCACAAAAATTCTTCAGTGGCTCATTTGGAAAAATATTCTTTATCATGCTTGGTCTATTCGCACTCGCCGTGAGCCTCATTGTTGCTTTTAGCGGCAAAGACAACACTGCTATTCTACAAAAAACATCCGTTAGACTCGAAAACATTGCCCGTACAACAAAGACGATTCAAAAGGATATTAACAGTAATAACCTAAAAGAAATTAACACGAAATTCAATATCTGGGCAACTAATAGTCAGCGTGATGCAGAGGACCTACTAAAACTAGGTGGCGTGCAAAGAACGGACTTTAACAAAGAGATGGTTCGCACCGAAGAAGCAAGAATTGATGAATTGAATTCAAAGTTCGAAGATGCCCGTCTGAGCGTTCGCCTCCATCGCGTCTACTCGACAACAATGGACCTCGAAATAGAGGGACTTTTGAATCTATTCGCAACCCTATCAAAGAATCCATCATCTAAAATCCGTGATTTTGCAAACACTGCAGTCAAGAATGTAAAGCCAATCCAAAAAGAATTCAACGAATACGTCGACGACGGGAATTAAAGATCTCTCGCAGAACAAGCCATCTATCTAAAACGTGATGTGGTTGTTTTGTGAGAGGTCTTAATCGTTACCGGCAATTAATTCGTAACTATGACGAGTGAGGTCAAAGATTTCTTCGTTAGTCATCTGACCACTACAAACAATCGTATTCCAGTGCTTTTTATTCAAATGATAGCCCGGCAAAACCGATTCGTATTTTTCGCGCAAATGTTCGGCCAACTTTGGATCACACTTCAAGCTAACGCGTAACGGCTTGCTATCCTCGGCCACGATAGAAACGATCTTACCCTCGGGTTTATCGCCATACTTATATACAGCAACGCTGTCACCAAAGGGATAATCCAACCAAACTTTTGGTAATCCTAATATAAACTCTTCGAATTTATTGTGATTCATACCCTGACTTTACCCAGATAATACTTTAACTCTTGAATACTTCCTCGAATATCATCGAGTGCGCGATGTTCCTCGGGTTTTGCGAATCGTTTGTTGTACTTGCCGTCAAACACGACCTTCCATGCGCTCACATCCAACATACGATAGTGCAGACGTTCATTCAGTCTATTCCACTCATTTTCGATAAACTTGCGATCCTGATGAATAGAGTTGCCCGCTAACAATACGGGTGTATCTGCGTCAAAATGTTCGTCAATAAATTCAAGTAGTTCATTCTCTACCGTTCTGCCGTTTTTCGCTTTGTCTGAATTATTTTGAGCAATCAGTGCATCACGTACCTTTGGAAATTTATCCCAAAAATCCTTGCCTACATTCATACGATTTTCAACTAAATTTGGACCAACTTGCTTTGCAGCTTCGTACACGGCAACTTCCTTGAAATCCCAATCAGTTGCGATCACCGCTACTTCTAATATCCGGTCCTCAACGGGATCGAGACCGGTCATTTCTAAATCCATCCATAATAATTTCGCGTGTTTTGCCATATCTATAGTATAAACTATACAGTATGAATGGCCGCGAACGGACAACGAACAGTTACTTTCATGAGGTTGCAACCAATCCCAATGATCCCTGCCCTCGTGAAATACTCGATCAAATCATTGGGGTCAAGGCTACTTTTCTGAGTTACAACGGTGCTGATATCGACGGAATCATAGAAGTCCACAAGGACCTGGCGGACGATGTTAAGCAATTTTTTACATTAGCATACGAGCTTGGATTTCCGTTCAACGAGGTGCTCCCAGCTAGCAAAGCCCTCATTCCCTTTAGTGACCTGTCGTTAATGAATCAAAATATTTCATCTGGGTTTAATTACCGAACTATTATAGACTCGGACGAATTATCATTGCACGCCCTCGGTCGCGCAATAGATATCAACCCACGCAGAAACCCTTACCGCCTATACAACCAGGACAATAAATTAATAAAGACACTACCAGGCAACTGGCTGTCCAGTGCCGACGATGCAGGAGAGCTAACGCCTAATCACGAACTCGTTAAACTGATGCGATCGCTTGGCTGGGAATGGGGTGGCGACTGGAAACCCGAATCTGGGCGTGTCGACCTACACCATTTTCAAAAACCAGAATAATTATTTCTTTTGTTCAAACTTTAGACTAAGAGAGTTGATGCAATAGCGCTGATCGGTTGGCGTACCATGACCTTCACCAGCAAAAACGTGCCCCAGATGGCTGTCACACGTCGCACACGTGACTTCGGTACGCGACATACCCGCACTATCATCAGTAGATAAAACGACCGTCCCAGGAATCGCATCATAAAAACTTGGCCAACCGCAGTGTGCATCAAATTTCTTATCACTTTCGAACAACTTTGTTCCACACGCCCCGCATCTATAATCACCCGGATCAAAAACACTGTCATATTCCCCGCTAAATGCCGGTTCTGTACCTTTTTCACGCAAGACACGGTATTGTTCTGGGGTTAGTTCTTCACGCCATTCATCATCGGACTTTTGCATTAGTTAGCCCTTTTTATCAAGCTTATCCAGATGCAAAATACGAATCAAAAGATAGATGACGAGGATAGTAGCAAAAAGTGTGATCAGCGATGACAAGGATGCGCCCCATTGAAAATCAGCAGTTCTACCCCATAATTCAACATGCCACACCTGAACCTCAAGCGTTCGATGTGTACCGACGATAAATTGCACAACTGGCGTCACAAATCCTTCAACAATTGTTCTGATTGTACCGCTTGCAATCGTACCGATAGCCAAACCGATAGCCAAACCGACGATGCCCTGTGTACGAATAAAGTCGATAAATGCCCCGGTCTCGTTTTTTGAAACTTTGTGTGCTTTTGCTCTTGCTGACGCTGCTCGTGCACGAGCGCGAGCTCTAGCCTTTGCCACCTTTGTTGCTTCATCTTCTTTCATAATTACTCCTTGTTATGTACTGCTGCTATTCTAACCGATTTTATAAGTGACTGGAAAGGGGGTTGGTATCCCCTTTTCCAGCCACTATAGCGAGTGACCCTGTTCAGGTGTCGCCGATTGTGTACTTTTGCATGCACTAGTACACGAGTGCGGTGGTACTCCGCCGGGATTATCGCCCCTCCAGAAACAAAAAATCTCGCCTGATTCGGCGAGTTTGTTTCGGTGCGGTTGTGGTTACACGAAAACTTAGCTCGCCGGAGCATCACCAATAATCACGAGAATGAGCCCGCGAGTGTCGATGATTTGGCGTGAAGCTGTTGCTTTCATGTACCTCTAGAATACTACATCTTTTCTGGGGCATCAATCCCCAGAATCATCAATCCTGCCTTTAGCACATCTGCATAAAGGGACACCAATCCGGCGCGATGTTGTTCATGCTCGCCACCTACTACATGGTTCTTTTCGTAGTACCTATTAAACTCTTGCGCTAGTTCAAACAAATAGTTGCAAACATGGTGTGGCTCCAAGGATGATACTGCCGTCTCGACAACTTCGTGATACTCACCCAACTTTCGTACAAGCGCACGGTCCTCGCTATTAATTGTTTTTGGCATTTCGATTGGCCCACTAATTTTTTCCAAAATCCGGCGCGCTCGAGCATGCGCATACTGCAAATAACTACCGGTATTACCAGTCAGGCTGACTGCATCGTTAATATCAAACACCACGTCACTGCCAATTTTTACTCGCAAAAATTGATAACGCAATGCACCAGCAACAATCTCGTCAGTTGGTTCACCGTTGCGCGCTCGAATTGCGTCCTTGAACTGATCAAACAGCCACGCGATTTCTATGACATCACCATCTCGACTACTCATTTTGCCAGTACTGAGCTTTACTGTACCGGTGGAAATATTTGTTGTGACACCCCGTAGTTCTGGCAAGCACAATTCTGCCGCAGAAATAACGCCCTTGAAGTAGTCACGCTGTTCCTCTGCGGTTGCAATATAGCTCTTTTCGGCATGAAACGCATCGTTCTTTAGTTGCATCAGTCCCAAATCACGCGCGCCATATAGTCCTCTGCCGTTTCCTGCCACAAATGCATTATCGAACGAACCGTATTTACTTCCTTCAAAGATTAATGCACCATTCGACTCTTTAAAAACAGCGGGTACATTTGCCTTGACTGTCCGTACGCCAATCGCATCTGCTTCACTCTCCAAAAACCGGCGCTCTATTGGCTGATTTCCCAGCAATGCAACGATCTGATCAATCTGTTCAAAACTCCATGTTTTACATATTGTGTACACCTGTTTGTAAATCTCGGACTGTGGCGAAAATGATTCTTGTGCCAGGCCGTCAATTTCAACTTTTGCGCCTTCGTCCTCTTTGTATGCCAGTGATCCCTCGCTATACATACGCGACATGAACGTATTACGCTCGGCCTCGGGGATTTCATTCAATTTATCTGCATTGCCATCAACGTAATGCAACAAACTTCGCATGCTTTTGCCGACATGCAAGCCCACATCACCGTGATAACTAACACGGTGAACTTGTGCGCCGTCCATTGTGAGTAAATTCGCAATTGTATCACCCAACACCGCATTAAACGCATGACCGATGTGCATGGCTTTAAACGGATTTGGGTTATTTGTTTCAATAACCGTCGTCTGACCGGACTTTTTAGGGCGTGGTTTTTGATATGTCAGCGCCAATAAATTCGTATCACTCAAATGCAAATTAATAAAACCAGGCCCGGCAACTGTCACCTCTGCAAAATCATCAACTTGGCGCAATTTTTCTGCCAACTGTTCAGCAATCTCACGCGGCGGCTTGCCCAATGAACCAGCTAATTGCAACGCGACATTTGTCGCATAGTCACCAAACTGCGGTTCAGGGCGAGATAATTGCACATCTGTTTCGATGCCAAATTCATCATGAATAATACGAGCAATTTTTGTATCCATTGCATATATTATATCAGATAACAGAGGTTATCTAAGCAATAGCGTCAGAGTCAAAATCCAACTCATCGGCGATATGCGTACTGTCTTCGGCGTCTCTAGCTTCCTCTTCGAGGATATCACCCATGACACCGCCAGATACGGGGCTAGAACCATAAACGCTTCGCAAGACATCGCGCAACACGCGATTGTCATCGTGATAGTTTAGTAGGTCGTCGTGTCGTGAATCAGGCATTTTTGTTTTGTTTCCTTGTATGTTCATCATAGCACTTATGCTAATAAATGTCAATAATTTTGTATGCCTTATTTACAAGTTATTGGGGATTAGTCTAGCGTAAAGCGACACTCCGTTACGCTACCGTAGGTGTAACCGGTTCCCCCAGCCTCGCATGATGCACCTGCTCCATTCAAAATATACCTAACCATCGCATTACTTGGCTGAAAGCTTGCACCTGCATTTTTTTGTCCGGTAGATAAGGTGAGCTGTTTATTGCTCAATTGAGGAAGTGAACCGACAGACCGTAGCGCTGTAGCAAAGGTGCTATTTTCTGATGCCACAGGAGTTACTCCATCGGTACCCGTTGAACAAACCTGACTGATATAGCCAGATCCTATACATATATATGTTGGTCCGGGTGACGGATAACTGCCATTTGTCACTTTATACAGACCGAGTAACTTAACTGCTTGATTAACTCCAGCGACAGTCTTAGTGTTTTCTGCTCGTGACGTAATACCCGCATACGCTACAGTTACAATCGCAGCCAAAATACCAATTACAACCACAACAATGAGCAATTCTACGATAGTAAAGCCTAGTTGTCTTTTGCCACCCATATACGTATAGAATAGCACGTAGCGCTAGCGCTTTGCAGCCTTGATGAGGCCAACAAATAAAGGATGTGGCCGATTGGGTCGTGACTTTAATTCAGGATGAGCTTGCGTCGCAAGCATGTACGGATGATCCTTAGCTTCAACAAATTCAACTAACTTTCCATCGGGTGATGTTCCGCTAATAACCAAACCACCCTTTTCAATTTGTTCAATAAACGCTTGGTTTACCTCATAACGATGACGGTGCCGTTCAACAACTTTTGTCGTACCATATGTTTTGGCAGTTTTTGTACCACTAACCAATTTTGCATCATAGTTTCCTAGCCGTAGCGTACCACCAGTTGATTCCTTGCCCTCTTGACCTTCCATGATGTACACAACGTCGTTCTTTGTATCGGCATCAACTTCGGTACTATTCGCACTACGCAGACCTGCTAGACGAGCCGAGGCGATCACTGCAACTTGCAAACCAAGACATAGACCCAGGTATGGTTTTTTGTATTTCAATGCATATCTCGCTGCTGCAATTTTGCCCGGTATTCCCCTGCCACCAAAACCACCCGGCACCAATAGTGCATCAACACTATCAAAGTCCTTCTTTGACGCCGTTTCGGCATTTATCCAGTGGATATCCACTCCTACACCCTCTTGCCAACCAGCAGCCTTGAGCGCCTCTAAAACAGAGATATACGTATCCTCGTTGTCTACATATTTTGCCACCAAACCAATACGAACATTCTTGCGATGCTTTGAAGTATGGGCCGCGACGATCTTTTGCCACTTTGCGAGGTTTGGCTTTTTCGAATTATTCGTAAACCTGCTAATCACATCATGAATACCGCTCTTTGCGATTGTCAGCGGCACATCAAACACAGTCGAAGCATTGGCCAACATGATTACAGCATCTTCACTAACGCCACTGAACATACTAATTTTACGCGCGATACTCACAGGTGCCGGTTCATCGGTACGTACAATCACACAGTCAGGTACGATACCAAATCCTCGCAAATCCATCAGTGCATTTTGTGCCGGTTTTGATTTGAATTCTTTGCTGGTACCTATAAATGGAACGTATACCACGTGTACATACAAACAATTCTCGCGCCCGACACGTCCGCTAAACTCGCGAATCGCCTCGATAAAGCTTAGCCCTTCGTAGTCACCAACTGTTCCGCCTATTTCAACGATATGCACATCTGCCCCATCAGCCGCCTCGGCAATTGCATCCTGAATCGCACCTGTTAAATGCGGTACCAGCTGAACAGTTTTACCACCAAATTTACCCGCCCGCTCATCGGCAATCAGATTTTGCATCAGCTTACCACTGAGCGTTGCGTTCTTTTGCGTCAATTCCAAATCCAAAAAGCGTTCGTAATGCCCCAAATCCAAATCTGTTTCGGCACCATCAATGGTCACAAAGCACTCGCCATGTTCGGCAGGATTTAAAAGACCCGCATCTACATTCAGATACGGATCACATTTTTGAATCGAAACTTTTAGGCCTTTTGCCTGTAACACTGCGCCTATGCTCGCTGCGCTGATACCTTTGCCGACACCCGACAGAACGCCGCCAGTGACAAAAATAAATTTCTGTTTTTTCCCCATAGGTTTTGTGTCTCCCATGGGGTTTCATTATAACATGACGTTCACCGTAAGGTTACGTGAATTCGCCTACTAACTACCGACAATCCTGTAGTTTTGCGCTATATGTTTATAGATTTCTGGGTTTGACATGTCAACCGAAGAAAACATACTAGGATCAAATTTGGCAGGGCCAACAAAATCGTGCCAAGCTTCGCTGAAAGGAGATTGTCCTACCCAGCTGCCTAAGTGATCGTAACCAACACCGGCAATTGCCGAGCCAAGATAAGACCCACCGACGGCCACGGCACCCATGCCGCCCAAAATACCCAAACGCTTACCAACTTCCCAGTTCATATCTTTATCGAAACGACGCATTGCCGCGCGCAAACCAATACGGTATGGATACGCTACGACTTTTTTATCGTGTCCCTTCAAGATATTACCAGCCGTAGCTTTGTCATATCTTCGTCTGGCTTCTTTTAGACTCACGCCTTCTGCAATTGCCTTGTCATACTTCTTTTTAGCTTTTTGCATGGCCTTTTCTGCTACGCGCAAATCGAACATCTCGCTAGCATAATCTGCTCGGATTTCGTCCTGCAATTCAACTGATGACATTCTCTTGGTTGCGTTCGGCAAACCACGAATCTTTTTGTCTAAACGTGCGGCAGCAACTGTTGACGTAGCCATCATAATCGGCAACATTCCACCCGTCGCGATTGTTGCAGCGGCAACAGCGGCACCGCCAAAAATCCATGCAGCCTTATGCTTGTTATTTTTCCATTCAAACGTACCAACTGCTTTGCAGAATTTAGCAACTAATGTATTACGCATGTGTTCGGATGTTTTTTCGCGTAGAGCATTCATCTCAACTTCATTCGCAATTTGTAATTGCTCCATCTTTTCGTCGTCGTCTAATAGACCTGATTTAATCGCATCATAATTTTCCAGACCAAATTTCTTATCTGCGAGCCGAATAAATTTTTCTTCGAGTTTATAAATTTTTTCTTGTCGTTTGGCGGCATCAATACCAAACGCACTCAATACCGTCCTACCGATTTCTCTTTTACTCATCCAATTCTGAAAAATCTTGGACTTTTCTCGGGCTAATTCGTTACGAACGCCTTCTCGTTGGACCTGTGTACCAGCTACATTTTCGCTACTACCATAAAGCTTTAAGAGTGTTCGCGACAATACGGCGTCACGTTTGCTTTTAGATAATTTTTCATTAGCAAGACCGTTATCACTATCAACAGATTGCTGTTGTACTGGTTGCGCATCAGGCTTTGATGCGGGCTCGGCAGACGTAAGCACAGGTGTAGCATTTGGTCGTACCTGTTGTCGCGGACTATGTTGTTTTGGTTGAGTTGGTAAATTCGGGATCGATGTAGCTTTAGCCGGTACAGGTGCATCATCCAGTATGACCACAGGCTCTAGTTCGGGAGCACGTTTGAGTTTTTGAACACTTGGCGACTTAGCCGACGCGTATCCACTCGTGGCTAGCAAATTCATTGCACGTGCAGATGCGCGGTATTCCCAGGCCTGACGACCAAGCTCTTTACTCGCTTCAGCTGATTGCAAATTTTTCAGATATTCACTGGCATGCCAGTTTTTTATCGACAAATAATCTTCTTGGTCTAACGTGCTCTTATAAAATTTAAGTGCTTCAATGTCCTTTTTTAATTCTACACGAGCATCTTTTGCATCATCACTGTTGTCACCATCTAAATCATTGAGTGTTTGCTGATTATCGCGTATTGTATTGTCAATTTTCTGTACAGCAGTTTCGTCCTGATCCGCATACAAACCGCCCACACCGCTGAATTTTAGTTCTGCGTGCGCTTTATAATACGACTCGACGCTGTTAACGTATGACAAAAATCGCTTTTCGACCTTGTTAGGTCCACGTTTTTCAGCACGTAACGTATCGCGTAATTGCATTAATTCGTAACCGCCCTCCATGTCACCGTCTTCGGTAAATGCAGTGGCCAAAGATTTATTAGCCTCATCAACACTTTCGCGTTCACTCAGACCTAAGTCTTTTTGTCGTTCTATGTTGTACGTAAAATACGCACGACGTAGGTAAAACGCCGCATCGAGAACCCTAGCTGCCGGGTCTCTCTTTTTTCGTTCCTGAAAGCTGAGCTGATCACTATCAATAGCACTCTCAACCGACTCTACTGAGCGGTGAAAGTTTGGACCTGATTCATGTGATGGTGATGTCATGCGTATATATACTTATGGTTATACTGTATATAATAGCAAAATATTGACAAAAAGTCAATAGTACTTATGTATATGTTCTCTAGTTTTTGTCGCTATCAATGACAGCACGCGCTCGCGAACCTTTTGGATACATCAATATGTCATTTTCAGCTTGCCACGCCTCTTGAACGGGGGCCAAGATCTCCCACGCGCGTAATACCTCACCGCTGCTGGCAAACAAACTCTTGCGGGTGCTAATAGCATCAACCAACACTTGTTCGTATGCCTCTGGTAGGCGTGTGTCAGGTGGATACATATAGCTAAGTTTCTGACGTTCTACTTCACGTTCATAACCAGCTTTTTTGGTTAACAAATCAATCGCAATCCCCTCATCTGGCTGGATCTTGAAAATCAAGCTATTGCTCTGTGCTTCATGGGTGCGTTTAAAATGTACGCGGACCTCTGTTTTTTTGCGATTAAGCGCCTTACCTGTCGTCAATGCTAACGGCACACCCCGCCAATGAGGATCGGTCGATTCTAGCGCAATTGATACAAATGTCTCAGTATTACTAAAAGGGTTGCTCACTTCGTCGCGATAGCCCTCATACTGAGCATGAACACTATTTGCCGGATTAGCTGGCTGTACTGATTCCAGGGCCATCAGGCGAAGCGAAGGGAGCGTATCCCAATTCAGTTCGTCGGGAATATCCGATAATGTCAGCGCCAATAGTTGCATCAAATGCCCCTGTACGATGTCGCGAAGCGCACCTGTTTGTTCATAAAAGCCCGTCCTGCCCTCGATATCAATCGATTCTAGTGCCAACACCTCTATTCGTTCAATGTATTCATTGCTCCACAGATGCCGAAAAATCGCATTTGTCGCACGAAACATCACGATATTTTGCGCCATTTCCTTTGCCAAGTAATGATCAATTCGGTACACCTGTGATTCATCAAAGTGATTCGCGGTATGATCAATCATTGCTTGTGCGCTGAGTAAATCTGTTCCGAATGGTTTTTCTAGTAGTAGCTTGCTTTTTGGACCGTTCAAACCCGCCTGTCCTAAACGTTCGATAATATTCGCAGCTGAATCGGGCGGCACGGACAGATAAAACAACGTTTGTTCATCATCACCAGCGCCTATATACTCGCGTAGCTTGGTGTAATCAGCGGAATCCTCGACATCCATCTGAAATAATGAGGTCGTTCCAGCCAATTGATGATGATGATCACCCAGCACCTGATACTGCTCGACTGGTCGTCGTGACACGCCAATGATCGATAACTCATCAGTCGTTCCCGCCTCGACAACATTCGCGAGTGCCGGCAACAATTTGCTCTGTGCCAAGTGCCCCGTTATACCAAAGATGACGAGTGTTGTCTTCATACTTCTATTATAGAGAACTTATAGCGATAATTTCATTTTTTGCAGTGCAAAGACGGCAATCAACCAAAACACCACCGTCCAAGTGAGGCCATACAGGATATCCATCGTATTCAGCGAAGAAAAGCCAACCCACCACGCCAATGTCAGCGGAATAAACACAACGACTCGGTCAAAAGCTCGCATGGTCATCGAAAAGTGTCGTACAACCAGCCAATACATCAGTGCTCCGATTGGCGCCAACAATATGTGAAGCTGCGACAATCCCCATGCAACAACACCACCGACCAACAAGAACATGATAAATAACGTCGTCTTGTCCGTGACATTAAAGTTACGATCAACATCATACTGCTTTAGCTGACGAGTCAGATCATCATGATCTTTGTACGTAATCACTTTTGACGCGATGCCATCAAACAACTGCTTGTGTGACACGCCTGGTTTTTGCACAACTATGATTGGCTTGCGCATCGCATAAGCTATACCCGCCTCTACCACTCGCCCGCCCGTTGGATGATCCGACACATCAATGAGTAACATATCACACGCACCGATTTCGTCGCGTACCTTGTCCCACAGTGCCTTTTGATCATCAAAGGTATGTTCGTAACGCTCAATGTCGCGCGTAAAGCTAAAGTCCTTTAACCGCGCATTCTTTACTGCCTTGCACAGCGCATCGATCTCATGCTTGTTCTCTGCACCCTTGAAACGAGCGGTTACATAGACTTTCATTAGTTTTAGTATATCAGGCTATATACTATCGACAGCCCGATAATCTGATAGCTAATCCTTCTTTTTCTTGCTACCGTTCGCGTTCACTTCATAGCTAGTGTTTGTTGCTTCAAAGAAATTCACCAACTGCAGCGTATCGTTTGCTGTTGCCATCCATTTAGCCGGATTACCGACGCCGTAATGCGCTTCAAATCCAAGCTCTTCCAGGCGGCGATCAGCCAAATACTTCACATATTGATTGATGTAATCTGCATTCAGGCCCAAGATACCGTTTGGCAATAGGTCCTTGTTATAGGCCTCTTCCATTTCGACACCATCCAGAATCATCTGTTTGATTTCTGCGGCAAATTCATCTGTCTGTAAATCTTCGTTTTCTTCCAAAACCGTTAAAATCAGATTAATGCCGAACTTTAGGTGGAGTGACTCGTCACGAACAACCCAGTCAATCAATGTACCAAAGTTACGTAGCAAATTACGTTGACGGAACGACAATGCGACCATAAAACCACTATAAAACCAGATGCCTTCGAGGATAATATTGTACGCGATCATATTTCGGATGAAATCTTTTTTGCCTTCAGTTGTCGTAATATCCAACGTCTCTTCGGTCATGCGCTTGATGAATTTCGTTTCGAATTCCTCTTTGCGCGCCATGCTAGGCGTATCAACATGCGCCGCATATGATGCTTCGCGATCGATTGGAAATGTTTCCAATACGTATTCAAATGACATGCAGTGGTTTGCTTCTTCCCACATTTGTTTCGCCAAATACAGATGGCATTCGGCAGCATTTACATAAGGATACACACCAAAGGCAAGTGCCTTGTTAACCAATAGTTCGTTAGGGTTGAAATAGCTCATGAGGAACGTCACTGCGTGTCGCTCTTCATCGCTCATTTTCTTCCAGTCGGCCAAATCTTGACCTAACTGAATTTCATTTGGAAACCAGGTATTAGCAACGGCCTGTTCGTACAGATCGTATGCCCATTGATAGTTAACTGGTTTGAGTAATAGACCGTCCTGGATACCAGTGCCGAGAATGCCTGCCATGATAGTTTGCCAATCCTTTCCTTAATTTTTGATACAAACGTGCCATATAAAAAGTCCCAATTACTGGCAGCCTTCGCACATTGTTAAATCAGCTGGATCAATCGGTGCTGCAATAGAACCGTTTTGTTGTGCATCTTCGTCAGCCTGTTGTTGCGCAGCCTGCATTGCTGCATCGATAGCGGCCAACTTTTCGTCTAGTGTCATGTTGTCTGAAATTATTTTTGTTGAATTCATTTTGTTATCCCCTTAT
>CAMPEU010000022.1 GCA_946804195.1 uncultured Candidatus Saccharibacteria bacterium | reverse complement strand
GCCGTCCTAGATCGCATTGGTAACACTGGCGCACTTTCCTCTGCCGCCGATGAAATGATTGATCTAAAAGAAATCATTCAAGACATACGCCAATGTCGCAACCCAAAAATCTTTGATACGTTAGACTAGCTTAATTTCGTACAGAAATAGCTGTCAAGCAACGATTCCGCCGCCCAGACAAACATTGCCATCGTATATGACGACCGATTGACCAGCCGTAACGGCTCGTTGTGGTTCATCCAAATAAAGAGTATCGGCCTCTAGATGTGCGGTTACTAGCGGCGCACGATGACGAATGCGGATCTGATAATCACCGTCTGATGACCGCTCATTAATCCAATGAATATCGCGCAACTTAATATCATGACGCCATAGTGACTCGTCACTCAAATCACGACTGACATAAACTTCATTTTTATCCATATCTTTACCAACAACATAATAGGGCAAACCGCCGCCAACATCCAAACCATGACGCTGACCTAATGTATAAAAGATTGCACCGTCATGCGTACCTACTTTTTTGCCGGATATTTTGTCGACAATATTACCTGGAACTTGCTCGACATACTGCGACAAAAAGTCACGAATCCCAATCTGTCCAACAAAACAAATACCCTGGCTGTCAGGTTTTGCGGCCGTTGTCAGACCACGCTCCTGAGCCATTTTGCGAACCTCGGGTTTTGTATAACCACCTAGGGGGAAAAGTGTTTTTTGCAAGGCCTCACCAGTTACTCGATACAAGAAATATGTCTGGTCTTTGTTATCATCCTTTGCCAACAATAGACGAGCGTTTGGTGACGAATTTTCATGAGCCTCTGCAGCTCGGTCAGATCCTGACGCGTACTCAAGAGATGTCTGGCGCGAATCCGTTTCTGAATATTCTGTCGCTGATATGTGATTATCTACGCGCGCGTAATGCCCGGTCGCAATCATATCCGCACCATGCCCTAATGCCATGTCTAAAAACAGTCGAAATTTCACTTCTTGATTACACATAATATCTGGATTTGGTGTCCGACCAGTGCGATACTCTTGGATCATATAATCAACAACTTTTTGTTTGTATTCTTGCTGAAAATCAAACACCTCAAAATCAATTCCCAAGTGCACCGCAACACGCTTTGCATCTGCCAAATCTTCAGCCCATGGACACTTGAGACCAGGCATGTCCTGAGTCCAATTCTTCATATAAACGCCAGTAACATCGTAGCCCTGTTCAACCAAAAGCGCAGCCGTCAACGACGAATCCACACCACCGCTCATACCGACAAATACACGCGTCACTAGCGATTCACTCCTGCATAAAAAACGGTAATCTTTACAATTTCGCTAACCGCTAACCACCAGCCGGTTGGTGTCGTCCACCACCAACCATTCCACTGATTGTCGGATTTTACAGGGTGATTAACAATTCTTATTTCGGAACCAGCACGTTTTCCAAACTCTAATCCAGCACGTCGCTGATGGTATGACGATGTCACCACGATCACTGAATTTATATTATTTTTAACAAATAAGTTCGTCGTATTAGCGGCGTTTTCCTGGGTTGTTTCGCTGGTTTCATCTAGCAGAATAGATGATGAAGCAACACCTGCATTAATTGCCTGGTGCATCATTGCCTCAGCATTTGAAGGACCAGTCTTGTCTGCGGCCGCACCAGAAAAAATTATCCAATCAGCCCAGCCATTTTTGTACAGATTAATTGCCTCGGCTGTACGTGCTTGAGTATCTCCGCCACTAATCGCAACAACCGCATCAACCGACTGACACTCTGGTCGTCCTGGTGACGGTTGCAATTCACAATCACTCAATCCGTCAGGCGATAAATACGCACCAATACTCAATACAGCAATGATAAACATAATAATCCATACAAAAAACCCTAGCAATAATCTCATGCTCGTCTCGCTATCTCTTTTTTCACCGTATCGACAATCGCTTGCGCGGCTTCGCTAATTTCTGTCTCGCTCGTCTCTCGACCCAGAGTAAGACGCAAACTACCGTCTGCCGTTTCGTCATCGAGTCCAATTGCCGATAGCACATGTGAACGCGTACCCTTATTGGCCGCACATGCACTACCGGTTGCCACCAGCACACCACGTGATTCAAGTCCAAACACTAATCGCTCGGCGTCGATACCTGGAAATGAAATATGCAAATGACTATTCAGACGATGTTTTGGATGTCCTGAAATAACGGCGTCCGAAAAAACATCCAGTAACTTCCGTTGCAAAGCATCACGGAGTTGGCCCAGACGATGAACTTCGGTATTACGCTTTTTATCTGCGATGATCATTGCGCGCGCCATACCAATAACGCCCGCGACATTCTCGGTACCGCTACGAAGTCCTGATTCTTGACCGCCACCTACAATTTGAGGTATTAACTTTACCGTACGCGTCGCATACAACAAGCCTACCTGTTTTGGACCATAAATTTTTGCTGCATTCAGCGTTAACATATCAACGCCCAGCCTCGTCACATGCAAATCCAGTTGACCCGCACCTTGTGATGCATCACTGTGTAAATAAATTGGGGTTTTATTTCCTTCATTCAATCGCGCCAAACGTACTTCTTCGATAATGATTGCAATCTTACTCAGCGGCTGGATTGTTCCAATCTCGCTATTTGCCAAGCCGATACTAACGAGCCACGTGTCGGGCCGTATAGCATTTTTGATATCATCTGGATTTACTCGGCCATTTTTATCAACCGTAACAAAAGTATGTTCGTGCTGCTTAGTGGCCGCCAAAACTGCAGGATGCTCAATCGCTGTTGTCACAACATGCCCTTCGCCTCCCGAAAATGCCAAATTAATTGACTCGGTTGCACCGGCAGTCATAATTAACTCACCTGATTTTGCACCAATAATTCCCGCAATCTGGGCCTTTGCCGCTTCGTATTCTTGACGGACCTGTACAGCTGGTGCATACGGGCTAGAAGGATTGTAAAAAGCATCAGAAAAATACGGCTGCATAGCCGTTAAAACATCTGGGTCCAACGGTGTTGCCGCTGCATGGTCTAAATATATACTCACCATACTATTATAACAGAGGTGGGCGTTAAATCATAACCCAAATAGGCGCTCTGCATTACGCGTAGTTACGCGTGCTAGCTCATCAACATCAATACCACGCAGTTCTGCATGATGTCTGGCAACTTCGACAACATGTGCCGGTTCGTTCGTTGAGCCGCGATGAGATACTGGAGCCAAAAAGGGTGCATCGGTTTCTAGCAACATTCGCTCAATAGGAATGTTGGCATACATTTTTTGCTGGTCGCTATTTTTGGTAAACGTACTAATACCGTTTACACCAATGAACAATCCGCGCTCGAATGCTTTGTCTAGGTTTTCTTGACTGTCCGTAAAACTATGCAGCACACCTTTGAGTCCACGAAACTTATCAAAAATAGGCCAAAAATCATCAAACGCTTCACGAACATGAAATACAATCGGCAAATTGTTATCGACTGCCGTTTGGATTTGCGATTCCAATGCCTTAATTTGTACGTCACGAGGGCTATGATCATAAAAATAATCCAGTCCAATCTCGCCAACTGCAACAACATTACCCTTTGCTAAAACGGAAATTTTATCATATCCATCCTTTGTATCATGCGGATGTACACCTACGGTCGCAAAAACTCCAGGATACTTCGAAGCGAATTGCACAGCATCTTCGGAGCTTTTTTCACTCGTCCCCACAACCAGCATCTTCGTCACGCCCGCCTCAACTGCACGCTTTAACACATCATCAACCGGCAAAGGATAGTCCAATTCATGAATATGGCAATGCGTGTCAATCAAAGTAAGCCCAGACTCACCTCGGGAAACCTGGAGATTAGGATTTTGGAGTTGGTGATTCATTCGTCGTAGCTGCTTGTACTTTTGATGCACCAGGTGCGCGTGGATCAGGCGTATGTATATAAACCTTTGGAAATAACATTCCGCCCTGATCAACAATTGCACCAGATTCAAACGTCTTGTGAATATATCCGGCGGTATTTGGCATAAACGGTACCAACAGGTCAGCAATCTGCAATAGAGTACCGACGGCCGTTGCCAAAATCTCAGACAAGTGGCTCTCGGCTTCTTTGTCTTTTTCCCTATTTTTTGCAACTTCCCACGGCTTCACGCTTTCGAGATATTGATTCAAATTCCGAACGTTGCCCCATACGCAATCCAATGCTTCGTTGAACTTCAAATCTTCCATCGCCAGTCGATACGGTTGCATGTCATGTTCCGATTGTGGCGCGTCACCAATGACTCCGGCTTGATAACGCGTAATCATAGCGCTGACGCGTTGGACCAAATTGCCCAAGTCGTTTCCGAGCTCGGCATTATAAGCGTTCTCGAATTTTTCCCAAGTAAAGTCACCGTCGTCTTGAGTCGGAATATGACGCGCAAAGAAATAACGAAAGGCATCCACGCCGTAACCATCAATAATTTCGTTAGGATCGACGACATTGCCTACTGATTTACTCATCTTTGCACCGCTCACGTTTACATGTCCATGAACTAACAACGTTTTTGGTAATGATACGCCCAAACCGAGCAACATCGCAGGCCAAATTCCTGCATGAAATCGCAAAATATCTTTACCGAGTACTTGTACGTCGGCTGGCCAGTACTCTTGCCATTCGGGATGATCGGGAAAGCCAAGTACCGTCAAATAATTCGGCAAGGCATCTACCCAGACATAAACCACCTGGTTCGAATCACCAGGAACCGGAACGCCCCATGATAGATTTTTGCGCGGACGACTAATACTAACATCTTTGAGTCCATCTTTTATCATTTCCAAAAATTCGCGCTTACGATATTCTGGTACGATTCGCATTTTGTCTTTTTCGATTGCTTCACGAATTTGATCAGTAAATGCACTAGTTTTTAAATAATAATTATCTTCGCTAATGCGCTCATATGCTTTTTGATGATCGGGGCACGTGCCATTCGTTGCCTCAACTTCTTTGTCTGTAAAAAAAGCTTCGTGTCCAGTACAATACCAGCCTTCATATTTTCCCTTGTAAATGTAGGGGAGTAGCTTTTGCCAAATCCACTGGACAGCAGCGACGTGATGATCATCGGTCGTACGAACGAAATCCGTGTATTCTACACCAACTTTTTTCATTAGTGTTTGGAAATTCACGTATGTTTGATCGGTGTAGGCTTTTGGATCCAGATTAACTTCTGCAGCTTTTGCAGCAATCTTATTACCATGCTCATCCGTACCGACTTGAAATCGAACAGTATGTCCATTTTGCTTTTGGTAACGTGACCATATGTCGGCCAACAGGTAATCAACGGCATTACCGATATGCGGCGTGCCGTTAACGTATGGAATGGCGGTTGTTATGTAGAGATTTTTTCCCATTATTCCCAATTATAACAGATTACTCACAGGAGTCGCACCCCTAGTTATCAACACCCGAAATCTTCGACACAATCACGTTGGGTGAATTTTGCTTAAATCCTATAGTGATGATTCGTTATTACTGAGCCCATAAACCAAAGTACCGTTAGTACTGGAGTACCAACGTATGTTTCCGCAGGATAAATCACCATCATCCAAAATTCCATCTACATTCTGCGCAAGAGATTGAGGTGTGTTATATGTAATAATACTCACCCCAGGGGCGCCGCCCGTAGAACAACCGTTATATGTATCACCGTCGTTATCATATATCCACGAAGTGGTAGGTACGCCCGCCACGTTTGGCGTAGACTGTAAGTATTTGCTAAAGTTACTGGTGCTCGATATGAGGCTAGGGATGTTCGGATTACTAGCTCCTGTCAAACTACTGTCATTATCTCTTGGCCAAGTTGCATAGCCTCCCTGTATAACGAATAATTGCATAGCTTTTTCGACCTTGCCGAGGCCATCTGCAAATGAACTTGCATTAGCTCTGTCCGTGATTCCGCTATATGCGACGGTAACAATTGCAGCGAGAATACCAATAACGACAACAACGATGAGCAACTCTACAATAGTAAAACCCCGCCCAGAAGAGTATCGTGATGATGCCCGTGGATACTTCATACCTCTTATGGTACCATGCGTCGCAGTGTGAGCAGATGCCACGAGGGGTCAGCCACCTCAAAACACCACCGTTATTATCGAGAATGGTTCGATGATGTCTCATGCGTCATAAGACGTGACCAATCTTCGATTGACAAATCTTCAGCGCGCTCATCTGGTGAAATACCTACGCGCTCAAGCATTTTTTCGACTTCAATTTTTGACAAGCCCAATCCGCCAGATAACGATGAACGAAGTTTTTTACGTTTCTCAGAAAAACCCGCTTTGACCATACGAAAGAAAGCTTTTTCGTCGTCCATCCGTACTAATGGCTGATGACGCATCTTGAATATAACTACCTGGCTATCAACTTTTGGTGGTGGCGTAAACATCTTTGCGAGTACAATATCGCCAAGCGAAATCTCAGCAAAAACTTGGGCGCTTATAGCCAAAATACTCATATTTCCAGGGTGTGCCGCCAAGCGCTCAGCAACTTCTCGCTGGACCAACAGTACCGCTATGGATGGCTTATTTTGCGCATTAGTTAACATGTTAACTATTTTTGCAGTGATGTAATAGGGAACATTCGCAACAACCTTATAACCTTTGGGTAATGTTGAGAGATCGAACGATAATATATCGCTTTGCACGACTTCGAGATTCTTGCCCGGAAACTGTCCAGGTAATTTGTGGGCCAAATCCTTATCGAACTCAACTGCTATCACCCGCCCCGCCCTACGTAATAATTCCGACGTAAGGGTACCGAGTCCTGGACCAATTTCTAGTACGGTGTCATCAGGTCCGATGTCGGCACAATCAGCAATATGCGACAATACGTCACGATCACGAAGCCAATGTTGTCCGAGAGATTTATTAGGCATCAGCGATATATATCCTGAAGTCCAAGCGAAGAGCTACAGGCTGGCCATGGTTGCCAACCACGTCGCAAATACAAAGCTTGAGCTGCGGCATCCTGCAATGCCGGAGGAGCATCAGCCGGATCCTTGTAGCCTCCATTACCCGCCCAAGTAGCGTAACCAAATTGATATGCTCCACGATACTTAGAATTATTCTTGTTTGCATAGTTACCACCCGATTCACACTGACGCAAACGCGCCATAGCCGCCGCTAAACCGCCCTTTGCGCCGATAACTTCTACTTGCTCGCGAGATTGCTCCAAAGTGACCGACTGAATTGCCTGACGACTAACTTCTTTGCCGTTTTTGATCAATATTTCATACGTGACTTTCTTTGTTCCTTCGACGCCAGGTGTTTTGATTTTGCTATAACCAATAGGTTGATCAAAATCGTGGACATAACGTACAGAAAAAGCAATCTTTTCCGTCACGGTCTTTGTCTGAATTCCCTCGCGCCATATCGAAACTTTCATTCCTGTAGTAATCGGTGTATCCACGCTAGGAGACACTCTTTCCTTTTCAGCTAAACCAATGCCTTTTGCGTACAACATTTCAGCAATGGTATCTTCATGTGTGTATGTCGTAGTTTTTGTTCCATAAAGATCGAGCGTGAATTCCGTTGCACGGTCTATCGTCAGCACTTCCCCCGCACCATCGGCAACTATATCCGTACTCGCCGAAATATTCGTCAGGTCTTCATCCTGCAATTTTAGTCTCGCATCCTTCATGATACCTTCGGCCGTTTGCGATGCAGTCATCACCTTCATGCGCAATGCTCCGTCGCTAATAATGACAGGGCGTGCCCTGTAGATATTAATGGTATAGTCGGCGGCTATAAGTGGCGCACTCAGAGCGGGCTCGACGATATCTTCGTCAGCTAGAACAATATTGGCATCGCTAATTGCGTCACGAACATTTTGTGCATGAGTTAAAATAACCTGCACTTCTCCGCGGTCATGAAATGTCACTAATCGACCATCCTTGGCCGAATCGGTGCTTTGCGCGCTGGCCTGACTAATAGCAGCAAAAGGAATTGCAAATAATACCAGAAGTGCCATGGCTATTCGTAATGTTGATTGGTGGAAAATATGTAATCCCCTCATAGGTATAAAAACCCTCCCTTGAGGCTATGTCTAGTGTAGCTGAATTTGAGGCGTTCGACAATCAATTATTTATTGAATGTCTGCGACAACGCTACTGCCGCTTCATTTGATAAATTAGCAGGCAAGTTAGACCGAGTAAACCACTGCGCATCGCGAATTTCGTATTGATCGATTTTTATACTACTCGCCTCTGCCTTAGTAATGCTTGCGCAGTACAACGGAGCAGTGTAAGAAATCTTGATCTCGGGGCTTTTCAGAGTCCGTAAATATTTGAGTGATGATTTGGTTAGCTTGATGCCAACTTCTTCAAACACCTCTCGTTGCGCTGCATCTACTGCCGACTCGCCACGCTCCAATCCTCCTCCGGGCAAAGTCCAATCACCACTAGATATCACACCTCGAACTAAAAGAATTCGATGATCCTTGTCTGTAACCAACACACGCACACGTTGGCGCTTGGTGATAAATGAATAAACCACCAACCCCACAAAAAACAATGGCGCCACGATCCGTCCCGCAATAATATAGCCTTTTCTCACTATACCGGTTCCAGTCGGGCATACTCAGCATTCAGTTTTCTGGTTCCACCCCTGTCAAAGCGAATAGTAACCGCAAGTCCATCAACTTCTATAACTTCTCCCTCGCCAAAAGCTGGTGTTCTAACACGATCACCGGATGAAAATGGCAATTCATCACTGACGAAATCATCACCTTTTTTATCTATGCCAAAAACCGGCTGTTCAAATGCTGCAACCTGATTACCCATATCCGAAATAAAGCGAGATACTTCATTGTATCCACGTTGTCCAAACTGTAAACGTGAACGGGCATAGGTAAGATGTAGCTCCTGGCGAGCACGCGTCATGCCGACATAGCAAAGCCGTCGCTCTTCCTCTAGCTCGGATGGACCGGCATCATACACTCGACTGTGTGGAAAAATGCCTTCCTCGAGCCCAACCATAAATACAACCGGAAATTCCAAACCTTTTGCAGCATGCAACGTCATCAATGTCACCTTGTCATGACCAGCCTGCTGATCACTGCTAGAAATAAGAGCTGTTTCTTCTAGAAATTCTGGCAAGTCTGCAAACACGCGAACATCCGACAACAATGATCCGATATTTTCTTCACGCTCTTCGGCTTGAGGCGTACCATCACGCAAATACTCACGATAATTAACTAGCGTCAGTAATCGTTCAATAACATCAGCAGGTGCCAAACCTTCAGCGAGCATTGCTTGTAATTCACGAAGGTGAGTACCTAATGCACCGAGCGATGTTTTAGCTCGTGGCGTCAAACCATCGCACTCATGCACCCTGCAAAGTGAATCAATTATATCCAGGTCAGCTTCACTCTGCCAGGCCAAGAATCTTTCGAGGCTCTTTGCGCCGACACTTCGTGCAGGAATATTAACGATGCGGCTAAAGCTCACTCGATCATTGGGTTGATAGATAACACGTAAATAGGCAATGATATCCTTTATTTCTTTGCGGTCATAAAACCGCACACCACCAACCAACTGATAGGGTATGCGTTGCAAACGAAAAGCCCGTTCAAGTGCTGCCGACTGTGCGTTCATCCGATATAACACCGCAAAATCATGATACTTTCGCGCCTTCATGCCAACATGTGTTGCGATCCGCCCCGCGACCAAACTAGCCTCCTCGCTTTCGTCGTATGTTGCATGTACTTCGACTGGCGCACCTTCGCCCAAATCTGTCCAAAGTTTTTTATCCGTGCGAACTTTGTTTTTGCTAATAACTAATTGTGCGGCGCTGAGAATAGCATTCGTCGAACGGTAATTTTGTTCCAATTTGATGACGGATGCTTTCGGGTAATCTCGCTCAAAATTTAGAATGTTGGTGAAATCAGCACCGCGCCAGCTATAAATAGATTGCCAATCATCACCCACTACACAAATATTCTGATCTTTGTTCACTAGATATTTCACAATCATGTACTGCGCAGAGTTGGTATCCTGATACTCATCAATAAAAATATGCTTGAACTGATCTTGCCATTTGTGACGAATATCTTCATGTTCCCGCAACAGTCGTACTGTTTCTAATAACAAATCATCAAAATCCAAAGCGCCCGCCTGACGACGCATACTTTCGTACTTTGCATATATCTTTGCAATGGTGCGCATGTTTGGATAGTTCGCAGCAGCTTCGATATCTTCTGGACTACGCATCTCATTCTTTGCATTGCTGATAATACCGCTGACGGCACGAGGCTTAATTTGCGCAGCGTCAACCGACAATTGTTTCATCGCTTGCTTTATTAAACCTTGCCTATCATCGTCATCGTAGATGACATAGTTTTGCTGAATGTTAATAGCATGTCCATCCTGACGAAGCATGCGCACGCAAATACCATGAAATGTTCCCATCCACGGCATAAAGGAGCGAGGTACTTCACCCTCCCTGCCATCGGTTAACGTCCAGACTCGTTCGCGTAATTCACGTGCGGCCTTGTTTGTAAACGTTACAGCCAAAATTTGATTCGGCCAAATTTCTTCACTTTGCATCAAATAGGCAATACGATGTGCAACCGTCTTTGTCTTGCCGCTACCAGCACCGGCCAATATTAATAACGGTCCGGTTGTTTGACGCACAGCTGAAGACTGCGCCGGATTGAGTCCCTCCAGAATATTCATTAATACTAGTATACAGGAAATTTGAGCCTAAAGCCCGGGTCCAAAGTAAAAGAATGCCGCGACACCAAGTGATGCGACAACGATGATTACAAGAATAATTGCAATGACAATCCACCACCCTGATTTTTGTTTTGCTGGATGGCTAAGTGTTTGATGTTCATCATATATGCCGTGTGCTTTTTCTGCCGCTTTTTCTTCTTGATTTTTCGCGGCGTCCCAAGGATGAGTGCCTTTCAGACGTTCAGTATCACCCGACTCAACGGATCTCACTGATTCATCTTGAGGCTTATCTGTCGCAGGCAAGGACGCTGGTGTGGCCACAACTTCACTTGATTCCAATTTTGCCAATTCAGACTCTTGCTGAGGAGCTTGCTTGTAGCTATAGTTAGCTGCATCCAAAGAACGCTGGTCATCAAGGCTCTGGTTGACTTCTGCTTTTTGATCATTATTAATATCAATGGTACTGGGTGTTGATGATGAATCTTCGACTGGCTGCGCAGTATTTTGCAAAATTGGTTCAGAAGACTGCATAGGCTCTGGCTGCGTTGATCCTGCGGGTGGTGTTGGCTTTTTTTCTTGTTCATCGAATGGCGATGGGACGGCACCAGAAGGCATGGCCGTACCACCCAATGGTCGTTTTTCGACTTGTGCATTTGGCAGAAAAGGCGAGAATGCCGCTTGATCTGTAGGTGCGCCAATTCCTTGGGCTGGAGCTTGCGCCGTCGATATCTCCATTGCTGGTTGCGTAGGTTTCACGGGGCCAATGGCAGGCATGGCTACTCCATTAGGTGTCGATGGCGATGCTGCAGCAACCGAGGAGCTATCATTTGTGGGGGTGGGCGTTAGAGGCAAAACTGGAGTGGCGGACGGTGGTTTAACATCCATAAAACGTCCTTTATTTATCTGGATCTGCGGAGATGGAGTAACGGGTGTCGCGGGTGTCGTAGGCACCGTGGCCTGTTGCGGCACCGAGGCCTGCACAACAGGAGCTACATTGTTCACACCAGTAGGCACAGCATTAACAGGAGTCGCTACAGGTGGATTATTCTGCACTTGCGCAGGCGCCGTCTTTTGAGCACCGCTCATCAGTGTGTTAACGGCTTGGTCAAGTTCATCAAAATCGATATCACCCATTATTTTTCCTCCGTACCATGTGCTGCTTCAATAATTTGTACAAATTCGTGCTGATTCAAACTAGCACCACCAACCAACAAACCGTTAATGCCATCAACGGATAGAAAAGAGGTCGCGTTACTACCATTTGTACTGCCACCGTATAAAATACGGACTTCTTCACTAGCTTTTTTACCGTACAAATGAGCGATCTGACTACGAATTGCAGCAACTGCCCTCTTGAGATCGTCGGGTGTTGGTACTTTGTGTTCTGCATAGTTTGCGCCGTTACTCAACGCCCAAACAGGTTCATACGCAATCGTAATTTCGCCCATTTCTTCGCTTGTCACGTTTGCCAGTCCACCCAGTAATTGATCGTGAAGCACGTCACGCGTTTCACCCGCTGCGCGTTCATGAGCTGTCTCGCCGATACAAAGAATTGGCTTGATATGATTACGAAGCGCCGCCTGAACCTTACTGCGTATTTCTTTGTGATGCTCATGGAAAATATGGCGTCGTTCACTATGACCAACGATTGCGTAATCAACTAATCCTCGTAATTGCGATGCTGAAACCTCACCGGTAAACGCGCCGTGGTCTCGCCAGTAGAGATTTTGTGACGCTAGCTTGAATTGATGACGGTCTATTTGTAGACTGACGGGTTGCAAAGCGAGCATCGTTGGCGCTAATACCACCTCGACATCCCTGCGCGGCTGTACGGCCTTCGTTAATTGATGCACATAAATACTTGCCTCATGAATATTGAGGTTCATTTTCCAGTTACCGACAATGAGTTTTTTGGTGGTTGACATCTCGCTTATGCTTTCTATTGATTAGTGTATCCTATTTTTTCCCGTCGAGCAAACTCTCTACTCCTGGTAATTTCTTACCAGCCATCAGATCAAGGCTCGCACCACCGCCAGTCGAAACATGCGTAAAGCTCGCGCCCTTCTTTGCGTCCCATTTCAAGACAAAATCCGCCGTATCGCCACCCCCGACAATTGAATCGATACCAGGATGTGTGGCCAAAGCTAACGCAACACGAGCCGATCCATGCGCAAACTCGCGCAACTCATTGACCCCCATGGGACCGTTCCAAACGACAGACTTTGCGCCACTAATAATTTCGGTAAATCTTTCTATAGATTCGTCCCCGATGTCTAGCCCCATCTCGTCAACTTTTATTCTATCTAGTTGTTGATTATGTCTTTTTGCTGAATCATCAATTTTTGTTGCAACTGCCAAATCTGTCGGTAATACGATAAACTCGTCCACCTTATCACCAACTTTTTTCTCTGCCGCTCGATAAATACTATCTAGCGTATCCTTTTGATCAGATTCAACCTTGCTTGCGCCGACATGGACACCCTTGTAATTCAAAAAAGTATTTGCCATCGCACCACCAATTAAAATCGTATCGGCCAACTCGACAAATCGTTCAACTACCTGTATCTTGTCGCTAACTTTGGCACCACCTAATACTGCCACGAATGGACGCTTCGGACTCTCCATTGCCTCAGTGATTGTATTGTATTCCTTTTCCAACAATAACCCCGATACGCTAGGTAACATGGTTGTTATTGCATGCGTGCTAGCATGAGCCCGATGTACAACACCAAACCCATCCTGAACAAAGTAATCCGCCTGAGCAACATGGGCAATTTCCTCTGCATACTCCTGACTATCTTCTTCCTCGCGCGGATCGAAGCGTAGGTTTTGCAGCATCACGATACTGCCTTTTTTAGCTCGATGTACGGCCTGATATGCCGCATCACCGCTAGTGTCATCAACAAAAATGACCTCTTTATCAATCAATTCCTCTAATCTTTTTGCCGCTGGTTCCAGGCTACATGATAAATCATGCCCTTCGGGTCTTCCCAAGTGACTTATTAACACCAGCGAACAACCTTTATCTAGTAGATATTGTAAGGTTGGTAGGCTCGCACGAATACGCAAGTCATCGCTCACCTCACCATTCTTTAACGGGACATTATAATCAACCCGGATCAATATCCTGTGATGTTGGCCATGCCCTAACGGCAAATCACGAATTGTTTGTTTAAAAAATCCCACCCCTTTGTATTCCTCTTGTTCTTATTCTATCACGCGTACACGTATAGTATCCGTGCCTCCGCTCAGTCCTGGATGACGGCCACTCACAATAACAACAGTTGTCTTTTTTTCCTCACCAAAGAATCCTTCAGCCTTTAGTTGTTTCGCCAAATCATACCCTGCTTTTTTGCTATCAGGTCGAACAAATGATTTATTACCGTAACTCAGCGCTAATTGTTGTGCGGTGCGCATTTCGCTAGTCACGCTCAGAATCGGAAGGTTAGGACGATTCGCAGCAATATTGACCGCCGTCGCACCAGATCTTGTCTCGGCAATTATCGCTGTCGCCTGCAATTGATCAGCTAATTCGACAGCAACCGCAGCGATTGCATCGCGAGCCGTACGTTTACCTGGCACGATATCATGCATCGATGCAACAGCAACATGTTCCTGAGTGTACATAATTACTTTTTTCATCGAAGCAACTGCTTCAAGCGGATAATGACCGCCGGCCGTTTCATCACTCAACATGACTGCATCCGCACCCAAAATAACCGCCGTTGCGATATCGCTTACTTCTGCACGAGTTGGTTCAGGTGCATCAACCATACTTGCCATCATTTGCGTTGCAACTATCGATAGTTTGCCATACTTTCGACACAGTGCGATAATTCTACGCTGAACAATAGGTACAATTTCGGGGCCAACTTCAACAGCTAAATCGCCCCTAGCCACCATAACGCCATCACTTACACGAACAATCTTTTCCAATTCACCCTCTTTGATAGCCGACTTTGTCTCGACCTTGGCAATAATTTGCGCCGTCGATCCATGGCTCAACAACATTTGACGTAAATCACGAATATCGTCAGCCGACTGAACAAAACTGAGGGCCACGTAATCAATATCGTGTCGAGCACCAAACTCGATGTCTTTCATGTCTTTTGCAGTGAGGATATCACCACTAAAATCTGTTTCGGGTAGATTTATACCTTTGCGACTCATTAACACACCGTCATTTTCCACTCGCACAATAACCGTCGTGCTATCCTTTACCTCTGTTACGATAGTATGAATTTTGCCATCAAACATATACACAGGCTCGCCCACTTTGACTTTTTCGGCCAGATTATACTGTACCGGCAATACATAATGCCCGTCGTGTTCTGCGCCATATTGTAACGATAGATGATCGTCTTTTTTTACCTCTACATTATGCTGCAAGTTGCCTAAACGAATTTTTGGTCCCTGCAAATCCTGCAGGACAGCCACAGGCTTACCTTGATCTACACTTGCCTGTCGTACCAAAGGTATTTGGCGGACAACATCCTCGTAACTTGCGTGACTAAAATTGAACCGGAATCCATTAACTCCAGCATCGATCAGGGCATTAATCATCTCGGGGCTGTCTATCGGCGGCCCAACTGAAGCAAGTATCTTTGTGCGCTTAAAAATTATAGAATTCACTATCAAAATTATAGCACACGACATCTGTTACATTGAATCGAGCCCCGTCTACGTGATCTCTCTCGTAGACGGGGCTCATGTGACCCTTTACGGGTAATTACCGATGTGCGACACGGACAACCACTGCGGTCATGTCATCATGCTCGACAAAGTGCACCGCAAACGGTCGTTTCTCGTCGACACCTACGCCGAAGGACACAACGTTTTCGAAGTCGCCGGCACCGACAATCTCCAGAATCGTACCGAAATTACGACTGGTATCACGACGATAGCTCATGACGTCCACCATACCTGGTGGCACGTATCCGCTCCAGTGGACGTATGAAGACCCCTTTGCAAAGAACGTGACGCTCAAATCGCCGTTACCGTTCAGGGGCACGTGCGCGCCCTGTCCACTCGTCTCGACTCTGTCGACGTACTCAACATTGAACCACGGTAAATCAGTATGCTCAGGATCGTTCATCGTGGTATCGATAGTGAACATCACGGTATCAAAGCACATCCCCGGCCATGCAGCAACCTCCACGAGTGGAGCATCGACACTAGGCTGGAAGTGCCGACCACGCTCCTCGGATTTGAGTCGTAGCTCATCCTCCGAAGGAACATCCGTCGACGTGTTCCAGTTATCAGTATTCATACCTTGACTGACACAGTCGACGGTACGGTGCGCCTCCTCGCTTGATTCTCCTGTCGATGGTGTTGATTTTGGTGGATTCACCGTCTCTGTCACCACCGGTGGTGTCACAATTTCCGTTGTTGCTGGTAATGTAACCGTTACTACGGGTGCAGGTCCTGGATTACTGACACATCCCGCCAGTACAATGACTGCGGCAATCGGCAAAACAGCAAAGAACTTTCGATCGCTCATTACTCCTCCTGGAGCTTAGATGATTGAATGATAGTGATTATTATAGCATAAAACAACCTTCTCGGCGAGGTTGATTAACACCCTAGGGTGTTTTATGAATCAATAATTAACCGAGCTTTTTGTCGGAGGTACTACCGCCATACGCAGAGTCACCGTATCCGAGTCCGACGGATTTTTGTTTTGGAGCAGAAAGTAGCCTGAGGGCTGCGCCAGCACCTGAGAGTGCGGTAACGCCAATTGCAATATGTTTAATAAAATCCTGGCGATCCATTGTTTTATTCAAAAGTTGGTTCAGCTGAGGTTTTAGTGACATGTTACACACCTTCTTTTTACGTTATATACCATTAAACATGAGTACTTTACTGTAGTCAATGACTAGAAGCGATAACGGTTCTTTTTATTCCACATCAGCCGGTATAATAAGAGGGTAATGGCTAAATATGACTGCGTATACGAATCAACTTCCGCCTACGGAGAAGGTAACTACGGCGACTGTGTCACTAGTGTTAACACTACCAAACCAACGACGACTAGCGTTGAGCAATCCATCGAGAACGGAAGCTTCGTAATTTTAGTCCCATTAGCAGCTATGATGATCCTTGTTGTCTTTGCCACGATAGCTATA
>CAMPEU010000021.1 GCA_946804195.1 uncultured Candidatus Saccharibacteria bacterium | reverse complement strand
TATGCACCGAACCTCCACTGAAATCTCTACCTATCTACAACCGATGACGACCCTTGCGGGATCGTTCGCTTTGTTTAGGTGTAGATTCTTCTGGCAAAAGAACGGCGGAGTTTATTCCGTCGACTTCGAGCGACTTGACAGTAGCCTCGTGCACGATAACTGGCGAAAGTGGCTTTTCCTTGAGGAATAACAACACTACAAATGCCACCAGGACAAATGGCACCATCAACAGAAAGACCGGTGTCAATGCATCATTGTATGCAACAATGATGACATCATGAACTTCCGACGGCAATGATTTCACAATCGCTGGCGTTAGTGAATTCATTCCGCCGTTTCCGGTCATCGGCATACTCGGCAAGCGATCTTCTAGCAGCACCTGCAGGTTTGCTACGAACATACTTCCGACAAGCGCGGCACCAAGTGAGGCACCCATTTGACGAAAATAGTTGTTTGTTCCTGTTGCGGTGCTGACTTGCTCGACCGGGAACTGATTTTGAACAATCAGTATCAGTGTTTGCATGCTCATGCCTAGTCCGGCACCCATAAGCGCCATATAGACACAAATTTGCCAGATTGGCATTCCTGCCGTCATGGTTGATAGCAGGAAAAGTGCAACCGCGACGATTGCCGTACCAGTAATCGGAATCCACTTGTAGTGCTCTCTACGACTAGTGACTTGTCCCATGGCGATCGACATCAACAAGAGGCCGCCCATCATGGGTGTCATCAAAAGCCCGGATTTCGCCGCACCAGATCCGGTGACCATTTGTAAGTATGTTGGCGTATATGCCAACGCACCAAACATAGCCACACCGGTAATCAATCCTGTTACCGTAACAAGATTGAAGTTACGGTCCTTGAATAGATTGCCCGGCATTACCGGATCTGTCGCTTTGCGTTCAACGAACACAAACGAGACAATACTCGTTACTGCGACAGCGATAAGGGTAATGATGATCGACGAACTCCAGGAATATGTCGATCCACCCCATGTTGTCACAAGTACGATCGCTGTTGATGCGATAGCAAGTAAACCGATGCCAGCATAGTCCATTCGGAGTTTTTTAATCGATGACACTGATGATGGTAGGAATATCACTGCTGAAGCAAGCGCAAGAATGCCCATAGGGATATTAATCCAGAACACCCAACGCCAGCCGATACTTTCGGTAAACCAGCCACCTAACAACGGGCCCGCTATTGACGGAACCGCAAAGGCAAGGCCCATAAAGCCCATGTACTTTCCGCGTTCTTTTGCGGGAATGACATAGGCGATAATTGCCTGTGCCAGTATCATTAGACCACCGCCACCAATACCTTGGATGCCGCGACCGATAATAAGCCATGTCATATTTTGCGCGAGTCCGCCTACGACTGAACCAGCGAGAAACAATGCAATGGCAGTAATAAACAGCATTTTGCGGTTTACTCGATCGCCGAGCTTACTGTACACCGGTAGCATGATTGTTGACGCCAGGATGTAGGCCGTTGTGACCCATAACATGTGGTTGACGCTATCTAGCTCACCGACGATTGTCGGTAGTGCTGTACTGAAAACTGTCTGGTCGAGTGCCGCAAGTAACATTGCGACAAGTAGGCCGATGAAGAGTGGTAAGATCCTCGGCTGTTTACCAGCCTCGGTACTCGTTGCGCTATTCATAACGCGATTCCTTCCACTTGAACTGCTTCCATATGTCAAAGATCTTTGCTATCCCGGCATGAAGATTACTCCATCCTACAGGGGTCACAAATCGTTACTAACTATACTACTATTTCGCAATTAGTCAAACGAGCTAGGGGGTAAACCAGCGACGGTAGGGATATTTAGTACCGTTCTTTACGTTTTTTCTCTGTTGCGTTGCGATATTTAATGTGTAATTTTCGTTGTTTTTGACGATATGCCGATTTGTCTGCCGAGGAAACTTTGGATTGCAAAAAAGCTAGTTCGTCTTTGAACTTATTAAAAGAAACTAGCTCATCGCTACTGAGCAAACCTTCGTTAATTGCAGTTACCACGGCACAGCCAGGCTCGGTATTATGCTGGCAATTGCTGAACTTGCAGTAAAGTGATAGATCCTGGATGAACGGACTGATATTATCGTTTAGTTCGCCCCATAGTTGCAACTCGCGAATGCCGGGAGTATCCATGAGTAATGCGCCGGACGGGAGGCGGAATACCTGTCTATGGGTTGTTGTGTGGCGGCCCCTTGAATCATCCTGCCGAACTTGGCTGGTTTTTTGAGCATCGCGGCCCAGTAATTGATTGGTGATTGTTGATTTACCAACCCCTGAGGATCCTACGATGATTACTAATTTACCCGGTAGCAGTTCGGTGTCGAGTTGTTCGAGCCCTTCGCCCGACTCGGCATCTACGGCGAATACCGTTTGTACGCCGAGTTCGCGTTTTGTGTCATCTACTAATTGAGCCCAGTTGGGATTGAGGTCTTTCTTGTTCAGAACGATTATTGGTCGGATGTTTGATTGCCTAATTTGAAAGAGATATCTTTTGAGTCTTTGTAGATTAAAGTCGTTATCTAAACCTTGTACTATAATCGCAGCGTCGACATTGGTGGCGAGGAGTTGCTTTTCTACGGCCGTACCGGCTGATCGTCGAGCTAGTTCATTGCTTCTAGGGAGAACGCCGTGAATGATAGTGGTCTCGCCAGATAGCTCGGTCATGACCCAATCCCCGACTTTTGGTAGTTCATTTTTAGAAGATTCGTATTCGAGCTTGCCACTTATTTGCGAAACTGATTCAGTTTCGCCATCACTGATGATACGTTTACTACCAAAATCAGCAACTACACGTGCTGGTTTGTACAAAGCGGGAGGGTCGAGGTCAGCCCAGAGCTTGTCTAGTTGGTCATTCCACCCAATCATCTGTAATTTTTGAAACATATATACATACTGTATCATCTTTGGACATTCGATTTTTGTGGGTTAAATGCCTATGCTAAACTACACATATGCGAATCACACGCAAAAACTCCGGTTTTACCATTGTTGAGCTTTTGATTGTTGTTGTCGTCATCGGCATCCTCGCCGCTATTGTCACCGTGGCATATACCGGTGTTACGACGCGTGCAAATGACGCTAAACGAGACTCTGATATGAATACGTACTACAAAGCGATTACTGCTGCGCAGCAATCTAGTAGTAAAAACCTACGTTCGATTACAGGATCGTCTTATTCTGCCGGGTACTGTATAAGTGCAACTAATAATACATCAGCTACCGAGCCGAAGGATCTCGCAAAATCACACGTTTGCTGGACGCGGTATTATGATAACTTGATCAAAATCGGTGCCGTCACCGGGATAGACCTCACTTCGCTACGAGAAGGTGATGCAAGAGGTAACCCTTATGTACTGGATGAGAATGAAGGCGAGGGCGGGAACTGTGCGGCTACGGATAGGATGTATTATTTTACGGGTAGCGGTGTCGCGATAGCACAATTCCGTGCGTTGCCTCAATCCGGTGATTGTTCGTAAGATTAGTAATAAATGCTTGTGGTAAACTAGGGGTATGTGGGCCGAACGCAAAACAACGGGTTTTACTATTGTTGAACTACTGATAGTTGTTGTCGTTATCGGCATTCTGGCTGCGATTGTAACCGTCGCGTATACCGGTATTTCATCACGAGCAAAAGTGGCGAGAGCATATAGTGACATGGAGCAGGTTAATAAGCAAATACAAATCTACCAGGTTACTAATGGTCAGTACCCCGTTACATCACCTACTATGGGAGGTGGTGCGACCCCTCTCGTCGATGCGAACTGTCCGTATACCGGGGCTACTGTAACGGCGACTGCCCAGTGGGTTCCAGGGCTCGCGGGGAGTCTGCCCCAGAGCGACCAATCACTAAAAGGTGTCGGTAATGGGAGCAGTTGTTATGTGTATTTGAGTAACGGAACCGATTACCTATTGAGTGCATGGAACGTATTGCCATCACCCTCGACAGACGTAGGATATCGACGCTTGGGATATCGAGAGGTGAGCTGGATGTCCGCCCCGTACTATTTGTGTAATCATGTAGCCATAGGGGGTGGTGCGACTTATATTACGAACAACGATTATTACAAACGATCGATTACCTACACTAGTATTACAAGTTGCAACGAAACACCGCCGAGTGGGGCATAGGGGAAGAGGATGTCGATGCAGAGTAAAACATCATGGAATAGAGTAGAGGGTTTTACTATCGTTGAACTCCTGATTGTCGTTGTTGTCATCGGCATTCTAGCTGCAATCGTTACCGTTGCATATACCGGTATCTCCGCTAGGGCTAATGATGCCGCGGTGCAAAGTGATTTGGCGAATATGGCCAAGAAACTTGAAATCGAGAGAGTGAGTACGGGTAGATATCCTCTTCCGCCGACGGCTAGTACAGATATACATATCACGAAGGGTGCCTATCGAGATCAAAATAATCTATATTATTGTTACGATAGTGCAAATGATAGGTATGCCGTACAAGCAAGATCGATAAGTAATAATTATTTTAAAATAGTTGATGGCGTGGTATCTGCGGGCGTGGGACCTGCGGGTTATTCGGGTGAGGGCACGTGCGACATAATGGACGTAGCTATCGTGTGGAGTGGCAGTACCGCATCACTTGGACACTCCACCGGTGGAACATGGGCGGCTTGGGCTCTGTAGTTATCTGAAACTGCTCATGTTATAATAACTGGGTAAACAAGGAAATTTATTATGGTGAAAAAAGAAAAAATCAAAGTAGTTGCCGATAACGGTATGTTCGGATTCGTTGGATTCGTTGCCTATGTTGGTGCAGTTGTATATTTTTTGCAAGGCGCACAGAATGGCGGTGAGGTAATATACTCATTTGTTGAGGCAGCGGTTTGGCCCGGAGTTGTACTCTTCTACGTGCTATCAGGTTTTGGCGCTTAGTTAGATACTAAACGAGTAATTGATTATTTAAAGTTTAGCTTTTGAGCAAGACTTTTGACATCATCGAGCGTACCATCCAGAACACTGGTATTGTAGTTCGATAGTATATACCAGTTGTTTCCTTTGAGTATGTAAAATTGATTAAAGCTAGGGATGTAGTAGGCCTGGTCACCGATATCCGCAACATTAACCGCTTCTGCGGGTCGGTTGCTTTGAAAACCCTGTTTATTATTACTAGCACCTTGTTCATTTCTTGCAATGCGTGCTAATAGGGTCGCAGTACCGTTTGTTACCTTTTTCGAATCTTTACCGGAAGATGATGTCAAGCTGCAAGTTGTGACGAATAGGTCGTTGCTGGACGTAGTATTCTCGACTGGTGTTGTGCCTGATATCGTGCCGCCGTATGCATCGGCAACGATTTTTCTCGTCAGGATGTCGCATGCGTCTATTGCGGTGAAATCACTATCATCATCACCGCTCGAGACGGGGTTTAATACCGTGTTATTTGAATTTGATAAGTTCAGAAATATTGCGGCACCACCAAAAATCACAAGTAGGGTGACTGACGCTATAATAATAATTCTATTCACAATGCCCTCCTGCACCTTTTATACATAACCACTGTAGCATGAAATGTCGACGGAGCGTATACTATTTGATGTATGGAAGCGTTTATTCAACTGATTGCAGACGGGACTGTTTTGCTGGTAATTGCGGTCGGTACGTATGCATTAATTGCAAAAATTCCCAATAATCGTAAATATACGGCGTATACACGCATATTGATGGCGGGTCTGACGGCGTTTTTAGTTGCAAAGCTGATGGCAACACTGATCCAGCCCGAAACTCAGAGACCGTTTGAATTACTGGGTGTTACACCGGGTGCTGCATATTTAGATAATCCTGGGTTTCCTTCGGATCATGCATTGTTCGTAACGGCGATCGCGCTGGCTGTTTGGTTCGAAACAAGATCACGCTCGCTAACGACAATTTTAGCCGTGTTGGTTGTACTTGTTGGCGTCGGTAGAGTTTTGGCGCTGGTTCACACTCCGTTGGACGTATTTGGTGGAGTACTAGCTGCAATCGTAGGTGCTTTGTGGTACTTGACCGCACCACACCCCGCCCACCACCATAAAAAGTAGGAGCCTGATATCAATGATTTATTTTCTGTTTGTCTTAGGGGTGGTAAGTGTTAAAATAGACAAAACAGAGGAGATGTAATGAGCGAAAAGGCTTCATCTCGGTGGGGAGGCATAATTGAACTACAGCCACAGCAACTGATTAGAGTTGCGGTTCTTGGGTTTGTCGTTGGTATTGTCACTTGGTTGATTTTGTTATTTATGCGTGACGTCGCTTTGTCTGCAATTCCGTGTGGTGAGGCAACCGGTGCAAACTGCACCGTGATGACGGCGAATACCGCTGGAATTATTTCGATGCTGGTCGGTGGGGTAGCGGGTTTATTGGGCTTAGTAAAACTAGGCGCCTATCGTCCGATTATCGTCGTCGTTGCTGCCATTATTTGCCTTTGGCCACTTGGTGAGTGGACTCATGGCTTGGTGTGGTTCGAATCAATTGCATGGTATGGGATATTGTTTGCGCTATTGTTTGCGTTGTTCTCTTGGCTAGTACGCCCCAGAGCAATCGCTGTTGTGCTACTAGTTGTAGTCCCCGTCGTTGTCCTGATTCGCTGGGCGTCGATGCTATAATATACACATGGATATAACTTTTTTTGGCGTAATCTTGTTGGCTGTCGTTATTATATTTACCGGCATCGTGTTGCAATTATTGTCACGTATGCGCGAGATGCAACAGGGTGGTTCGGTTGATCTGATAAAAACTGATGTGACAGAATTGAATCGAACGATTCAAAAACTACAAGAAAGTATGGGCGATAAACTAGAGCGCGGGCAAGATTCCATGCAAAAGTCCGTACAAAAACAATTGAGCGAGAGTGCCAAATTGGTTGCTGACGTGGCTGGACGCTTAGCAAAGCTCGACGAGACGAATCGTCGCGTCGTTGATGTCGCTACCGAACTAAAAACTTTGCAAAATGTCCTGCAAAATCCTAAGCAGCGTGGCGTGTTTGGCGAGTTTTATCTAGAAAGTGTTCTAGAGAATGTTTTGGCCCCGAAGCAATACCAAATGCAATATAAATTTGGCGATGGAAAAATTGTTGATGCCGTTGTGTTTTTGGAAAAAGGCCAGATACTTCCGGTTGACAGTAAGTTTAGTTTGGAAAATTATAATCGTATGGTTGATTGTGAAGACAAAGTCGAGCGTGACAAGTTACTCGCAAAGGTAAAAACTGATTTGAAGGGTCGTATCGACGAAACTGCGGAATATATTCGTCCCAGCGAAAACACGATGGACTTTGCATTTATGTTCATACCGAGCGAAGCTTTGTATTATGATCTGCTGATCAACAATGTCGGAGCCAGCAGCAAGGATTTGATCGAGTACGCGTTTCGTGACAAACGAGTCATTATCGTGAGTCCTACGAGCTTTATGGCGTATTTACAGACTGTATTACAGGGACTGCGTAGCTTACAGATCGAAGAGCAGGCAAAGGATATTCAGGTGCGTGTCGGCAAGCTGGGTCAGCATATCGGCCGATTCGAGACATTTATGCAAAAGCTGGGTAGTTCGTTGGGTGCGACAGTGAATCACTTCAATAGCGCACATAAAGAACTGGGTAAAGTTGATAAAGATATTATTAAAATCGCTGGCCGTAATGGCAGTGTTGAGCCGCTATTACTCGACAAGCCAACGAACGATAACGAATAAACCCCGCGATAATCACGGGGTTTATTGTGCGTAGTGTTGAAACTATTTTGTTTCGACGGCGTCGCGGAGTGCGAAACCGATAACACCACCCAGTAGTGGAGCTGCGAGGTAAACGAGAACTGCTGTCCAGTCAACTGCTGTCCAGTCAACAGCTGATGCTGCGACGGCGCTTGCTGGGTTGAGTGCAACTTGACCGCCTACATAGCTAGCGACAACGCCTGCAACCAAGGCTGCAACAAAGAAGCCGAATCCGATAGTCAAAGCTCGTGTGACACGATCAACTGATGCCTTGTAGACACTTGCAAATGCAAATGCAAAGAGGCTGGCGCCTAGTACTTCCGCAAAGAAGATGAACCATGAATTTTGATCGGTGAGTGGAGCGAGAGCAAATACTTCGCGCACTGGTTGTGCGAGTGCAGCTGCATCAGCTTGAACACCATTGAGGTATGTGGTCATCAATACAAATGCCGCACCAGCACCGAGGAACTGAGCGATAAGGTATACTGCGGTTTTTAGATGGCTAAGTCGTCGAGTGACCCAAGCACCTACTGAAATGAGCGGATTGAGGTGAGAGCCTGAAAGGGCGCCTACCATCATCACTAACGCAACAAGAACGAAGCCCATATAGAGTGGTTCACCTTTTGTTACGAGAAATGCGCTGACAAGTACGAATACACCAACAAATTCACCAATGAATGTTGACGCTAGTTCGTTACTATTTAGGTTAAATTTTGGTACTGAAACCCTGGCAGCTTGTGATCGCACTGCTGTTACATTTGTTTTAGATTGGCTGTTTGACCGGGTGGTCTTTTTGGCAGCCGAGCCGGCTTTTTTCGTAACCATGGAAATTCCCTCCTTATATAGAAATTATGAGGCTATTATACCATAACCATTCAATGTGCAAAAAATAGTTTGAATTTCTGCTGAGATTTTTTGCAACCTGATATTTGTGAGTATAATAACGATATGGGAATCATTCTAAAGCAAACTGAAAATCGTAGTGAACTACAGAAGCGTATCGCATTGGACCTGAGTGAGAAAGCAAAAAACAAGAAACCCGATCCAGCCGATATGGTTGACGGTGTCGAGGACTCTGCTTTCGTCAAAGGTACAAAGGGAACAACGAGCCTAGCGTGGCTATGGATTCTGATCGTAGTGGCAGGTGTCGTTGCCCTGGTTGGGTATGTCATTGCTTCTGGCAATCAAGCGTGAAGTAATCTATAATTTGTATAGATGACTGATAGTAATAGCGTCCGTGACGATTTGCTGGCACGTATCGGCAAAAGTCAGCAACCACAAGAAATTCTTCGCGCACCCGAACTCCGCGCGCTTGCTGAAGAACTAAAGAATTTGCCTCCTGAAGAGCGAGCCGGTGCGGGCCGGGTACTTAATGAGCTCAAAAAATCGCTTCAGACTGCTATAGATAAGCGCCAGGCGGAGTTGTTAGATCAGGCCGTTACGCCAATCGATGTGACAGCACCATTTGATATAAATGGTAGCTTGCCATCACTTTTGCCAGCCGAGCACGGCACGATTCATCCGATAACGCGCGAGATTGCGATTATGAGCGATATCTTGGGTCGTATGGGATTCACGGTATTTGAGTCGCGTGAAATTGATGATCAGTATCACATGTTTGAATCTTTGAACTTTCCGGCGGGTCATCCGGCGCGTGATGATTTCGATACGTTTATGACTATGCAAGTCGATAAGGATGGTGAACCACTGATTGCTCCTGCGCATACAAGTACGATGCAAAATCGCATCATGCATGAATTAAAACCACAGTTGGAAGACGGTCAGCCGATAGCGGCCGCATCGATTGATCGCGTGTTTCGTAATGAAGACTTGGATCCACGTCATGAGCATACTTTTTATCAACACGAAGGTATATATATCGACAAGGATGTTCATGCCGGCATGTTGGTTGCTACGCTCAAGACATTCCTCGAGAGTTATTATCAGACAAAACTAGATGTTCGTGTTAATCCATTTTATTTTCCATTTACCGAACCATCATTTGAGTTTTCGCTCAGTTGTCCGTTTTGTGAGGGCGAGGGCTGTACGGTTTGCTCCGGGTCGGGCTGGATTGAATTATTAGGCTGCGGTATGATTCATCCCAATGTGTTAAAGATGGCGGGTATTGATCCCAAGGTATACACTGGTTTTGCATGGGGTGGTGGCGTCGATCGTTTAGTGATGATGAAGCACAGTATAGAAGATGTTCGACATTTTCAATCAGCTAAATTAGATTTTTTGAGGCAGTTTTAGATGAAAGTTAGTTTAAATATAGTTAAACGATATACCTCTTTTGATGTATCGGTTGATGAGTTAGTATCGCTTATAAATCAACAACTGGGTGGCGTCGAGGAAATTATCGATATTGCAAAGAAATACGAAGGCGCGACAATTGTTCGCGTTGTTGAGTGTGCTCCATTGAAGGGTACCGATCATCTAAATCTGACAAAAGTGGATGATGGTGGCGCGTCCAAAGATGTTGAACGTGATGACAATGGCCTGGTTCAAGTTGTGTGCGGTGCACCAAATGTTCGTGCCGACATGTTAGCGGTTTGGTTGCCACCAGGCGCAACTGTCCCATCGACGTTTGATGATACTGAACCATTCGTGTTAGGTGCACGTGAATTGCGCGGTGCGATGAGCAATGGTATGCTGGCGAGCCCCAAGGAATTAGGATTTGGTGACGCGCACGAGGGCATCATGGAAATTGACGCAAACGAATGGAAGCCTAACGATGTCGAGATAAAGCCGGGTACTGGTTTTGCTCGGGCTTATGACTTGGACGACACAATTATTGATATCGAGAACAAGATGTTTACGCATCGGCCCGATTGCTTTGGTCAGTTAGGCGTGGCGCGTGAAATCGCTGGTATTTTGGGTAATCAATTCGTTAGCCCCGACTGGTACGTAGATACGCCGAAGTTTAGTGATGGTGATGGGCTGGTATTGACAGTAAAAAATGATGTGCCCGATAAGGTATCACGATTTATGGCGGTTGCAGTACGTGACATCACAGTAGCTCCTAGCCCTACTTGGTTACAGGCCGAGTTGGTTCGGCTAGGTAGTAAGCCGATAAATAATATCGTCGACGTGACAAACTACGTCATGCTGATTACGGCACAGCCCATGCACGCATACGACTACGATAAGGTCGCGAGTGGCAAATTGGGAGTACGCTTGGCAAACAAGGGCGAACAAGTTGCATTGTTGAACGGTAAAGTCGAGGAGCTGAATGATAGCGATATTGTTATTACGGACGGCAAAAAGGTTATTGGATTGGGTGGCGTTATGGGTGGTAGCGAAACCGAAGTATCTATCGAAACAAAAAATATTATCCTGGAATGTGCGAACTTTGATATGTTTACGTTACGTCGAACGAGTATGCACCACGGATTGTTTACCGATGCCGTGACACGATTCACCAAGGGCCAATCGCCACTTCAGATTCCCGCTGTCATGCATCTTGCACTCAAGTCGGTATTTGATGTAGCGGGTGGTCAACAGGCGAGCAAGGTAGCTGATGATCAGAATTTACAAACATTTAGCGAGCTGGTCGTACATGCCCCGCAATCAATTGATAAGGATTTTATTAATCACCGATTGGGACTTGATTTATCGCGAAAAGAGATCGAGTCATTGCTGGGTAATGTTGAGTTTACTTTTGATGTTAATTACGTTGCACCATTTTGGCGTACGGATATTGAGATTCCTGAGGATATTGTCGAGGAAGTTGGTCGTTTGTACGGATTTGATAAATTACCGCAAGATTTGCCACGACGAACGGTGACGCCAGCACCCGTTCGTGCGAATCGTACACTAAAAACACAACTACGTGACACCTTATCGCGCGCTGGAGCGAATGAAGTATTGACCTATAGTTTTGTTCACAAAAATTTATTAGATCGAGCCGGGCAGAATGTGGATGATACGTATCAGTTATCAAATGCATTGAGCCCCGACCTGCACTATTACAGACGAACTGTCTTACCGAGTTTGCTAGACAAGATTCACGCAAACGTACGGGCAGGATATGAGCATTTTGCTATTTTTGAAATCGGCAAAGGCCATCGTATTTCTGCAGGCGTTGACGAGGATGGCGTACCCGTCGAACAGGAATATGTTTCGTTAGCTCTTGCAGGGGGTGATTTTTACCAAGCGAAAGCCCTGGCGGATTTTATAGCGAAAAAGAGCGGTTTACAATTCAACTATGTACCACTTCAGCAAGGTAAATTATTCGAGCAAAAGCGCGGAGCATTAATCCGTGTAGGGGATACGGTAATAGGTGCGGTCGGTGAGTACGGGGCGGCTATACAACGGAATTTCAAACTACCTAAATTAGCAGCCGGATTCGAAATCAGCTTTGAATCATTATTGAAAGAGGTGCGTCAGGCAACAGGGTCGTATCGACAATTGAGTAAGTTTCCGAGTGCCGAACGTGACGTAACACTACAGGTGGCACAATCCATGAGTTATGTTGATGTTGAATCTGCCGTGCATGATAATCTAACAAAAACGGATTTGGTGGTTGCAATCAGTCCGCTGGGTATCTATCGACCGGATACGGGTGATACAAAGAACGTCACACTTCGTATTAGCCTAACTTCTCATGAAAAAACTCTCACGGGCGATGAAGTCTCGGCCGTTATGGACTCTCTTGTTAGCGAAGTTTGCGAAAAGCTGAGCGCAGTCGTTATATAGATTTAGGTTTACTAATTTGAATACATGTGTGTAATTGAGTGGTACACTAGAAGTCAACATGAGCCAAAACGAACGCAAAAAGCTGGAATCGTTTCCCTACAGGGACGTAGTGAATCCGGATGTGGAAAATGCGGTCAACGAGTGGTTTCAGTCCGTTGATGGTCTAGATAGGGAGCACTTCATTGCAACTCTTAGTATGAATTCGGCGCCAGTTGCTGTTACGGGCCTTGCCGGGAGATACCTAACACATAATGCAAGCATATTACTATGTAGGGACTGGGACCGCGCGCGAGAAGAACGTGTTCCGAGGTCGGCAACAGTCTGCGGATACATGGGGGCGGTGGTATTAAATAGGCATACACATTTACTGCCCAGCTCGAATACGGATTTTAGTGATCAAATGAAGAGGATGCGGGACCCGGACGAAGAATTATTTTTGGCACATTATTTTGCACAGAATGTTTGGAGGGGCATAGAAACATTTCCGAACGTTTATATTAAACTAGAGCGCTTGCACGAGGTGATGGCTGAAAAATTACAGCCGTTGACGGATGCTCAGCGTCAGGATTTACGCGCGGGTATAGCACTATATTATGCTCAGTCGTTTGCGTCATGTATTGAGGAAGATACGTTGGATTTTACAGGCATGATCAATTTGAACGAAGCAAAAGAGAAGGGGATGAGCCTGGGAAAGACACCGTTTGTAAACTATTTTTCAGCAAAAATTGAACAGGTTGATGATGTTGTGATTCCCGAATCTCAAGACGATTGAGGTTGCCACTAGTCCTCCGTATCGGTTAAATCGACAGATGGTAAGTTATGGCTTTGAGCAAAGCGGATTAGCCCAAATCCACCCTTGATTCCACTATCACCACCAAATTTACTAATGTTAATGTCGACGCCCGCTTGTCGCTTCAGTATCTCGATTTGATTATCGAATCGTTCGGCTAGCCCGCCTCCGAATACAATGGAGGGCGGTTGATATGTTGCAACATAGTTCAATAGGTGACCGCTGAATTTGGCAAAAATATCATCCCAGGGTTTTTCTGTTTGTCGTCCATATATTTCATCGAGCGCTTTTCCTCCACACTCAAAAGTCCAATCACGAAAGTGATTTTTCCAATGTAGTTTTGCTACATAATTTACCTCGCCTGTTGCATCAAATTTAATTTCGGATCCGCCAATCCCCGTACCCCAAATTAAATAATGAAAGTCGGACGGTTGCCAGGTGCCATAGTATGCTTCGCTCAGGCCCGCTGTGACGGCATCATTATCATAGTAAACTGGGCAGTTGAGTGCATTAGTAATGGGCTGAACGAGTGGTTGTTGATTCCAGTGAGGTAAGTTGATAGCTGATGCAATTTTGGTTCGATCAGGGTTGGGTGTACCGGGTGTACCTATGCCGACAGCTTTGATTGTAGCGCCGCCACGCTTTGCTATCTTTTTTGATGTATTGATAATAAATTGTAAATCATTTTCGTAATCACCGGTATTTTGGCGTTTGATAGGTTTGTCGAACGACTGGCCATGTATTACATCAGTCGTGCCTGTAATTCTCGTATTTGTTCCTCCCATGTCGACAGATATATACATGAATTATTGCTTCGACTCTTCGGTTGACGTTAAGTATTGCTGCAGAGGATTTGTGAAATTAAATGATTCACTCTCTGTCATTTTCAAGGCTGATTCGAGAACGGAATTAGTGAGCACCGCTCGTGCAAAATCATCACCGCGTAATCGTCGGACGTCTGCCATGTGAAACACGTGGGGTTTGATGGTGAAAATCGTGAAGTTATCGTACGGTTTTGGTAAGCGAGCAAGAGTTTCTCGTTCAGTCCGGAGAAATATACGACTTCCAAGATTCTTTGCAATTTTATGGGCCTTTATCTTCTTTGCTTCGCTAGGCTCTAGGGCAAGTGAGTCTGCATATTCAATGAATTGATTGTTGCGACAAATAACACCGTCTGGATATTCTCGCAGTGATTCGAGTACTTTATCAACAGTGTCCTTTAGTTTGTATTTTCGGGTTTCACTGACCGGTTCGTCATACCCACTAACGTGCTGGTGAATAGTATCCATGTCGGCCTTCATGAAATCTGACAGATTCCAATTCGTTGGAGTCGCTAAAAAACCGGCAACGAGTACTTGTCGTCCGCTCTTCTTTCTTTTTACAATGCAAATATCTTCCTGGCCTAACATTCCGCTGATTGCGAGCGGATGCCAGTCACTTTTTTCGGCGTCGATGCTAAATGTATCAATTTTATCTTCGCTTGCTCTGTTGATGATTACTTTACCTAATGTGCGACTTTGCTCGATCGTGTATTTTTCTGGGAAGTGTTCACTCAAATAATGAGCCTGTAAGTTTAATAGTTGTTGTGAAGCAGCCTGCACTTCGGGATTATTATTGGCCGTATGAAGAACTCTCTTTTGATTTTTCAGAAAGGCCGCCTGACGGATGTGGAGTGCGTCGGCCAATTCGTTATCGGGCCAAAACCATGGTGCAAAGCGTTTTTCATCAAGCTTCCGCTGAGGATGTGTTACGGGGGATATGTTGGGAGAGGGAGCGAACTCGTTCATCTTCATAGCCTGCAGGTATTCCCAATTGGTAGACATGACTACATCGCCCCGGTGTTGTTGGGTCGAATACATTGGGCAAGCGGATTGTTCTGATGAATGTTTCATGGTGGATTAGTTGCGAGTGCAAACGCATGTCACTACGCTATCTCGTGCACCCCTATCATTCTATCTACTGATTTCATTGCTTTTTTGGGTCCGGTGATATGGGTTATCGGGGGGTGGTTCCCCATATATTCAACAATTTCATCGATTGCGGTTCTGACGCTATCGTGTTGGAGGTTGTGCGCCGACTGGGCTACTTGTCGTAGGTCTCTTGGCTCAGTTTGCTGTTCCAGATTTTGTATATATAGCTCGGTTCTATCCTCGACAGAATCCATGCTACATAAAATATCGGACCGCGTACTTCCAACCGCAGATGCTATGGCTGCTTCGCTATAAGTATTACTTGTACGACTAAAGATATCCCTGAAGAGAGACTCCGTTGTCTTTATCTTTTCGGCGCCAACATTAGCATCGCCGACTATCGACCAAGCATTCAGGTCATTGATATCATTTAGAGATACTTCACTGTCATATGCGATGCCTGTATCGGTGCGAAAACGTTGATAGCATAATGCATTCATTGCTTGGATAGCTGCCTTATAAGCGATTTTATTATCTATGTATTTATCGACAAATGATTTATCCATTGGTGACGCAATTCTCACTACGGCACTTGAGCCTGCTCCTAGTAAACCAGTTGTTGTTACGTCCATTCCTTCCGGCAATGGTGGTGTTACGTGTAGTTTTTTGGTTTGTGTGTGATCAAAATATCTCTCGGTATATTGCAAAACTTCTTCTAGCCTAATATTACCGACGGCAACTATAGCCATATTGGACATAGTGTAGTGCTTTTTGTAGAATTTTTTCATTTGGTTGGGCGTGAAGTTTATTTTGTCAGCATAACCACCTACATTACGTCCATATGGCTTACCGAAAAGTGCATAATCAGAAGCGATGTAGTGTAGTTGGTATACGTCATCTCGTCGTTCTAGTCCCTCGCGAGTAACTGTCGACATTTCATTGGGTATGTATGTCGGGTCGAATGTCGGTTGAAATAGTATCTGACCCAGTCGTCGCATATTTGGTTCAACGTATGGCCCAGTAGCGTAGTAGCACGTTCTATTATAAAAGGTGTCTGCGTTGGCCGTAAGGGAGTTGATACCAGTGAATTCATCCAAAGCTTGATCATTGGGAAATAAGTTTGTACTGATATGAACACAATGTTCCAGCGCGTGTGAAATGCCGGCTAGCTTATCTGGCTCGTGCACGCTTCCGACGCCAACAAAGGCATTAATCTTTGCCGTTTCTGCCGTAGGTATAGTATCTACATAGATACGCAGGCCTTCCGGTGTGGTTGTTGTCTCTAGCGACACTGACATCTCCTTGTGCTATTGAAGGTATTTTATCACATTATTCAGCAATATATGCAACTTTAGTACAGAGTATAGTAATCCATTCTAGCTATGGTGTGACTTATGCAGCGTCTTTATCTACTTCCGAATAGTCGATTGATCTGCGCTACTATGTGGATTTCTGGTCGTTGATAATGATCCGTGGATTGTTGCGAAGCAGATTCGTTCACTTGCATATCTGTAAATTCCATTTGAAAAGGATCATCGGTTCGCATTGTAGAGAAATCAATTAGTCGACCAAAGGTTGCGATTGCTTTTCGAACGATCTCCTTACGCCTATCGTGAACCGAGCCATATAAGAAGTCAATTTTTGGAGCGATGTCTGCTATGGCGTGGGGGCCGGTGATTGTTTCTTCGACCATACCGGGCATGATGAGGCGACGGGCTATAAGGTCAGTAGACAATGGATCGGTGATTTGAACTCTCCAATTTGTTGCCCTGTCGGTGATGTACTCTGTGTTATTTTTGATGCATGTAGCACAATGGGGTATTCCTATGCATGTAACATGACGATTATTGATATTTGGGTATTCCCATTCCTCGGGCTTTCCCCACATCATGCGTGCAAAAGCTACCGCTTCGTTGCCGTTCCCGCTTGGATTATATGACTGCACAACGACAACCTCTGATTCATTTTCCTTGCGGATACCGTACAGACGGTTTGAGGCTGGATCTATGACTGGATATAGCTCGTCTGGATCGAATTTGCTTCCATCGTCATTTTTCCAATTAAATTGATCTATGGGTATACCGCCAAAATTTTTCATATCTTGTATTGTATATGAATTCTCGTTTAGCAGCATAGTTATCAGTGACTAAGATAGGCGGACGTGGGGTTGGCATGGACGCCTTAAGGGTCTATCATAGAATCATAAGCATGACGGCGAGGAAGAAAAAATCTAGGTGGCCATGGCTCATAGCAGCGAGTCTACTGCTGGTTACGGTGATTTCTATAGTATCCATCATGATTATGTTACAAGGCACGGACATCGCCGTGTTAAATCCACAAGGCGCTATTGCCTCTGCGGAAAAAGATTTATTGTTGTTTACGCTTGGTTTGAGCGCGGTAGTGGTCGTACCTGTTTTCATTATGATAGGTGCATTCGCGTGGCGATACCGAGAGGGTAATATCAGGGCTAAATATACGCCGGACCACGATAGCAATAAATGGCTTGAGGGTTTGTGGTGGGGCGTACCGATTGTTATTATTGCAATCCTGGGTGTTGTTACATGGGTGAGTACGCATCAACTAGATCCGTATAAGTCGCTCGAGTCAGATGAAAAGGCTATTACTGTACAAGTGGTTGCGATGCAGTGGAAGTGGCTGTTTTTGTATCCCGACTATGATATTGCATCGGTCAACGTACTTAAAATACCAGTTGGTGTTCCGATTGAATTTCATATTACAAGCGATGGTCCGATGAGTGCATTTTGGATACCAAGCTTAGGCTCGCAAATATATGCGATGAACGGTATGTCGGCTCGCTTGAGTTTGGTTGCTGATAATCCTGGCGAATATCGTGGAAGCAATACCAATATTAGCGGCAAAGGTTATGCTGATATGAATTTCATGGTAAAAACGCTAGATACTCGTGATGAGTTCGAAAAGTGGACTGCGTCTGTTCGTGGAGGCGATGAACATAGCCATATGGATGAGGGTTCATATCAGAAATTAGCGGTGCCAAGTAGTGCAAATGTTCCACAGTATTTTCATCTGCATGACGTAAATTTGTATGCTAAAGTAATGAATAAGTATATGCATCATGAAGCTGGGATAAAAGAAGGGTACGATAATCATGATCATTGATTGGGGTTTCCTGCTAGGGCGATTAAGTCTAGACGCGCTTCCTGATAATATTGTTACAGTGCTCGGTGCATTGGGCGGTTTATTTGGCGTATTATTGATTGTTGGTTTGTTGACCGTTACTCGACGATGGAGTTGGTTGTGGAAGACGTGGATAACATCGCTTGATCCTAAAAAAATCGGAGTGATGTATCTCGTTGTTGCGGGAATTATGTTGCTACGTGGCTTGGCAGATGTAGTGATGATGCGCGTGCAACAGGCATTGTTTGCAACAAATGGAGCTGGGCCAATAGATGCGGATATGTTTCAACAGGTCTTTTCCGCACACGGTACGATAATGATATTTTTTGTTGCGATGGGCATTATTTTCGGTCTCATCAACCTAATCGTGCCGTTGCAAATTGGTGCGCGAGATGTAGCATTCCCACTCCTCAATTCAATTAGTTTTTGGCTGTTCTTTGCTGGCATGGCACTGATGAACGTTAGCCTGGCGGTTGGCGAATTTTCGACGGCAGGTTGGTTGGCATATCCTCCGTTGAGTGGGTTAGAGTATAGTCCAGGGACGGGGGTTGATTATTGGATATGGGCACTGCAGATAGCGGGGATTGGTAGTTTATTGTCCGGCGTTAATTTCTTGGTAACGATATTTACAATGCGACGCAAAGGTATGACGCCTATGAAGATGCCGATTTTTGTGTGGTCGGTTATCGGTAGTATGTTGTTGGTCGTTTTCGCCTTCCCGATACTAACAGCAACGTTGGGTATGCTAACGCTCGATCGTACGATAGAGACACACTTCTTTACGAGTGACCTAGGAGGCAATCCAATGATGTACGTTAATTTGATATGGGCATGGGGACACCCTGAAGTCTACATACTAGCCTTGCCTGCATTTGGTGTGTTTTCGGAAATCGTGCCGGTCTTTAGCCGTAAACGTTTATTTGGGTATACCAGTATGGTTTGGGCGCTTATGGCGATTGCCGTACTGTCATTTACTGTTTGGCTGCATCATTTCTTTACTATGGGTGCGGGTGCAAATGTCAACGCATTTTTTGGAATCATGACGATGATAATTGCAATTCCAACGGGCGTTAAGGTATTTAACTGGTTATTTACGATGTTTCGAGGACGTATTAGCTTCAAGACTCCGATGTTATGGTTTATGGGATTCATCACGACATTCACTATCGGTGGCGTAACGGGCGTGTTGCTGGCGGTACCCGGTATTGACTTTCAGGTACACAATAGCCTGTTCCTGGTCGCGCATTTTCATAATATGATTATCGGTGGCGTCGTGTTCGGGGCATTCGCCGCATTGGCGTATTGGTGGCCAAAGTTGACCGGTTTTCGATTACACGAAGGTTTGGGCGTAGCGGCATTTTGGAGTTGGCTAGTCGGATTTGTTTTGGCATTTGGTCCGCTCTATATCCTTGGCTTGATGGGCGCGGCTCGTCGCTTGGATCATTACGATGCATCTCTGGGGTGGCAGGGCCTTTTTGTGGTGGCGGGTGTTGGCGTGATGATTATTTTGCTAGGTGTTTTCTTTCAGGTTTTGCAGTTGGCCTATAGTATTTGGAAACGCGATGAGCTGAGGGTCGGAACTGATCCGTGGGATGGTCGTACGCTAGAGTGGTCTACATCGACGCCAATTGCTGAATATAACTTTGCAGCATTGGATGCCGTCGAACAGCGTGATGCTTTTTGGGCGATGAAGTCTTCGCATGTCCGTGAAGAGGCTACTAAGTTTAGTGATATTCGCATACCAAAAAACAGCGGGTTTGGTCCGGGGATTGCGGCTGTTGCATTTGTCGGAGCATTTGCGGTGATCTGGTATATGTGGTGGCTTGCTGCTGTCGCGTTGGTAGTGACGATCGTACTCGCTATCTGTGCAGGTATGCGAGAAGACGTAGAGCGAACAATTACCGCAGAACAAGTTGCCGCAATTGAAAAGAAGCTGTGGAGGACGCGACGGGCATGAGTGTACAAGAGGAAGCCTTAGAAGAGAAACGATTGCTATCAAAGACATCTGTCGGCTTTTGGCTGTATCTCATGACGGATTGTTTGCTGTTCGCGACACTATTCGCAACATTTGCTGTTTTACGTGATGCAACTGCGGGTGGCCCTGCCGGTAGGGATATATATGAAATGCCACTCGTTTTGGCCGAAACATTGATCTTGTTGACGAGTAGTTTCGCATGCGGTTTGGCGCTTATCGCAATGACTCAAAAGAACATCCGCCAAGTACTCATCGGACTAGGCGTGACTTTTGTCCTAGGGGCAACTTTCCTTTTTATTGAAGTCAGTGAATTTACGAAACTCATTAGTGAGGGGCATGGTCCTCAGACGAGTGCATTTTTGTCAGCGTTCTTTACGCTTGTCGGTACGCATGGTTTACATGTATTTATTGGTTTACTATGGCTTAGTGTTCTCGCGTATACGATTTGGCGACGCGGAATCACCAGCAAATTGACTAGGCAATTAACTCTGTTTGGTTTGTTTTGGCACTTCCTAGATCTCATTTGGATTTTTGTCTTTACGGTTGTGTATATGATGGGAGTTGTAAGATGACGATACAAAGGTATATCATGGGATTCGCACTGTCACTTGCATTAACATTGGTTGCGTATTTCTTGGTCATCGACAACGCGGCTCATCCCCTGATACTTGTCATTTTGGGTATTCTGGCAATTACTCAGCTAGCGGTTCAGTTAATGTATTTTTTGCACTTGGGAGACGAAGTGGGGCCAAGACTCAAGCAACTATCATTCTGGTTCATGGCGTTAATACTGATAATTGTTGTTGTAGGATCAATATGGATTATGAATAATTTGAATGAACGTATGATGCATTTTTCACCGGCTGAAAAAACGAAATTTATGTTGACTGAATACGACAAGGGCTTCTAGATTTCTTGCATGCTTAGTTTTTACGATATAATTTGTAATTAACGCAATTTCTGTCATTATCAATGAATGAGTACATCGCAATTTGGCGGTAACGTTATTGATTTACGTCGTGTTATTGTTGACCTGAGCGAAGAGGTATCAATCGCGGGATCGGAGTTAGCTTACGTCGAGAACGTATGGTGCGAGCAACTAGAAACTCGTTCAATGCAGCATGTCATTGATCATTTAACTCATCACGCGTTGCAGGCAAGTTCGACGAGCGATTTGCCGTTGCTATATAGTAGCGAACAATTTGAATACGGCATTGCAGTTGGAATGATGGTTAATAATCGGCGGCTCGGTGGTGGTACGGATAGCGCACTTGCTCCGTACATTGACGATGTTTTCACTGATGAATATTGGGGGTATAGCGAGTATGCCGATCGGATTGAGTCTATTGGTCGGAATGCGTATGCCCGAGGCGCGTTCAGTCCCGCTACTGGTCCAAAGGATTATCCGCGCCCGCTGCGCAACTTTGTTGACAGTATTAGTGATGCGATGTTTACCGAGGCAAATCATAGTGCCCATTTCAAGGCAGGTCTAGGAATTGCACATCTGGCATATAGACGTTACGTCGAGCAGATAGACATAAAATTCAAACAACTTTTCGAAGAATAAGGAACCTGTATACTTTTTCCAGACTACCATAAAAGTGGTATAGTATACTCATGTCTGCCGAGAATCAACCGGATAATTATGACAGTCTCTCTGCATATGAGAAGTTTGCTATTCAATTGTTTGACGATACTGATCAGTTATTTACAATCCGCCATATCGAGCAAGAATATCCATCATTAGATATACGATCAATGTTCTTCAAGCTGTCGCAGGATGAACTGGCGCTTGTCGGTTCTATCCTGGAATCGTACGCAATCGATGCGCCCGAATATGTAGAGATGAGACTGGACGGACGTAATCCGTATAATGTCGAGGATGCCGAAAAGGCACTCCTTGCTATTCGGATGGAATATCGTGATATTGACGGTAAAGATGTTGAAAGTTATTACAGGGTAAAGATTAATTACCCGGATGAAAATCGGTTAATTGTAGCCCATAAAAGTGTCGACGTAGACAAGAGGCAACAACTTTATTCTACTGTGCCTATCGATCGAACAGAACAGCGCGGATTACTTGCGATGATACATGCGTTAAAAGAGGTGACGGGTCGTTCTGGTGGTCGGCATCGTCGAGAAGATTAGGTTGCTCGTATGCGAATCGAAGAGGGCTGCCATTTTGTTTGTACGGAAGTCTGACATAGAATAGACGGTGATGGAACGACGAACGAAATCATATTTACAGCTGATGAAGCCTGGTATTACGCTGAGCAATACGCTAGCGGCTGTTGCAGGATTTTTTTTGGCTTCGAGTTACGCAGGCTTTTCGCTACGGATTTTTATCGGGATTACGTTCGGTATAGCGTTTGTTATCGCATCAGCTTGTGTCGTGAACAATATCATTGATCGTGATATTGATGCTCGCATGAAACGTACACGCGGTCGGGAAGTCGCAGCTGGTAATATTAGTATTCAAAATGCAATTATCTATGCGGTCGTGCTGGGTGTTGTCGGGTTTGGTTCCCTCGCCATATGGACGAATGTCTTAACAGCTAGCTTGGGCATATTGGCGTATTTTTGGTATGTGGTTGTGTATGGTCTTGCAAAACGCAAAACGCCATTAAGCACAATAATTGGCGGGGTATGTGGAGCATTGCCGCCAGTTGCGGGCTATACGGCCGTTATGGGTCAGCTCGATATTGTTGCCGTTGTTTTGTTTGTCATGTTAATGGTTTGGCAATTACCGCATTTTTATGCAATTTCGATTTTTCGTCGGGACGATTATAAAAAGGCCGGTTTACCGGTTTGGTCAGTGAAATACGGCAACACGAGTACGCGTCGTCAGATGATGTTTTGGGTATTGGTCTTTTTGGTACTTACACCTACATTGGCTTTTATCGGTGCGGCATATAATCCCTATTTGATTGTCATGGTTGTAGCGGGATTGTACTGGACGGTAAACGGAATTGTCCATATTGATGAGGCTGATGAACAATGGGCTCGACGGATGTTCATGTCATCGATATATGTGTTGCTGGCGACGCTTTTTGCAGTAGGTATAGGTGGTTACTTGAAGTAAGCGACAATATTGCTTATGATAGGATGTAATGAATATTACAATAGTTGGCGGCGGTTTTGCCGGCGTAAAGACAGCCTTGAAGTTGTCGCACGATAAGACTAATCAAATTACACTCATTAGTGACAAGCCCGATTTTCAGTATTTTCCCGCCCTATATGGCACGGCAACGGGTCATAGTCATTTGCAATCGTGGGTACCATTAGGAACTATATTTTCTAGCAAGCTCAATGTAGACGTCGTAATCGACAGCATTAGTGAAGTTGATCCAACAACCAAGTCACTCGCTAGCAAAGGCGGCAATGTATATCACTATGATCGTCTGGTACTGGCGCTGGGCTCGGTGACGACATACTTTGGTATTAAAGGCTTGGACGAATTTGCGTATGGCATAAAGTCCGAGGAAGAGATTCAAAAGCTCAAGCATCATCTATACCAAGCAATTGCCGAGGAGCACGAGGTTGAAAAGCAGTATGTCATTATTGGCGGCGGTCCAACTGGTATCGAGTTAGCCGCTGCGATGGGACAATATATTAAGCGACTATGTAAACATTACAAAGTACCACATGGTAAAGTTCGTATAACAATTCTTGAAGCGATGCCACGTTTGCTGCCGAAGATGAGTGAAAAAACCAGTGCGAAGGTAAAGCAACGCTTAGAAAAGATCGGTGTTACTGTTCGCTTGAATGAAAAAGTTGAATCGGCGAGTGTCGACGGGCTGATGGTTAACGGTAAGCCATTAAAGAGTCACACTGTCATTTGGACATCTGGCGTGGCTAACAATCCATTCTTTACGGCAAATACAGATCATTTTGAGCTCGCAAAAAATGGCAAGGTTATCGTAGATGAACAATTACGCACCAAGGATGGAATATATGTCATTGGTGATAACGCCGCAACACCGTTTAGTGGGCTAGCTCAAACTGCACTACATGATGCGATATTTATTTCAAAGAATATAAAGCGACGTCGAGACGGAAAGAAACCGAAAAAATACAGGGCAGTTTTGCCACCTGTTGTAGTGCCTGTGGGAGAGAGCTGGGCGGCGTTCGAATGGCACTGGATTCGTTTATACGGATGGCCCGCATCGCTGTTGCGGCGTGCAGCTGATTTGATGGGTTATCATGATATATTACCGCTGGGTCAAGCACTTGGTGCATGGCATGCGCAGATCGTTGTTGAAGATGATTATTTCACTCCAACCCCGAAAAAAAGTAACAAATAATGATATAATGGTGTAAACGAAAAGGAGAGGTTATTCATGACGACGACTAATAGTCAGCGTATAGGTATTTGGGTCATTGCGGTAGTAATGGTGGTGGGAACAATCGGTTCCTTTTTTATTGTGGTAGTTGCAAATCAAAATCAAGCTACGGACCAACAGGTGGCATTGGATAACTACCAAAAACAGTTAGAAGAGAGCAAGAAGCTACAGGAAGAGGCTATGAAGGCGAATCGCCCCCTCAAGGGTTACGAGGCGACTCCATTTAATGCTGATAAGGTAACCAAGTTGCAAGTAGAGGTTCTCAGGCAAGGTGACGGTAAGGTGCTAAAGGCTGACTCAACACTTTCGGCGAATTACTTTGGCTGGACTTCTGATGGCAAAATGTTCGATAGTTCAAATAAGGATGGAGTTGTGACGCCTGTTGAGTTTAGTCTGGCAGGGGTTATCGAGGGATGGACTAAGGGATTGACTGGTGTCAAAGTGGGTTCAACGGTCAAGCTGCTAATTCCTGGCGATATGGCCTATGGCAATGAAGATACCGGCAGCGGTCGCCCATTCGGTCCACTGGCATTTATTGTTGAAGTAAAAGAGTTAAAGTAAACCCTGCTATACTTAGTATAGGAATTATATGACAGAAATATTAGAAACACTTATGATCGGCGCAGGACCCAGCTCACTAGCGGCGGCAGTTTATACGACTCGCGAGGATATTCAAACCGTTCTTTACGAAAAGGGTGTCATTGGTGGCTTGGCGGCAATTACTGATGTTATCGATAATTATCCAGGATTTCCAAAGGGCGTAGAGGGTATGAAATTGGCCGGGGAATTACAGCAACAGGCCGAACGGTTTGGTGCAAAGATTGAATTTGGCGAAGTCAGCAAGCTGACGGTAAATGATGACAAAACAAAGACTGTGATTATTGATGGTCAACCCGTGCAAGCAAAAACAGTCCTCATCGCGACAGGTAGTGACTATAACAAATTAGGTATACCCGGTGAAAAAGAGTTCTATGGACGGGGAGTGCATTATTGTGCGACATGTGACGGAGCATTCTATCGTGAGAAGCGATTAGTTGTTGTGGGCGGTGGTAATTCAGCGGTTCAAGAATCAATCTTTTTGACACGCTTTGCGACTCATATTGATTTGTTGGTTCGCAGCACAGTAAAGGCGAGTGACGTATTACAACAGGACTTGCAAAAGCTTGTGGATGAAGGCAAAGTGACAATTCACCTAGGTATTAGCCCGGAGGAAATTGTTGCAACCGACGGTAAGGTTACTCATGTGAATGCTAAAAAAGGCGATGAGGATGTGAGAATTGATACTGACGGTGTATTTGTGTTTGTTGGATTAAAACCCAACACACAGTTTTTGTCGGATAGTGGTATTGAATTCGATGAACGTGGCCTCATCAAAACGAATGAGAAGTTAGAAACAAACCTGGAGGGTGTATTTTCTAGCGGTGATGTGCGAAGTGGTGCGACTATGCAAATCGCTAGTGCGGTTGGCGAAGGTGCGACAGCTGCCTTATCGATTCGAGAATATTTAGACGAACTCAAACACGCACAGTAAAGAGTCTCTTATTTGTTTTTTTTGTTGAGCGCACGAGAAATGCGATCGGGAAAATCCGTGACAACGCCATCGACTTTTCTGCGGCTAAACAGTAGTGCCGTTTGCGGACGATTAACTGTGTAGACATAGGTAAAGATATCCATTTTGCGTGCTAGTTGTATCGAGAGTTTATTGTAGTGTAATCTGTGCCAGCCTGCGGCAGATAAATGCAGTGTACGATTGTATATCATAAACGAAAATGGATTAATGCTATGAAGCAGTGATAGATTGATGTTTCGACTACGTCGTCGTAGTCGTACGAGTACGGAGGCGTGGAATGATGAAACGAGGAGGCTATTCCAGTCATCGGGCTTTTTGATGTAATTTTTTTTGATTAAATCAAAAACAACATCCACACCGTTGACGGGTTTGAATTCAAGATTTAGATAAATTTGTCCAAATAGTTTATCCAAGACATTGCGTAGTGTTGTTACGGGTCCGGCCTTGCGCAGTTTTGAATATCTGGTTTGGCTGATACGATGACCGTGCAGTTTTGAATCATGCGCGAGTATAGGTACTTTATCCGAAGTCAGACGAACATCGAACTCGAGCATATCCACATCGGCGTCAATACCCACCTGTAGGGCCTCAAGGGTGTTCTCGGCGGCAAGTCCAGCTGCGCCTCGGTGACCAATGATTAGCATAGTTTTATTATAGCGAGTACGTACGAGCATTGCTATACGAAAAGACGTGCATGAGGTTCGTATGAGATTCTTCACTCTATCGAATTGGGTAGTTAGAGGGGATTTGCTATACTGTTGAGTGAATATTTATTAATGAGACGGAGAAATTATGGCAGATTTTAATAAAATACTTACCCCTGGAGATGTTGATGGTGGGGTTGTTAATGTAGTTGTCGAGATTCCGGCTGGTAGCAATCATAAGGTTGAATGGAACCGTGATTTGGCAGTTATGCAACTAGATCGTGTTGAGCCTGCAATTTTCGCAAAACCAACTAATTATGGATTTATTCCTCAAACGCTCGATGAGGATGGAGATGAATTAGACGCACTCATTATTACTGACGAACCATTACCAACAGGCATATTTCTTGAGGCAAAGATTATTGGCGTTATGAAGTTCGAAGATGATAGTGAAGTAGATGACAAGGTCGTTGTCGTACCGGCCGATGATCGGAATACAGGCAATGCCATTAATACACTTGATGACCTACCGGCACAACTTATCAAGCAGATTGATTTTCACTTTAGTCATTATAAGGACTTGAAAAAACCCGGCACAACAGTAGTAAAAGGTTGGGGTGATGCTGAAGAAGCAAAGGCCGTAATACACGAATCGATCGAACGCTGGAATAAAAAATGACCAAAGTAGTAGCAACATCAAAAGTTCTGATTGTAAACGAAAAGGACGACTTGTTGATACTAAAGATTGGTGTGCATACGCAACAGCCAGAAAGGTCGCATACCTTGGATCTACCTGGCGGATTTGTGGACAATGGCGAATTGGAGCGTGACGGAGCTGCTCGGGAAATTAAGGAAGAGACCGATATCGATATTGATGGACGAGACTTGGTGTTGGTATGGAGTGAAACAAATTACTACAAAGATCAAGATACATCGGTTACTCACTTGATCTATTTGATAAAACTCGATCACACGCCAGATGTAGTTGTTAGCTGGGAACACGAAAGTTACGAATGGGTTCCATTAATAGAGGCAACTGATAGATTCGAGGATAGACCACGATTCAAGAAGGTTGCTGATTATGTGCAGCAGCACGACCTGTTGTCACGTACGTAGTAATTTATTATTTCTTTTTCTTGCGTATTGTTTTGTCGCGGATGATTGCTGCGGCGCTACTGACTGCCTGTAGTACGCCAAGCTTTCGTAGCTGTACACGCAGTTTTGATCGAGCATGTGTTGTTGTTACGAGTTCTTGCCAGTCACTTTTTGGCTGAGATATTTTACGTGTTGTGACTTCTACGACATCACCGTTTTGGAGAGGTTTATCAAAAGGATGGATAACGCCATTAACGCGGAAGCTGTACGAATGCTTACCGACATCACTATGTACTAAATAGGAAAAGTCTAGCGGCAATGCGCCTTCGGGTAAGTTGTAAATGTCGCCCTTTGGTGAAAAGACAAATATTCTGTCACCGAATAAATCAACGTTCAATTGGCTACGACTAATTTTTTCTCCATCTCGTAGGCGCCCAGCAACCTCCTGCATCTGAGTAATCCACTGCAATTCCGTAGGTAGGTGGACAGCTGTCTTTTTACGAGTGTAAGCCTTTGCTGATTTTTGTTCGTGATAATGAAAGCTAGCGGCGAGTCCACGCTCCGCGTAATTATGCATTTCATGGGTGCGGATTTGGAACTCAACGATCTGTTCGTTTGGCGTGATAACTGTCGTGTGTAAGCTTTGATAGCCATTTGGTTTTGGGACTGCTATGTAATCCTTGATTCGGGCTATCATCGGCTGATACATGCCATGCAGTATGCCAAGTACTCGATAGCACGTTTCGTTGTCGTCGACGATGATTCTCAGGGCCATGAGATCGTAAATGTCATCTATATTGCCGTTTACTTTTTTAAGTTTTTTGTGCAAGCTATAGATACTTTTTACGCGACCATTGATCTCGAATTTAATCTTTTCATTCTTTAGTTCTTTTTCGACTTCGACGCGCACAGCTCCGAGTTTGCGCGTGCTTTTGCCGAGGCGCTTCTTCATCAATTTTTTTAGGTGGTCGAACTCCCCATTATCTAAGTAGCTAAATGCTAACTCTTCGAGCTGCATGCGTACGCGTCCCATACCTAGTCGGTCTGCCATTGGGGCAAAAACTGCAAGGCTTTCGCGCGCTATCTTTTTTTGTCGATCAACGGGTAGATATTGCAGAGTTTCTAAATTATGCAAACGATCGGCGAGTTTAATGATGATTACTCGGACATCTTGGCTAACAGCAATAAGTAGTTTGGACAGGTTATCTTTTGTCTGGGGCAGGTAGCTATCAAGGTCGCGCATACCTGCACGGGCCTTACTGACCTTGGTGACGCCATCTACCAGGAATGAAACATCATGTCCAAAGAGATTTTCAATTTCATCAAGTTTTACGTCCGTATCTTCAACGGTATCATGGAGGACGCCCGCAAGGACGCTGTCAATATCCATCCCCCATTCGATTAACATATGGGCAACCGCAAGGGGGTGGGAAATATACGGTTCGCCACTCATGCGCCTCTGGTCTGCATGTCTTTCGGTTGCAAAATCGATAGCATGATCTAATTCGGCGAGCTGATTCTCGTCGTAAAGCTCGGCAGCTAGTGTTATGACCTGACGCTTTTTCATAACTCCATTATAGAGTAGTCGTAACAAAGATTAAATTAGCCAAGGTCTATTTGCATGATAGAGCTACTCTGATATACAATTGATAGTGAAAAAGTACTAATGCTTAAAGGTGGGAATGACACATGACAGTAGCGAAGTTAGGAATTAATGGTTTTGGTCGTATCGGGCGTAATGCCTTCAAGATTGCGTTTGAGCGCAAGGATTTAGAAATCGTTGCAATTAATGATTTAACCGACACAAAGACGTTAGCGTATTTGTTAAAACACGACAGTAATTACGGCACCTATCAACATGATGTCAGTTACGATGATGAGAATATTATCGTTGATGATAAAAAAATAAAAGTTCTCGCCGAGAAAGATCCGACAGCATTACCATGGGGCAAGTTGGAAGTAGATGTTGTCATTGAATCGACGGGCCGTTTCACCGCAAGGGAAGATGCCGAGAAACATATTACCGGCGGTGGAGCAAAACGTGTCGTTATTAGTGGTCCCTCAAAGTCGGATGGTGTTGATACGCTAGTTTTGGGTGCAAACGATGACAAGGTAGAAGGCTCTACTAATGTTGTCAGTAACGCTAGTTGTACGACGAATAGTCTGGGTGTTGTGATGGCAATATTGGATAGTGAGTTTGGTGTTGAAAAATCTTTGCTCACGACTGTCCATAGTTATACTGCCAGCCAGGTATTACAGGATGCACCAAACAAAGACCTTCGTGAAGGTCGTAATGCCGCAGAAAACATGGTACCAACAACAACGGGTGCGGCGATTGCAGTAACAAAGACACTTCCGCAGTTAAAGGGAAAGTTTGATGGACTATCCATTCGTGTCCCGACTTCTGTGGTATCGATTAGTGATGTAACTGCACTTTTGAGCAGAGACGTGACGGTAGAAGAGGTGAATAGCGTATTTAAAAAAGCAGCTAAGGAGCCGTTTTATCAAGGGATTTTAGGCGTGAGTGAAGAACCACTCGTGAGCCGTGATTACATTGGCAATAGTCATTCTGGCGTTGTTGATTTATTACTCACTAAGGTCGTAGGAGGTAATTTGATAAAAATTGCAATTTGGTACGACAATGAGTGGGGCTATAGTAATCGCCTCGTTGAACTTGTCGCTGATATCGGTAAACAAGTTAAAAAAGAGGCTTAGCATCTTGCTCCAATAAGAGCTTATGCTTATACTATAGTTATGAAGGTATACTTGGGTGCTGATCATGTCGGGTTTAATTTAAAAGACGATGTGTTTGCTTATCTTGTAAAACGAGGTATTGAGGTAGAGGACGTTAGTTCAAGGGAGTTGGATCCGAAAGATGATTTTCCTCAATTTGCGCATGCAGCGGTACTGAGAATGATTAGTGATGAAGGCAAGGACCCGCGCTCTATTTTGATTTGTGGCGGCGGTCAGGGGATGGCCATGGCGGCTAATCGGTTTCGTGGTATTCGAGCGAGCGTGATCTGGGATGCCGAAGAGGCACGAATGACTCGTAACGATAACGATAGCAACGTTTTGTGCCTGCCCGCTCGTGTATTGCAGCGTGAGGATGAACGAATCTGGCAAGATATAGTCGATACGTGGCTGCATACGGAATTTGCAGGTGCGGTACGTTACAAACGTCGAAATGCAGAATTGGATGAATTAGTATAATGAGTCTTATTGTTCCAGCTGTTCTTTCATCAACTCCGGAGGAATACAAAGCCGGCCTAGAGAAAATCCATACATTTGTTAATCGCGTACATGTTGATTTTAGTGATGGGTCTTTCGCTCCTACGCAAACGATCCCGGTTAATCAAATTTGGTGGCCGCAGGGTTGGCAAATTGATATTCATGCAATGGTTGGAGATCCTAATCAATATGTTGATTTGTTGATATCAATGCATCCAAGTTTGATTATTTTCCATTCCGAAGCTCAAGTAGATTTGTTGCCGATTTTGCAGAAAGTGAAAGCAGCAGGTATTAAAGCTGGCCTGGCTTTGATGCGTTCGACTGTGCCGTCTGATGTAGCTGGTTTGATTGAAGTAGCGGATCACGTCATGATATTTAGCGGTGATCTGGGTAAATACGGTGGAACTGCTAGTATGATGCAGCTCGAAAAAATCCGCTTGATAAAGAATATAAATAATGGGGCTGAAATCGGTTGGGATGGTGGCGTAACTGTAGAGATTGCATTTAACTTATCACAGGGTGGTGTTGACGTGCTCTACGTGGGAAAGGCCATCCAGCAAGCGGCTGATCCCAAAGCCGCTTACGATGCACTCATGAGTGAATTGAACAAACAAGGCGCAATTTGATGAAGATGCAGCCAACGATTATTGAATTAGAGCACAAGGCTTACGCGCTACGAGAAGATTTGATTACTATGCTAGAGCACGCAGGTAGCGGGCATAGTGCGGGTCCTTTGGGCTTGGCTGAATTAGTCACGACACTGTACTTCGATATTATGAAATATGATTCTAAGAATCCCGAGTGGAACGAGCGCGATTTCTTTTTTCTCAGCAATGGTCACTGTGTACCAATCCAATATGTCGCCATGGCACATGCGGGATTTTTCGAGCGAAACGAGTTGAAAACATTACGCAAACTCGGCAGTAGATTACAGGGACACCCCGAGCGTACAAAGTTACCAGGACTTGAGAACACGAGCGGGCCCTTGGGCAGTGGACTGTCGCAGGCGGCTGGTGTTGCCTATACCCTGCAGTATCTCGATAAAAACTCTAGAAGATTCGTCTACGCCATTACAGGTGATGGTGAATTGAACGAGGGTAATATTTGGGAAGCTGCGATGTTTGCTGGGAAGTATAAATTGTCACAATTAATTGTATTTATCGATAGAAATAATATACAAATTGACGGTCCAACCGATGAAGTGATGCCGCTGGAAGATCTGCACGGCAAATGGGAAGCGTTTGGTTGGCATGTGCAGGAAATTGATGGCCACAATGTCGAGAGTATTCGTGACGCTGCCAGTATGGCGCGTGCCATTACAACAAAGCCGAGCGTTATTATTGCACACACGATTCCCGGTAAAGGTGTTGATTTCATGGAATATGATTATCGTTGGCACGGTAAGCCGCCGAGTAGTGACGAGGCAAAGGATGCACTGCACAAGTTGCGCACACTGGATGGCAAGATTACAGGAGAGCATGAATGAGCCACTATCCATTAAAGCGTAATATATATGCCGACGATGTCGAGCGTGAGCCGACGCGTGCCGGTTTTGGTCGTGGCTTGAAGGTCGCTGGTGAGATTGATGAGAATGTCGTTGCACTATGTGCCGATCTGACGGATAGCACTCAAATGAGTAAGTTTAAAGAAGCCTTTCCGGATAGATTCGTCGAGATTGGCGTCGCTGAGCAAAACTTAGTAACGGTTGCTAGTGGTATGGCTCGGGCGGGCAAAGTCCCGTTCACGAGTAGCTATGCTGCGTTTAGCCCGGGGCGTAATTGGGAACAAATTCGTACGACAATTTGCTTGAATGATCAGCCGGTCAAAATCATTGGTAGTCACGCGGGTGTCAGTGTCGGTCCCGACGGCGCTACTCATCAAATGCTCGAAGACATTGCGCTGATGCGTGTCTTGCCAAACATGACTGTTGTTGCACCTGGTGATAGCGTTGAGGCCGAAAAAGCGACTATCGCAATTGCAAAAAATGGTAAACCGTCATATTTACGTTTGGCTCGCGAAAAGACACCGATCTTTAGCACCGACGATTCTCCCTTCGAAATTGGCAAAGCATATGTATTGCGCGAAGGTGGTGATGTTAGCCTTCTCGGAACAGGTACGATGACATATCAGCTACTCGTCGCGGCAAAGATTTTAGAGGAACAAGGCATCAAGGCCGAAGTCGTTCATGTACCGACTATTAAGCCCCTGGACGACCGTACGATTTTGGCAAGTGTGCAAAAAACTGGGCGAGTAGTTACGGCGGAAGAAGCGCAGTTTGCTGCAGGTTTTGGTGGTGGCATCGCAGAATTATTATCCGAGAAACTACCAACTCCATTACTGCGTATTGGTGTGCATGATAGATTTGGTGAATCGGGTTCACCTGATGAATTGCTTGAGCTTTTTGGGTTAACTGGTGATAAAATGGCAAAGGATATCAAGCATTTTGTAGACACGACACCGCAATATCATAGATAATTTAACGAGGGGGCGATAGTGAGTTTAACAATTCCGTATATAAGGACAAATACAATGCGAGCAAGGCATTTGTATCAGCGTGCCCGTCGCCAAGGTTTTGCTATCGGTGCTTTTAATATCGATAATCAAGAAACATTGATTGCAGTCGCACGTGCCGCCCAAAAGCTCCGGTCTCCCGTATTGGTTGAAGTTAGTAGTGGTGAAGTGAAGGCTATTGGCCTAGAGAACATTCGGGACATGGTTGATAATTATAAGCAAGAGTATGGTATCGAAATGTATATCAATCTTGATCACAGCCCGACGGTAGATGATTGTAAGCGTGCGATAGATGCAGGATTTGAATTTATACACATTGATATTAGTCAAGAAAATCATGACGCCGGTCTAAAAGAGATTATTGAAAAGACTAAGGAAGTTGTAGAGTACGCAAAATTTACAGGTGCGCTCGTCGAAAGTGAGCCGCATTATTTTGGCGGCTCATCAAACTTACATGATGAAAAGATCGATTTCGAGGCAATCAAAAAAACGTTCAGTACTCCAGATGACGCTAAGTATTTTTGTGAATCGACGGGAATCGATACATTTGCAGCGGCTGTTGGAAACCTGCACGGAAAATATCCCGTTCCAAAGCAGCTTGATCTAGAATTACTACAAAACATTCGCGATGAGCTAGATTGTCACATCAGCCTGCATGGTGGATCGGGTACGCCCCTGCACTATTTTGAAGAAGCGGCAAAGATTGGTGTTAGCAAGATAAATATTAATAGCGATATGCGCATTGCATTCCGAAATACACTCGAGAAGGTACTAAAGGATAATCCTGATGAATTTGCTGTCGTGAAACTAATGCCTACCGTCTACAAGGAAGTCCAAAAAGTCGTCGAGGAAAAAATAAAAGCATTTGGTTCCGAGGGCAAAGCAGTCGTATAATAGACTCATGAAGTTACGAGGAGAGACCGTTACCGCTACGGGCAATGAACTAGACGACATTGCACGGTATTCTCTGAGCGGAAAATTTGACTCATATCTATCAGACGTATTATCGTTTGATATTGAATATGATCAAAATAATATTGATAAATTTCTCACATGGTCACTCGATGATTGGGTGGATGCGCCACTTGATTACCAGCCCGACGATAATGTTCCCAGAGAATATAAAAATTTCAAATCGTTTATCGAACGCGGTAGACATTTAAAAGCACGAGAGGCGGCACTTATTTTGCGCTATACAGGTGAGGAATTTGCGGATGAGCGTGCTGAGTTAGAGTATTGTATACCGGGTAATTTCGCTGCAGATCTTGCTATTGCATCGATATTACACACTGCGGGCAATATCAAAGAATCTGACTCAATACCAGTCATTGATTTGCCAACGTATCGCGAGGTTCAAGCATTGCCTGATTATGAGTCAGCGCGCCAGGCGTGGAAAAGGACAATATTTCCAGAAAAAACACCACACACGGCCGCTTATTGGAATGAGCTCAAGCGAAAAGATACCGCACGGACTGCCGGTGAATCGTTGAATAATGCATACATGTTGAGTGATGCATTTGGATTCTCGTTATCCGACACCATGCGGACGTATTTCAATCGCAGAAAACCTCGAAGATAACTGTTGAATGGGTGGAGAAATATTGGGGGCGAAAGCGCTCATGGTATACTGGTCGTATATGAGTGGGAAGAATATAAAAATCGTATCAGTAGGGGCGGCGGTTCAGGATGTGTTTTTGAGCCATAGCGAAGAATTTGAACCAGTGAGCGATACATCGACACACGAACAGTTCATGAGATTAGAGCTTGGCGGCAAAGCAGATGTTAATAACGTAACCTTTGCGACAGGTGGTGGTGCGACTAATGCCTCTGTGACATTTGCGCGACAGGGAATACACGCAATATTCATGGGTACGATTGGTCATGATCCTGCTGGACAGGCGGTACTTGACGATCTGGATCGCGAAGGAATAGGCACGTCACATGTTAGCTACAACGAAAAGTATAATACGGGTTATTCAGTATTACTTCTCGCACCTACGGGTGAACGAACAATTTTGACGTATCGTGGTGCGTCAACGCATTATCATTCAAAGAATTTTGATTTGTCTCAAATTGATGCCGACTGGTTATATGTTTCATCGATGGCGGGTTGTTTCGAGGTATTGGACAAACTATTCAATCAGGCAAAGAAAAAAGGCATGAAAATTATGTTTAATCCCGGCAAGCGTGAATTAGCACATCCAGCAAAACTCCGCGCACTGCTCGAAGATGTTGATGTTTTGTCTGTGAACAAAGAAGAAATGGCGCAATTGGTTGAGGGAACCTCATCCGAAGAGCTAACGGTGCATGCCTTGAGTTACGTAAAGATTGCAATCGTAAGCGACGGTCCGAATGGCGTTTGTGCTAGCGACGGTAAGACAATCGTAAAGGCCGGTATGTATCAAGACGTAAAGGTGATAGATCGAACTGGCGCAGGAGATGCGTTTGGTTCTGGCTTTTTGTCACAGTGGGCAACTGGTGAATCTTTGGTTGACAGTATTGTTTTTGCAAGTGCAAATTCGACATCTGTTGTTCAGCACATCGGTGCAAAGACGGGCATTTTGCAACATGGCGTAAAACTGCACAGTATGCCACTACACGAGCAAGCACTATAGCTATCTCTAATTCATGGTCATGTAAGGATAAGCATGATACAATTTTTATAGTATGACACGAGCATTAAAACAACTTCTGGGTAATGATCATCCGTTGTTTTCGGCAAATCTCGCAGCGCTTGAAAAAGCGACTGGCGGGGCCGGGGTTGATGCGAAATTATTAGGTGACATCACAGAACAGGGGCATCGCGTATTGCGTAGGCTGGGACTAGATACCGCGCATACCACGGGTGAAGAAGCATATTATGCTCTGAATAATTTTGCCAAGAACGAAGCGTCCCGACGTCAATTTATGGCTTGTGATTTTGTTATTCTTGCGTTTAATGACGAGCTTGTGTCGTTTAATTTACAGGATGTTATCGAAAACTCTCACCATCAGCTAGAGTATGGCGACAGGACGCTGGGTCACGCACAACGTCACCTGCGTGCCGAGATTATACGGCGCTACGCAGAGCACGACAGGACGCATGACGAAGTTGTTCATCAATTAGCTGATGAAATTGGTCTAAAGCAATCTTATGATGAAGAATATCCTAGTGCGCATGAACCCATATCAGATAATAGCCCTCTTATACTTGCGATAGGGGATATTTTTACAGATGCATTTATTCAACTAAGTGAAGAATCGGCGCGCATAGATACCGATGAGGACGGCACCAAGCGGCTCAGCCTTCCGTTTGGTCAAAAGCCATCATATGATCATGTGGATATCATCAAATCGGTTGGTCCATCGCCAAATGCTGCAATTTCTTGCGCTCGACTTGGTGTCGATTCGATGCTGCTGGCATGGCTAGGTGATGATCAGCCTGGCAGGGAATCACTTGATCACCTGCGAAGCGAAGGCGTTGATACGGCATTAATGGTCACGCAACCAAATACAAAATCAACGTATTGGTATGTTTTACGTTACGGTTCGGATAGGACGATGTTAGTGAAGAGTGAACCGTATAAATACGAGTTTAAGGAACCTGAGAAAAAGCCGGATTGGGTTTATCTAGCTCATTGCGGTGAAGATTCATGGCCGATGCACGAACAATTGATAGAATACCTCGACGAGCATCAAGATATTCAATTAGCATTCCAGCCGGGTACATATCATTTTAAGTGGGGCCTGCAAAAGTTAGCTTCAATTTATAAACGAGCGCATATTGTCATCATGAATCGTGAAGAAGCGATGGATGTGACAGGAAAGTCACATGAGTCCGTGCGCGAACTAGCGAATGGGTTACACGATCTCGGTCCGCAAATTGTCGTTATTACTGATGGTCCAAATGGATCGTATGCCTCATATGACCAAAACCTCGTCACTATTCCAAATTATCCCGATCCGGCGCCACCTCTCGATCGTACGGGTGCTGGTGATGCGTTTGCATCCACGATTATTGCCGCGTTGGCGCTTGGTGAATCTATGGATATTGCTCTGACGTGGGCGCCAATAAATAGTATGAGTGTCGTGCAAAAAATGGGCGCACAGGCAGGATTGTTGTCCCGCGACAAACTTGATGAATATTTGAAGAATGCTCCTGATGATTACAAAGTTACGGAGGTGAGGGAATGAAATATCAAATTTGTATTTCGGGTGCAGCAAGCGGCGATACAGTAACTGCGTCGCATCAGCTAGCGTACGACTTGGGCAAGGCAGTTGCCGAAGCAAGAAAATCGCTTTTGACGGGAGCAACAACGGGTCTACCTCATTACGCCGCAATGGGCTTTGCGAGCGTTAAGGATGCCGCTGGCGTGTCCGTTGGGTTCAGTCCAGCAAGTTCCTTTCGTGAGCATGTTGGCGTCTATAAACTACCTACGAAAGAGTTTGACTATATTAATTTCACAGGCCTGGAGTATGTGGGTCGTGATGTTTACTTGGTTCGTAGTTCTGACGCTGTTATCACAGTTGGTGGGCGTATGGGGAGCTTGCATGAATTTGCGACAGCGCTAGAGAGTCGCAAGGTCTGTGCAGTGCTACTGGGCAGCGGAGGTACCGCAGATTACATACCGACACTTTTGGAAAAGATCGAAGCCCCTGGTGCAAAAGACGTTATCTATGACACTAACCCCAAACGCTTAATTGCAAAGGTGCTGAAAGCTCTTGATGAAAAATACGAAGACTTTGAACATGATGGCACTGATAAATACCTAGAAGGTCACTACGAGAGGAGGGGCTGAGTGAAGAATCAACGAGGTAGCATACACGCAATTATTATTGGCGTACTAACACTTGGATTAGTAGGAGCGGTTGGATTTATTTTTTGGCAGAATTTCATAGTGGCCGATGGATCGAAAGGTGCGGAAAAATCAAACACCTCAACAAGTAAAAAGTCTAGCGAGGAGCTCGTAATTACGAAAAAAACGTATTGTACTGAGTACGAAAAGTTAT
>CAMPEU010000020.1 GCA_946804195.1 uncultured Candidatus Saccharibacteria bacterium | reverse complement strand
GCCCGTGACCAGCCTAAAAACTGGTCACGGGATAACCCATGTTTTGTAACAATCTGACTTGAACAAAGTAAACCTTAACAATTAGCCTCGAACAAGAATTATTAAATAAATTTCGATGGTGGGCATCGAATGTAGAAAAGGAGAATGTATGAAAGCATTTTTTACCGCTATTAAGCGGTCACCAAAACTCGCTACTCTTGTAGCAGTACTTGTCGGCGTCCTTGTCATTCCTGCCACACTGTTGGCCTGGGGACCGGATCGTACGACATACACAATGGCCAATCCGGCTGATCACGTGGTCTTTAACTCGATCACAGACAACCCGGACCAAGGCGACGAACGTAACTTTGTTAATGTTCGTGAAGCTGGCGTCGGCACCTATGGTGACGATATCCAACTCAAACCTGGTAAAGAATACGAAGTTTCTGTCTTTTACCACAACAATGCCTCATCGAGCCTCAACGACGCCGAGCATAACTATGCCGGTATCGCATTGAACTCAATGATGCGCGTACAAATGCCTGCCAGCGTAAAATCTGGTCAGGAAGCCCGAATTACCGGTTTTGTGAGTGCCGATAACGCACAACCAGGACAGGTATGGGACGAAGCTTATGGACAAGCCTCACAGGACATGGACCTTCGATACGTTCAAGGTTCTGCAAAGATCCACACCAACGGTGCTATCAACGGTCAGACGCTACCAAATAGCCTTTTGACTACTGGTGCGCCACTAGGTTACGATGCATTTGACGGTAAAGTACCTGGTTGTAACGAATTCGAAGGATGGGTTGTTTTCCGCTTCAAAACGGTTGCCCCAGACTTTGAAGTCGATAAAGTTGTTTCAAAAGTTGGTTCAAACGCCTACTCTGACAGCGTTCTCGTCAAACCTGGCGAAAAAGTTGAATACCAAATCGAGTATAAAAATACTGGTTCGGTTAACCAAGAAGATGTCGTTGTCAAAGACCAATTACCTGCCGGTGTTACATACATCCCAGGTACAACATACGTCGCAAACCCTGGTTCTAACGGACAATGGGTAAAGCTTTCTAGCAACAAGGTTGTCTCGTCTGGTATCAACATTGGTACTTACGGACCTGGCAGCAACGCTTTTGTCTCATTCAAGGCAAAGGTTGTTGATGCAAAGAAGCTAAAATGTGGCCTGAACACACTTGTTAACAAAGCGACTGTTTCGACACGCGATGGCATCAAGTCTGATACAGCTACAGTTACAGTAAAGAAAGTTTGTGAAGGCGCTGTTCCATCCGAGCTACCAAAGACTGGTGTCGATCAGGGAATCCTCTCTATCGTTGGTCTGAGCACGCTTGCTGGTGGTGCCGTCTACGCTTACCGTAGTCGTGACCTACTTCGAGGCTAATCGAGTCTGACCGCTCCAATCGAGCCTAGACTCGTACTCCCAAATAACCCCCGCATATGCGGGGGTTATTTGTTATTATGTATATGTGAGTTCAAAGAAAAAACGAAACAAGCAATACAAAGGTAGCACGATGAATGTTGCGCCAACGATAGTAAAAGTGAGTGCCGTCAAACGCCGCCCACTCCATCAATGGTGGCTCGATCACAAAATCTATGCAAAACCAGCACTCATTATCACTGCCATTGTTGCTGTTATCTTACTCGTCATTGTTGGTATCGCCAGTATTATTTTTTAGCGACATCTTCAGTAGACGCATCATCGGACGTACCGATATCCGGTTGCCCCATTGGAATCGTGAAGCCAAACGTACTCCCTCGACCCTCCTTAGAGCTAAAGATAATCTTGCCATTATGCGCCTCTACAACGCGCCGAGCCATGAAAAGTCCAACACCCGTACCATCGGGTCGTTGATGCCGTGCGTTTTTGGCACGATAAAACTTTTGAAATAATTTTGGCTGGTCCTTATGTGGGACACCAATACCCGTATCGACAACAGTGAACGCGACATCCTTTTTCACCTTTTCCAAACTAACCACTACCGTACTCTTGGGGTGCGAATAGTAGATTGCGTTGTCCAGAAGATTCATTACGACCTGCTGAATTTTTGACTCGTCAGCAATGAGAGGCAACTCTACGTCGGTAATTTTGAATCGGAATTTTATATCATGTGTTTTCGCAATCAACCCTAGGCTTGCCATTTCTTGTTTGATGATTGCCTTAATATCAATCGCTCCTCTTTCGATATTGAATTTACCCGTCTGTAAGCGAGAGACGTTCAAAAAATCGGCAATCAAACGAACCATACGCTCACTACTGTTAAATGCCTCTCTCAATAATGTCTGTTGCCTAGGCGTGACCTTGCCCACATCTCCATCGAGCACCATGCTCAAATAGCCTTTAACGCTCGTCAAAGGTGTTCGTAGCTGATGACTAGCCATACTTATGAACTCATCCTTTACTTCATCCAGATGTTTCAGCTGATTATTCGACGCGCGCAGTTCTTTGGTAGCAACATTAATACGCTGCTGCAAGGTTGCGTTTAACTCTTTTAGTGCATGTAATGATAAGGCATTTTGAATCGCAATGACCAGCTCGTTACTAATCGTTTGCAATACTTGAAGATCGCGCTTGGTATAAATACCACTCAAATGATCACCGAGTAGTACATATCCCATCACGACCCCCTGGTGCCAAAGGGGCATAACCAGCGAAATTTTATAGCTAACGAGCATACGTCGTAATGAATCCTCGTCGTCGGGCAACATGTCTGTCATAAAAATCTTCTCTTTTAATTTCGCAGAATATTCATCTAGCTTTCTTGCGTCATATAGGGGCAATCTGGCATGACCGGTAGTACCTGCCGACATATAGTGCTCTTCGGTTCCGTTATGGTAATACAAGAAAAACAGCGCCTGCTCCGACTTGAGAGTTGTTGAGATTTCCGTTGCAGACCTTTCGAGCAGCCCCCGAAGTTCCGTCGTTGATGATAATAGATTGCTGAGGTTTTCAAAAAACTCCCCGGTTTCATAGCTATTGCGATAAAAAATTTTGTTCGTCACCCTATCAAAGAAACTCTTGAAGGGCTGGAACAGAAACGCCAGCACCAACGCCAGCGCAATATTAAACGGGCTAACACTGACAGATGAACTAACACTGTCCTGAAATAAAATTGCAGTAAAGACATAGGCCGCCAGGTAATAAATTGCCGAGAGCGAAACAAGCACGCCACCATACACTACACCCCTTACTGCAACAAGCTTGATGTCAAAGAGGCCATGCTTAATAATTGCGTACGTTGTCACCATCAAAAAGGTCAGAATACCGATGTATGCCATCTCGTAGGATACGGTCAACAGTTGACTATTTCCGTGCAAAATATTCTCTAGTACGAGGTTGGGTATTGCTATCCCTGCAAACGCGATTAACAATCCCGCCAATATCAATCTGGCACGACTTTTCTGAACTGCGTCGCGACTCCTCGTGTAGGCCTTTAGTAAATTGTGCAAGCTAAAACTAGCTAAGAGAAAAATCATCAACGGATATGCAACATAAAAGGGTCCATTATTGATCATCTCTGTCGGTGCGGTACTATGAACAATAACCCCACCACCGAGAATCATAGCTACCAATACGGCAACCGACGAACATGCCAAAACGACCGAAAGATTCCGTGGACTCCTTCCGTGTACGGCTGAGCCTTGGGCTTTTTTTCGCATTTCGCGACTAAATAACCAAAACAAAAGCGCCAAAAGACTTCCCGACACATAATCTACTAGTACGAGAGAATACATCTGTGGATCACCGAAATAATTAGCAAGGACCCACACTGAGGTGGTGATATTCAATAGACCAAAAAGTATTCTTAGCTTGTCACGGCCGCGACTGAACAAAAGAAAAAGCCCGAGAGCAATCGCTACTCCGGCAATAATGATATTCAAGATGACTAAACCACCAATCATCAGTCCTAACTGTCCCCTCACACCTTTTACTGCTTATGTATGTACTCATACTAAGGTAAAACTCCAAAATAATCCAGCGGTGAGTGCGACTAATCGTAATGACTAGTCGCACTCACGCGCGTGAACCTCGAGTGCCCACCGGCGAATAACGACAGTTGCCGTCAAATCGACCAGAGGCAAATACAAAAGACCCCAGCTCGTGACAGGAAGCACAACGCAGATACCCACACCGAGAAGTATACCCGACGCGACGGCACCCAGCGCATTGACCCAAAAACCAACCCAAAATGGCTTGGTAGCGACGCTTGCACGGAGAATTGATTTCAGCTCTTTGCGCAACCGTAGCGGATTTCGGATTTTTAATCCCATCGACATGGCCATAATGATCAGCCCGCCAATGAAAAATGCTTCTGACACGATCACGCCAGTGCCTAGCCATGGAAGACTCGAGATAACTCTGCTCCAAAGCGAATCAAACGGCGTGAATACTAAGGATCCAAGCGAAAAAATCACGAGGCTCCAGAGTAGGCCTCGTTTAATTGTTTTCGTTGACACGAAAACCTCCTTTATCGTGGGAACTACTCTTCTATATTATACAATATTTTTGTTAATTATGAAAGCTTTTTGAGTATTTTCGGATAATTTGCGGCGCAGCTAATTGCCCTGCCGGCCAACAATGAAACTATTCTACTTCTTTTCAGCATATCCGGAAGAGGATTCTCGAATGTACAAAGAACGCCATAATTATGCGAACTTGGATCAGTATAACCATTTCTCAGCAAAGTCGTTGGCTGAACACCAGCCTCTACGTAGCGCTGAAGTACGCCGTCATATAGGCGTTCTTTGCCGTCAACTACTTTTGTTGCATGAATATACTCTTCAGCTAAACTGTCTTGGGCTTCATCCGACAAACTACTAAAATCAACATGGCGCTCGTTCAACCACTGAGAAAACTGCGGAATTCTGCTGAGAAGTTGCGCGACTTCACCTTGAGCTTCTACAAATTTACCCAACATCATTGCTATTAATTGATCGCTAAGGTCATGCGCCGAACCTCTTTCTGTCACTGCAAGATTGACGATATAGAAGTTTTTTCCAGCGGGAAAATGCGTGCCGACGAGCGTACCATTATTCGTTGTTTCCTCCCAGCTTCTTACCTCACTGGAGTCTTTATCAGTCCTCTGACACATCATCACACCCTCTATGATGCCACCAACTTCCCCTACTATCATTAGTTCCCGTGCAACATCCATTCGCGTCTCTATCATAGAACGTATAGCCTCAGGAGCTACAGGATTAACCGCATAGACATCGTGAAACGTTTCGAGTTCGAGTTCCACGAGTCTTTCAATATCATCAGAGGTAGCACCTCTCACAATAGGCTTTGAGGCTCTCTCGAAATTTGATCTATTTTTGTTCATTATTGTTTATTATACCATAATTAGATGAAATATTCAATACACGTTATCTGCCAGAGCGTATACACCCTCTACTTATAGCATGATATACTGATAAAATATGACAAAAATTGCTATCATCGAAGACGACTCAGTTATCAACCAAATGTACCGAATGAAGTTCGAGGCCGACGGTTTTGAAGTTCAAGTAGCAGACAATGGCAAATCGGGAGTCGAGTTAGTTGAATCATACAAACCTGACTTAATATTGATGGACTTACAGATGCCAGAAATGAATGGCGACGAAGCCCTGAGGCACATTCGTAGTCAGCCATGGGGACAGAAAATCCCTGTTATTATTTTGACGAACCTCGGCATGGAAGAATCGCCAAGTGAACTCAAGTCGCTTGGTATCGACAGTTACATCGTGAAGGCCGAACTTACACCAAGCCAAGTCGTTGAACGCGCCAAAGAAGTACTCAGTATTTAATTCTCTGTTTTCACAGTAGCTTGCGCTGCCCTGATGACGTTGTCGAACAGTGCTGTAACCGTTAGTGGACCAACTCCACCTTTTTCTGGTGTAATAGTAATATCATCGCGCGTTCGCAAGTCTGGTGACACATCACCCACGATTTTACCGTGTTCAGCAGCGGTTCCAGCATCAACTACGACCGCACCTTGTTTAACATCATCAGTATTTATAAGTTCCGGCACACCGACAGCCGTTACAATCACGTCAAACTGTATTAATTGTGATTGCATATCCTCGCTACTACTATCAAATACAGTGACGTCGTAACCACTCTTCTGCCATAGACGGCTCAGTGGCGATCCGACCAAGCGCCCGTTGCCAACAATCGCTATTCTTTTGCCCGCTAGTTCGACATTATAACCCGCCAGTAGCCATACGATGGCCAACGGTGTCGCTGGATCAAGAGTTGCATTTTCACCAAGCCCATCAACATCTTTTGAAGGAGCAACCGCATCGACAGCCGCCTGCGTCGCTGTTTCATCAGCCAATGGTAACTGAATAATAATACCGTGAATCGAATCATCTTGATTCAACCGTTTCACCACAGCTTGTAATTCGGCCTGATCAACTTTGTATGCCTCGACATCGACCAAGATATCATCACCGTATTTCTTTTTGAGTCGAACATATGCATCAATAACTGGATTATCTATAGTCTGAACAATTGCCAGTCGCGGGTACACGTGGTTCGCTTGACGCAAGGCTCGCACTTGCTTTGCCTGACGTTCTTTCATATACGATGCAAGTTCGCTGCCATTGAGTATTTTCATCTCTGTTAGAGTAACATATCTACAGATATGCTACAATAAAGCAAACATAAGAGGGGTATCGAGTGTGAACAACCAGTATTCGTATGACGGAGCGACAAGCACGACAATCGACCCAGAAGTTGTCGGCACGGTCGTGATAGCGTTATACGTATTTTCACTCATCTCGTACCTGATTATCTCTTTTGCGATGAGTAAAATTTTCAAAAAAGCTGGCATACCAACGTGGCAAGCTTGGGTGCCGATTCTCAATACCTGGCGCTTGTTGGAATTGGGTGATCAAATTGGCTACCTGTCACTCATCACAGTGCTTAGCACAATCATCTTTCCCTTTTCGCCGTTCACCGGTATGGCACTTTTTGCCGTGCTATACACATTTATGCTGATTGCTATGTATGTCATTGGCAAAAAACTTGGCAAGGTCGACTGGTTCATTCTTGTTGCCATTTTTCTACCTGTCGTGTGGATGTATTGGCTTGGTTTCGATAAATCAAAATGGCAAAAATTACCCAAGAAGTGAGACCGAGTTATCAATCGGACACTAAACTCGTAAACACTACGACACGATTGTTAAATTCGCTTTTGCCATTCACCACATCCCACGTACACGTCATTAGGTTAAGACCTGGTGTTTTTGAATCTATCGGTGACAAAACCTTATCCATATCGACATGTGATACTGGGTATGTTTTGGATGACACGACTTGATAGGTGTAGGTCCGATTGTCGCCACGAGTGACAGTAATTTTGTCGCCCGACTTTAGTTTATGCAAATTATAAAAGATGCCTCCCCCACCCCGGCCGGCTACATGCCCATAGATAAACATGGCACCTTCCTTGCCTGGCTTTGCGCTATCTTTGTACCAGCCGGTATCGTACGCCGTACCGGGTGTCGCTATGTGCCCATCACTTAACACACCAAGCGCCAACACTCTGACGTCCTGTATGCCTAATGTGGGGATACTGATGTACTTCGGTAGCGCCGGCGCTACCTGATAACTCTCAACTTCTTTCTCGGTAGGTTTTGCCACCGAGACCGGAACTTGCGTTTCACTTGGACTCAAAACCTGCGGAATGGGTGGTGGTGCGTCTTTGGCTTCCTGATCCTGATACCATAAACTAAATGCTGCGGCTCCCATAGCTAACCCTGCAAGGATTAATGTGAAACCAATAATCCGGACGTAATGTCTTCGCCTCAACACCTTTTGCATACTCTTCTTGATAATTGACTTTTTACTCATAGACTAGTGACGATGCCTGTGGGGCGCTGATTAACAATTAGCTTTTTTAACACGGTAAAGTATAAACGAGCCAGTGCTAATGGTTGCCGCTGATATGATTCCTAGTAACCAAATAAGTAGACTCGACTTCGCTAGAGCAGCGTATCCAGTATCAGGAGCGCTGACCTCAGCGGAACCGGAACCGATACCGCTAGGGGATGGAGAGGTGTAATAGCGCATCACAGTGGTTTTATATCCATTGGCTGTATCCTCGTAGGCGACATAAGGCGTGCTACCATCGAAGGCTAGCGAGACGTAGTAAGCCCCGCCATCGGAGAAACCAGCCGAACCGACAGTCTGCCAATCGGCGCCGTCGAACTGCATAACGGCGACCTTGCCACTATTGCCTTGGTCCGAATAAGCCACGTAGGGGGTGCTGCCGTTAAAGGCTAGAGATACAGAGTCGGCTTGACCAGCCGAAAATCCGGCCGAACCGACGTTCTGCCAGCTGCTGCCATTAAACTGCATAACGGTAGCCTTGTCACTGTTACCGCCATCCCGATAAGCCACGTAGGGGGTACTGCCGTTAAAGGCTAGAGAGATATAGTCAGCAGTACCAGCTGAAAAGCCAGCTGTGCCGACGTTCTGCCAGCTGCTGCCATTAAACTGCATAACGGTAGCCTTGTCACTGTTACCGCCATCCTGATAAGCCACATAGGGGGTACTGCCGTTAAGAGCCAGTGAGATTGGATTGGCTTGATCAGCCGAAAATCCGGCCGAACCGACGTTCTGCCAGCTGCTGCCGTCAAATTTCATGACAGTAGCTTTAAAGCTGTTTCCGTAGTCCATATAAGCTACGTAGGGTGTGCTACCATCGAATGCTAGCGAGATTGACTCGGCTTGACCAGCCGAAAATCCGGCCGTACCGACGGTCTGCCAATCGGCGCCATCAAACCGCATAACCGTAGTTTCGTAACTGCTATTAGCGTCCGAATAGGCGACGTAAGGAATGTCACCGTTGAAAGCCAAGGAGATATAGTCGGCAACACCAGCCGAGAAACCAGCCGTACCGACAGTCTGCCAACTACTACCGTCAAACTTCATAACAGTCGCCTTCCAGCCACTGGCTAAATCCCGATAAGCCACATAAGGCGTACTGCCGTTAAGGGCCAGCGAGACAAAGTTTGAGGTGTTAGCCGAGAAACCAGCCGTACCGACAGTCTCCCAGTTAGTAGCAGCCATCGCGTTAGGCGCAGTTGCTAATACTAATGATAGGTTCACAAGGGCCAATGCGAGTGAAGTACCCACTAAAAAAAGCCTCTGCATTAACTTGCTATGCACTCTTTTCATCGCAAATGACCTTTCCAAAAAAATTACCTTTGATGTAAGCATAAGCTATGCCAATATTTTTTTCAATGAGTTTATGGCTACTTCTATTAAATAAGACCATCATACAGGCGCTGCGGCCAATACCCAACCCAACAACCACCTACTCATACCAAAACTCGTCTAGAATACGCCGAGTTTTTAACGGTAGCTTCTGCAAGCAATTACACCCTATTAACAAATTAGCTTGCCCGTGTTAAACCTAACTCTTAATTTTTTCTCGTCGATAAAGCAACAGTGAACCTGTGCCAACAGAGGCAACCGCTCCTGCAGTAAGGACTATTACTATCGGATTAGATGATACGCCATAGCTGGTGTCGGGGGATTTAACGGAGCCGTTCGAACTAGAATTATCGGGACTGTAAAATCTCATTACGGTAGCCTTTTTACCGTTGCTCCAATCCTTATAGGCTACGTAAGGCGCGCTACCGTTGAATGCAAGCGAAGCGAAGTCAGCCTGGCCAGCTGAGAACCCGGCCGTACCGACAGTCACCCAGTTCACGCCATCAAATTTCATAACGGT
>CAMPEU010000019.1 GCA_946804195.1 uncultured Candidatus Saccharibacteria bacterium | reverse complement strand
GTGTATTCATCCAGTAGAGATTTTTCAACTACTGAGATCTATTCTAACATAATATTTTGCAATTAGCAATACCATTATTCCGCCTCTTGTGGTATACTGTTTACAGCAGTTATTCTAAACTTTCTTATTATATCGATGTGTAGCTACTCATTATATAAGGAAACGAGGTATCTCTCGCTTCAATAAAAATGAACGGAAGGCAACACATGACAACAAAAATTTTTGTAGGAAAATTATCCTACGACACAACAGACCAAGGGTTGAACGATTTCTTTGCTCCTTACGGCGAAGTAGCTAGCGCATCAGTCATTATCGACCGCGCTACCAACAAATCAAAAGGCTTTGGTTTTGTTGAAATGACCGATCTAAAATCAGCACAAAAAGCAATCACCGAACTAGACGGCAAAGACCTCGACGGACGTACTGTCGTTGTAAATGCAGCCAAACCCCGCGAAGACAAACCGCGGAATCAAGCTGGCTTCCGACGAAGCTGGTAACTAACCTAATAAGGAGCGACGCATGGCAAATGCTCAATCCAGACAAGCGTTTATAAAATCCGAAAAGGGCAAACTACTACGTGGCGAGCTCGAAGCGATGGTAAAAAGTCGTAACTACAACACTCGACTGTACAGTTTGACAAGTGATCCAAAGGGTGTTCATTTCATCGAAAAACACATGAACTACATGAGTACATACTCAACAATGGACCACATGCAATACCTGTCAAATCTCAGACTCATGACAAAAATTACAAAAAAATAACGCAGGAGCATATGAACAATATTTATATTGCAATTGGACTTGCGATCACTAGCCTGTTGGCCGGCTACTACCTAGGACAGATATGGGCACCCTACGGAGTAATCGGCATCCTTGCAGCATTCGCTTTTGTTATCGTATACATATACATGCGATTTAAACGCATGCAATAAATTGCATGTAGCATTGAGTATTGTCAGGTAGAGCATGCTGTTTTATAACATTGATTTTTTATCATCAAGGGAATAAAATAGTAGACAAGTCAAGGAGTGATGAAAATATGGAAAAAAAGCCAATAGACAACACCCAGCGTCCACGCCGTAGTCGCGGTAGGGGCGGTGGTTCCAAGGCAGACTACGAGAAGGAGCTCGACAGACTATGCGATAGATCAGCGCACGGTAGGCGCTCTGAGGCGTTTGTTACTATACCCTGGGATGACCCAGAATATGCCTTAGATCCAAACGATTCGAAGTGGAAACTTGGGCCCGAATTGGAACTAGGTGCTCATCCATGGTATCAATCATTGCCCGAAGAAGAACAGATTCGGATCGGTAAATACCGGTATGCGCATACCGTAGAGGTTGGCTCGCAATTTGAGCAATCATTAATCAATGGGGCTATGAGCTTTGTTGACAAGCAACCAATAGATTCACTTGAGGCTCGCTACGTACTACACGAGGCCACCGAAGAAACACATCATATTCAAATGTTTCGAGAATTCGTTAAACGTACTTCTGTCGATACAAAAGGCGCACCTGCATGGTTCCGACGTATCGTTCCATTATTGTCAGATTATGCTGGCAGAAAGTTACCTATCCTTTTTTGGTCGGCAGTCCTAGCAGGCGAAGAGCCAGTTGACCACCTGCAAAGATCTATCCGCAAGAACGACAATATCCCAAAATTATTAGACAAGATTATGGAAGTACATATATCCGAGGAAGCTCGTCATATCAGCTTTGCGCACATGTATCTTGAACGCCACGTCCAGCCCGAAAAAATGACTCGCACACAACGTGCATTGCTCGCCGTCGCACTCCCGCTTACGCTAAGATCTTTTGCCAGCGTTATGATAAAACCCGACAAAAGGGCACGAAAAGATATGGGTATTCCGAAATCCGTCGCTAAAGAATTATGGTTTAAATCAGATGCCGGCAAAGAAAACCTTCAAAACATGTTTCCGGATGCACGAAAGCTCGCAGATAATATAGGCATGCGCGACGGCGAACACAAAAGCAAGATTGGTAAATTAGCTTGGCGTGTCACGGGACTAGACAGCCCTAGCTCTTAATACAAAAATTCATAAAATACTCCGCGCGGAATCTATAGCGGAGTTTTTTATGTATAACAGATGGTATGGTAAGATTAATGCATGGGAAAAACACCGCAATACTGGTTTAAACGTCATCGCTTCGGCTATGGCTGGGTACCCACCACGCGCGAAGGAGCTATAGTTACTACAATGTACATCGCTCTTATGGGCGCTGGCGTTCTGACACTAAAGGACACCCAGCACAATGAGTACACCGCAGAAGTTGGATTCTTTTTGCTGTTCGCAGCAATCGCAACAGCTGCACTTGTCCGCATCTGCGTGGTCAAGGGACCAAAACCAAAGTGGCGCTGGGGTAAAAAGGAAGGCGATAACCCTAACGAAGATTGGTAGCAATTCTTCGTCCAGTCAGCCGATAACGGCACACACTCCGTCATCATGGTACGCGTGCGAGCAGAGCTCCGCGGCCGATGGTCGCGGAGTTTTCTGTATTTTTGGTATGATTAGTTTATGAAAAGCAAAAGCAAAAAAAGACGCGTGCACAAAAAACATGCAATTATTTTGGCTGTCATCCTATCCGCCCTAACAATTGTTAGCTCAATGGCATGGCTGCTGAGTACGATAAATAACAATCAGGCCACGCAACTGGGTCGATTGATTACGTTTCATGACCGCGGACAAGAGCACGTCATCCTGACACACGCCCAAACAATCCGTGATGCCCTCAAGGATGCCGATATATCGGTTAGCTCTAGTGACGTAGTAGAGCCAGAAATAAACGATAAGTTGCTTTCATCAGATACGGCTGTAATCATTTACCGCGCACGACCAGTTTTAGTCGTTGATGGCGCCTTACGACAAAAAGTCGTCACGGCCGCCGCCGCGCCCAGGGAAATTGCCAAGATTGCAGGATTCGAAGCATTGAGTAATAAAGATAAAACAACGTTTACGACAAGTAGCTTTGTTACAGACGGTGTCAGTATTATACTCACCATCAAAAGAAAAGTAGTAAAGCCAGAAAAAATTATCTACCAACCAAAGCCAAATGCACTCACAAAATCACGAGGCGCCCAGCTATACACCGATGCTGATGGCGTCGTACACCGTGAAACCTATTATGATTTACCAATGAATATTGTTATTGGGGCGTGCGGCGGCAAGAATTACACAATTCGCTCCGACGGCGCCAAAATAGACAAAGACGGATATATATTAGTAGCAGCAAACTACGGAGTATACCCTCGATGTTCCATCGTCGAAACTAGTATGGGGCCGGGTAAGGTTTATGATACAGGAGGTTTTGCACTCAGGTATCCTCACGGCTTCGACCTTGCGACCGATTGGTCATACGCCGACGGGCGATAATAGCAACTTTGCTGTATGCTAGAGATACACCAAATTATTGAAGTGGAGCAAACAATGAATCCTGAATCGGAAATGAATCAGATAGATATGCAGATATCGCAAGCAATAGCGCGATCAAATGAGATTTGCGAAACAGCCCCTGCGATAACGTTAGACGACATGTCCGCCAATAGATGCGACGTTATTTCGCCAGATTTCAAAATCAACAGACGTACAGTTGATCGCTACCGTGAAGGCATAGACCTAGACATGGTAAATAAACGAGCGTATAGAAAAAAGAATTTAGGTTATGTCAGCATGACAGCATCCGCCGGTATTAGTTTTGAACAATCAATTCAAATGCTCGAGGTACTTCACCAGCAGGCAACCCAAGCAACCGATACCTCCGAAATGGGTACATATAAAATCCAGGCAGCTCGCTACCTGGAGATAGGAGGTAAGCCCACAAAAGCACGTATTGAATTAATGCAATTACTAGGCAAGGGCACCGTAGAAACAACAGGGGTACGATTTTCATTACATCGATACACGACAAATAACAAAGAACTCGTACAGCGCGCTTCGTTGCTTCCAGGCGATAAAAAGCTTACAAATCATAGCGATAGCATATATGACGAAAACGGCCTGATTATATTAAACGTATCAAACGACGATGCGCGTGATATAGCGGCAAAGAACCTATCAGCCGATCCTGAATTCCCCTTAGATCAACCAATAAGTATCGATCAAATCAAACGCGTTCTTGGATAATACCTTTTCAAAGGTACAAGTCTACTCTAAATTTCTAAATTCGCACTGATTCCACAGTATTAACTGCGCACATTTTCGAGCCTTGTCTATCTTTTCAGATGAAAGTTCATCGCCTTTATTAGCAAGTCCGCGTAGCAACTCGTCATCGTACAGTTCATGAGCGGGGATATCTGAACTATGCAAACGAATCCACCCATCATCTATGGGGTCGTTCACGTCAACGAATACTTCAGCAACCGCACATAGTACGGCGTAATCCTCATCATTACTCTTGATCGGGCAATTATGACATATTTCTGACATGCTATATATTATAGCATAAATATAACGTATTTGCAATAATTTCAGGCTAGGGCGTGTGGTTATTTGCTAGTTATAGTTTAATCTAATGAAACAATCCACACGAGTAGAGCTACTGTATTCCTGAATCATCCCCGACGGACACGTAGTGCCTGGGGGATATACTGTACCTAAACGTACATCACTAGCACTAACATATCCCAAGAAGGGACCCGTAACCGTACCATATGAATACTTCGTAGTATTCAACGGTAGCGTTCCAGCCGTTTCTAGTTGGGACATTAAGTACGCACCAGTAGATTCCGCGACTCTATATACTGAACCTGAGTTAACAACAAAACACCAGTTACTACCACCGCTTGAAGGAAAGCCTGTGCCGAGACAGTATCTGTGATCTGCGCTCGTACCAGGTCCACCGCTGGTCGTGGGGTTTGCCGGAGGTGCTACGGGTAAGGGATAGCTACCATTGGTAGCCTTATAAACCCTAAAGAGCTTGTGCCACTGTTCTAATTCACTTGTAATTGCAGTCGTTTGCGAGGACTGCGTAACGCTGCTGTACCCAACTGTAACTACCGATGCTAGGATACCGATAACAGCGATGACAATAAGTAGTTCAACGACCGTGAAACCATATGATTGCTTACGTTTTGAATTCAAAAATAATTCTTTAAGGGCGCTAGTATCCATGAGTGTATTTTAGCATAAGCGTTTTTATGACGATAATCTCTCATTTCACACTTAAACACTGACGTTGTATCAGCTGTAGTCTAAACGTATATAGCAATCAATCCTATTGGCGTTAGTGTATCCGAGAATCATGCCAGACGGGCATGCACTAGCGGGTGGAAAAATTGAGTATAGCCGTACATCAGTCACGCCATTATACACAAGATGCGGTCCAACGACATTGGTATCATAGACGTACTTTGCAGAATTTTTTGGTGGCGTACCTACAGTCGTCAATTGTGTAATGAGTGAGGCGCCCGTCGTTTCGGTGGCGCGATATGTAGCTGTTGAATTAGCAGCCCGACAATATCCAGCCCCAGCAGACTGTGGAAATCCAGTCCCCAGACAATAGGTACTCAATGCATTCGTGCCCGGCCCACCACTCATTGCAGGACTCGACGGTGCGGGCGCAGGGTAACTACCATTGACAGCCTTGTACGCTTCAAAAAGTTTGTGCCACTGTTTTAACTCACTAGTAATCGAGGCTGTTTGTGCTGACTTTGAGATGCCGGTATACGCAACTGTGACGATTGGCCTATGACAACGACAACAATGAGGAGTTCGACGATGGTAAAACCCTTCATTAATGGGTTGTGCTTTTGTTGTTTTGACAATTTCAAAAATAGCCCAACCATAGCTGAAGTTTAGCATGAGTGGTACGCGATTCGCAATTTAGAGTTCTGTGCCAGTAAAGGTTATGTTATTCGGTGTAATCTAATCTGAAGAAACACTCTTGTCTCACCGTGTTAGCATACTGCGAAACCGTTCCGCTGGGACATGGAGTGCCCGCTGGAAATGTAGTTAACAGTCTAACATCCGTATCTGATCTATACCAAAGAAACGGGCCCACAGTCTCGTACGTATACTTTGCGGAGTTTTTTGGTGGAGTGCCAACAGTCGACAATGCCGCCATCAGTGCCGTGCCCGTAGATTCGGCGGCGCCGTAAGATGACGCATAAGGTAGGTAGCAGTGATTATTTGGAAATCCTGTTCCTAAACAATATCCGCCCAAAACATTTGATCCCGGCCCGCCGCCAGTTGTTGGCGTTGCCGATGGGGCGGGATAGTAACCGTTGATTGCTCTATATGCTTCAAAAAGTTTGTGCCACTGCTTCAATTCACTTGTAATTGCTGCCACCTGTGCTCGCTGTTGAATACCGTTATACGCGATCGTAACAATCGCAGCCAGAATACCTATGACGACAACAACAATCAGTAGCTCAACGATCGTAAAGCCCGATGACCTTCGAATTTTCGATTTAAAAAGCAGCCGTCCGAGAGTGCACATACTCATAATGTTAGTTTAGCATAAGTATTTTATGACAACATTTATCTACTAGCTATAGTCGAGTATAAAGTAGCAATCCTGTCGATCGGCGTTGCCATATCCGGTAGTTGCACCAGTAGGACAGGTAGTACCGCCAGGATAGGTGGTATACAGACGAACGTTGGTAGCATTAACATACCAAAGCCAAGGACCGACGACAGTACCATAAGTATACTTTGTCGAATTACTTGGTGGCACACCTACGGTAGAGAGTTGCGACAATAAGTATGCACCAGTTGATTCCGCAATTCTGTATATAGACGTGGTACTGATAACTTGACAGTAGCCGCTCCCCCCGGACTGTGGAAACCCCGTACCAAGACAGTATCTATTTAGAGCGCTTGAGCCAGGTCCGCCACTAGAGGTGGGGTTCGATGCCGCTGGTTCAGGATAGGCCCCGTTGGTTGCCTTATAGGCCTCAAGGAGCTTTTGCCATGCCTTTAATTCACTCGTAATCGAGGCTGTTTGCGCTGTCTTTGAGATGCCGGTATACGCAACCGTAACAATAGCCGCAAGAATACCGATAACTACAACAACGATTAGAAGTTCGACAATTGTGAAACCAGATGATTTTATATACTTTGAGTTCAAAAAAAATAATTTTGGAGTACGCATACTCATATGTTTATACTAGCATAAGCACTTTTATAATAGCGTAAAAAGTCCCCTACTGTCCGTGCAGTCGAAGCATTAAAGTTGTTATAGAAGTATCAACTCTACAGCGCGCCATCTATACTCAATGAATATACTAGTTGCGAACTAGCGCTAACGTATCGCAGCTTTCCGCATGATACATTGCCGTCATCAATTTTGTCATCTATGCCCTGAGCTAGTGTGGCATCTGTAAAATTAAAGATGATAATATTAACGCCATTGAAGTTAGCTGAGCAACCATTATACGTATCACCGTCGTTGTCATATCTCCAATCCGAAGCGCTAATCCCAGCGACCGAGGGGGCTGACGGTAAATATTTTGCTAATGTTGGGACGGTTGCAATTGCCGTAGGAAGTGCCGGGTTTCCACCTCCTAATACACCCTCACTAGGCCAGCTAGGATAGCCGTTTTCTACCACGAACAATTGCATAGCCTTGTCGACCTTCTTCATAGCATCGCCCACGGAAGCCGCTCTTGCACTGTCTGTAACACCCGTATATGCGACCGTGACTATCGCAGCCAGAATACCTATGACGACAACAACAATCAGTAGCTCAACAATGGTAAAACCGGAGTATTTTTGTCGTCGCTTGGTTCGTGTGTACTGAAACCTTGATAACATTGATTCTATTTTAGCATGAGCGGCATGAAGGCCACCTCCAGATGCGCCTATACGCAATATCATGGCAAGCGGCTTACTCTTTTTGATTATGCTATTATGACGGGTAGTATGTCCGTGCTATCAAGTAACAGCACACTCTGTAATCAACGCTTCTTAAGTTGCGTCACGGCTAGGTGTATTGAATGAAACGAATGTTTACTATCCTGGGCATTCTGTTAGTTCTATCACTCGTTACGATACGAATCCTATACCTGAATCAAACGCCTGCCAGTTCAAACCACGAGCAACCCAGCAATACGGCAGCGTCTAGTAGCGCATCAGATAATAATCGGGGGCTCGGCATACCCGCTAAGGCTACAGTACTCGCACTACCAGGCATGGATTTTCATCTGGCAAACAACATGCCAAAGCAGTTTCAGGGCTACTTCAGCAAATCACCATACAAAATGAGTGTGGTAGATTATCCGCGCAGCGCTTCTAGTACGTCTATATCTACAGGCGTTAAAAACCTCAATACAGCCCTTCGATCAACATCGGGCAAAATAATCGTTCTAGCCTACAGTCAGGGTGCACAAGTAGCCTCCAATTGGATGCGCCAGTACGCAGATGATGCAAGTGCCCCGAGTCCTGCAAAACTCACATTCATCCTGTTCGGAAATCCCTATCGCGCCGTTGGTGGTGCCGGAATTGGCAAGCTTACATGGGACGGCACACTGGGCTATGCGACCCGGACCGATACGCCTTGGCACATCGTGGATGTTGCTCGTCGCTACGATGGCTGGGCTGATTGGCCTCAAGACACCAAGAACTCTGATGCGACCAAGAACGCAACCGCCGGCAAACTATCGCTCCACGTTCACTACGGCGAGGTTAATATAAATGACCCAACCCATACCGTATGGACCAAAGGCAACACAACATTTGTTCTAACTAAGGAATCGGGGCTACCAATTTATGCAAATAAATCCGTCACCGCCGATCAGATCACCGCTATGCGTAAACACATAGAATCAGCATACAACCGTCAATAACCTCATGATTTTTTAGTATATGAAAAACCCCACCCAGTTTCGTCTTTGGCAAAGACGTCTGGATGGGGTTAATTCAGAAGGTTAACTTCTACTCGTCGCTACCGCTGTCGCTTGAGCTGGAGTCCGAATTGGAATCGGAATCACTGTCGGATGACGAATTGTCATCATCAGAGCCAGCGGTCTGACTGTCCGATTCAGATGACGATGAACCAAAGCGTTGCTTCGACTCTTCGCTATCATCATCGTTGTTGGATGCAACGTCCGCTTCAGCTTCAGCCTCAGCCTTGATATCTTCAGTGACATCCTCGTCGTCGCCCAGCGCAGATTCTTCCTCATTGTTAGTCATCGAATCGATCAATGACTGCTCTTCGGCTTCTTCTTGTTGGACTTCGGGCTCCGAAAGCACCGTCTCGACATCGCCATCCTGATCACGATCATTAACTGACTGCGACTGCTCGGGCTGTTCGATTGGCTCTTGCTTCACTGAACCAGATGCCGCCGATTGAACCTGCTGCTCCACGAAATCAGCTTCAGACGATCCTGGTTGAACCTGGCTTGGTTCATCCACCGTCATCATTGTCCGTGCATTTGGCGCGTCCTGCTGAGTCTCTTCATCCTGTACCGCTACTGATGCAGCGGGAGGAGTCTGAACCTCATACATCGACCGATCATAGGCCCGATTAATGCTTTGCCTGAACGGTTCCTCGAGCGAATCGGCGATAAAGCCGAGCCCGATGTCCCGCCAACCTTGCAAAATGGGTAGATTCTTGGTCGGCACGAGAATGTAGGTCGTCTGGCCATCCTGATAAATCAGGTTGTCATAGCTGTTGACGTCTACGTTACCGTAACCCAACCGGTGAGCTTGCGCCAAACCGGCGAATGCATTGGCCATCGCCAGGAAGTTGAACGGATTGTTCGGAAAATCCGAAAACAAATCGTACTCAACCGAAATATTCGTGGTCGGGTACGGGTTTACGAAATTTTTGATCTTCGTCATCCCGTTCAAACCATGATGCGGATTGCCAATGAACACGTACGACTCCGGTACTACCGCTTCGGGCATTTTACCTTGAGATCGTGCGATAATCATCTGCGTTGCAACACTTGCACCCTGGCTAAAACCAAAGACGACGACAGGCTCTGTCGCCTTCTGTAGCTCAGCACTAAGCGCAGTCACACCCTTGGGTGTAGATGACGACGCAAGTGACGCAGGATAGTTCACTGCCTTGCAGGTAAACTCACCCTTGCACATTTTGCCGCGAAGCGCCTGTTGCACCGGAGTGCTCTGCACGAAGGGGACACGTGTCCCTTCCAGGGTGAGTACACTTGTTGCCGGAGCAACATCATAGTTGGCACTGGGAACCGAAGTTGACCCCGGTGCTGACAGTGGAGCTACTGCGACAAGCGCTGCCGCTAGGGCAGCGGGAAGCATTTTTCCGACAAACTGCAGTGACTTCATTTATTTAACCTTCTGATTGTAGTTTCCTGCCATCGAGGCAGGGGTGGTGCGATTCAACAATCACATTGCTGTAATTGATAGAATTAACACTATTATAGCATTAATTCAATCCTGAGTCAAGACTACCGACATCTGTCGTACAGGGAGTGACGCGTGTATATAGTTGCATATATCATAAAAATATGTCAGAATATATCCAACTTCAATTATTGAGGCACATTGACAAGACGACAGGAGTAATCATGACATTCTCTCTGGAACTTCCCGAAGAAGTTGTTACCATTCGCGATTGGGTACATGAGTTCGCCACCAAGGTGGTGCGCCCAGCAGCCCATGAGTGGGACGAACGTGAAGAAACCCCATGGCCAATCATCAAGGAAGCGGCCAAGATCGGCTTATACAGCCCCGAAACATTCGCGCAAATGTTCTTTGAACAGAGCGGTCTCGGTATGCCGACGCTGTACGAAGAGCTATTCTGGGGTGATGCCGGCATCGGTTTGTCTATCATGGGAACCGGCCTAGCCGCTGCAGCACTTGCAGCGAATGGCACGAATGAACAACTCGGCGAATGGCTATTCCCAATGTTTGGCACAGCCGATGACCCACGCCTGGGCGCATTCTGCTCATCCGAGCCAAATGCCGGTTCAGATGTTGGCGCAGTGCGTTCTCGTGCAAGGTACGATCAGGCAAGTGATGAATGGGTGCTCAATGGTACCAAAACTTGGGCCACAAATGGAGGTATCGCCGATGTCCACATCGTGGTAGCATCGGTACACCCGGATTTGGGCTCTCGCGGTCAAGCCACATTCATCGTTCCCCCAAACACCCCGGGACTGTCACAGGGACAGAAATTCAAAAAGCACGGTATCCGCGCATCGCACACCGCAGAAGTGGTGCTCGACGATGTACGGCTTCCCGGCAACCTGATTCTGGGTGGAATGGAGAAGTTTGAAGAACGAATCGCTCGTGCCCGTGAGGGCAAGCGTACATCGGGGCAAGCCGCAATGGCAACCTTCGAACGCACCCGCCCGATAGTGGGTGCAATGGCGCTCGGTGTCGCACGCGCTGCATACGAATACGCACTTGAATACGCCAATCAACGTGAGCAATTCGGTCAAAAGATTGGTAACTTTCAGGCTATCGCCTTCAAGCTCGCAGACATGAAAATGCGAATCGACTCATCACGCCTATTGGTGTGGCGAGCCGCATGGATGCAACGCAATGGCAAGACATTCGAATCAGCGGAAGGTTCGATGGCAAAGTTGCACGCCAGCGAGACTGCAGTGTATGTTACCGACGAGGCTATCCAAATCCTCGGCGGCAACGGCTATACACGTGATTACCCCGTCGAACGTTGGCACCGCGATGCAAAGATCTTTACGATCTTTGAAGGCACCAGCGAAATCCAGAGATTGGTAATCGGACGCACAATCACCGGTTTACCGATTCGCTGAATCGACCAACCACAAGGAGGTCACAAAGCGACAAGTAGATAGGATAAACACCTATCTGCTTGTCGCTTTTTCATTTGTTGAAATACGAGCTATGGATTCACCGATTAATCATCATTCAATTTTTTTACACTATTCGTTAATAAGGTTTGTACTGTTACAATAATCTCATGACAAACATACTACTTATTGATGATGATGACGCCCTACAAACTATGTACTCCACCGTTCTAGGGAGCGCTGGACACAATATAACCGTCGCTAGCAACGGACAAGAGGGGTTAGAACTGCTCGATCAAAATTCTATCGACCTCATCCTCCTCGATGTAAATATGCCAGTAATGGACGGTTTCGGCTTTTTAGAAACGTACGACCGTAAAAAGCATGGTGGCATAAAAATCATCATGCTTACCAATTCAAACGATATACCTTTGATTAATAGAGCGATAGCACTAGGCGCAAACAACTACATCGATAAGGCGAATGTTACTCCTGCAGAGATGAAACAAATCGTTGACGGTGTCCTCAATAGTTCAGCGGCCTAGCCCCAAGATTACTCAGTAGAGCATTGAGTTTTTCTAATTTTTATGATATAATATTTTTACTCTTGAGTTTATAAAATTCGAGGTAGCACATAAATCATACTCCTACTCCGGAAGGTACAAAATGAGCAACAAGTTTAGCCTACTAATGGTATCGATAGCGGCAACGGTAGCCACTCTCACCGGGGGTACCGCAAACGCAACCGAAAATTGCCCGATCGCATTGACGTTCGACGACGGCCCCGGGCCGTACACTAATCAGGTGGTCGACGCCCTTGCGGCACACGGTGCACGAGCGACTTTTTTCATGGTCGGTAACCGAATGCAAACATACTCGGGTGCGGCGCAGCATGTCGTCGCTACGGGCAACCAACTCGGTAACCACAGCTGGCAACACGATCAGCTGACACTGAAGAGCGCCCAAGCTGCAGCAGATGATATTAACCGAACCCAGGCATCAATCGCCGCGGTCACGGGTGTCACGCCGCTCATCATGCGACCCCCATACGGTGAGACCAACAATGCAATCGTCGCTGCTGTGGGCATGCCCGAAATCCTGTGGTCGATTGACACCAGGGACTGGGCAACTCACAATACCCAATCAACGATCAATAGCGTCATAAGCAATGCGCATTGTGGGGCGATCGTGCTGATGCACGACATCCATTCGAGCACAGCCGCGGCAGTGTGGCCTATACTGGACAACTTGCAGTCGCGCGGCTTCAGCATGGTAACGGTCCAAGACCTAATCGGCACTCCGCCGACAGGCCGGTATTACCACCAGTAGTAGGAAGTAGATTTATAATGACCCCGCCATAGCATGGTCCCGGACCTCACTATGGCGGGGTCTCTCCATTTATAAAACTAGTAAGATGGACATGTAACTATTTCAAGGTCCGTCTTACGACCATGTACTGGATTTAAAGCTATTTAGTTAATAGTGCATAAAATATTAGTATAACGACTGTAATATTGAGAATTATAGTTAGCCGACTAAGAGTTAGCACAACCAACCTTTCTCCGCCCGTAACGGAGCGCCTGTGGACTAAAATCAATCCGCTAATCGCTGCGATCGATCCCAATAACGCACCTGGTAACCAGGAAATTAACCAGAGAACAATCATCCATCCCGTTAAATGCAATCCGGGATCGAACGTAGGCCATAATAACCACACAGATATCAGAATATTTACTGCACAAGTTGCTATTACTATATTACTTTTCATAATTACCATATTAGCATGTTACCGATAATGCTTAGTAGACAGGGGTATCGTATTGTCGACGGTGTTACGAGATAATATTCTTATAAATATATCTAGGTTGGAATTTTCTTATCTATTAAGAGTTAGACCCTGGAATCCTATCCCTATTATGCGCAAATAGCTTAATGCCCATTTCACAAAAACTGATCTACCACATTAATCATTGTGTTTTAGATAATTGAAGTGAATTTCAAGAGAACCGTTCTCTGGAGCATCTTAGAATCTGGGCTTTCCTATAATGTAAATATACGGGCTGGGGAGAATAAGTATGAATTTCAAGTTCAACATTATTGCCATCATCGGATGATGACTAAAAAGAATAGGCCAGTCGGCCTATTCTTTTGTAGTGCCCATACCACTAATAAAACATCAACTGCCGTATCTCAGCTTACAACTTTTCTCAGCTTCATCCTTACTCTTATAAAAGTAATCTGAATACGCTTTCGAATTTGTAGGATCACGTTGAACATCTTTTTCGAGGTTCGCCCATGGATATGCATCCGTCGCTTTATCAAGACATGATTGGAAGAGGTTATTGTTCAAATTTTCCTTCGCCTGTGAACTCGCCTTTTCTTGTTGCTGTAATTTAGCACGTACTGTTGCTTGCTCCTGTTTATTCGCTTCGATGTTGTACCATGTGAATGCTAAGATTAAACTCGCTACAAGAATAGCAGCTGGAATAATAAACGGTGTATTGTTTTTGTGCTTTGACTTCATAACTAACATCGTACAACAATTGACCACAGTGTATGCAGGGTTACCCTTGCAGCATCAAAAATTAAAAAAGTATTAGTATTTAGCAAAAAAAGATTCTGAAGCGCAATAATAGTCGTAATGTTGACTTTTCACGCTCATTTGTTATACTTTTTACAGCATCCGAAGACAGTAGCTGTCGCAAGACTTAATTAGCTACCTAGGTGAACAATCAACTTTGATTATTTTCCACCACGAGTCTTTGGTAACTGCGAGAATCCAAGACTCGTTTTTGTTTTCCCAAAGTACCAAGCGATGATGCGAACTTTGACAATTCGGATCGAACAAACTTAACCAAGGAGATTCAATGGCGATTACCAAATCGAAAAAGAACGAATTGGTTGCTGAAGTTTCAAATCTGCTATCAACTGCCAAGTTGACAGTTTTTGCAACATGCAACGGACTATCCGTTGCAGATATGCAAGACCTACGCCGACAGGCAAGGGAAGCTGGCGTTGTAATCAAGGTGGTCAAAAACCGCCTCGTACGCGTCGCAATGAGCGAAAACAAGACCTACAAAGATACCGACACTTCACTATTAACTGGTCAATTAATGTACGCAGTTAGTGCTGAAGACGAAGTGAGCCCAGCAAAAGTACTCGATGAATTCGCAAAAACGCATCCCGCGTTGCAATTCGTTGGTGCATTTGGAATGGAAGGTGAAGTAATGGATGCAGATGCCGTAAAGGCACTCGCCAAACTACCGTCCAAAAACGAACTCGTTGGTCAAGTCGTATCCATGCTCTTGTCACCAGTAAACGATGTTACAAACGCACTATCTGGCAATCTACATGCATTACTAGACGGTGTTGAAGCTAAAGCAACCGCATAATTAACCAAGAATAATAAAGGAGCTACACACCATGGCTGATGTAAAGAAACTAGCTGAAGAGCTAACAAAGTTGACTGTATTAGAAGTCAACGAACTTAAAACTGTACTAAAAGATGAATACGGCATCGAGCCAGCTGCTGCAGCTGTCGCTGTTGCTGGTCCAGCTGCTGGCGGTGACGCCGGTGCTGCTGCCGAAGATGAAAAAAGCGAATTCACTGTAAAACTAGCTGACGCTGGTGCGCAAAAAGTTGCTGTTATCAAGGCAGTAAAAGAAATCACTGGTCTAGGACTAGGTGAAGCAAAAGCTATCGTTGACGGCGCACCAATGGCTGTTAAGGAAAAGGCTACAAAAGACGAAGCAGAAAACGCAAAGAAACTTCTAGAAGAAGCTGGCGCAACTGTCGAACTCGTTTAATCGAGTACAACGCCGCAATAATCGATCCGAAACGTCACGCAAAAGCACCTCATTTCGAGGTGCTTTTTGTTTTTCGCACATCAACATATACAATATTCCATGTTTTCATTCCGCCCATTTAGGCGTACTATTGTCATATAAGATAGACGTACAGATGTTTGAACACTTTCGAAAAAACACACCTCCCCCTCCGAAACCGGAACAGCCCCGCACACAACCAGTGCGGCGCGTCAGAACATACCAACCTAGGTTGCGCCCATACGAAAAGCCCTACATCCCACTAGGACATGTAGATATAGAACGTGCACCTGGCGAACCGACCCCAGAACAACGCCTAATAGACATCTTAATGAGAGGTATGAAGGCATTAAACGATAAAAAGCACGGCTGGGAGCCTGACGGCTGGCACTAACCAGAAAGCGCAATAATATGACAAATCCAGAAAGCAATAACTCCAACACTGAAAAGATGTGGTCAATAGATGCAAAGTACGACATCGTCTATCGCTCTGCCGTCATCGAAGAAGAAGCCGAAGGAGAAAATAGCCGACGCGTACAAGAAATTGATTACTATGTAGACTTTATCAACAATATGATGTCACCGGACTACAGAATTATGACGTTCATGGACGGTATGACATACGAGCTAAATGACCGCGGTGAGATGACTGAATATCGTAAAATCGTACGTAATGACTTTATTGGCGACAAGGTATTCTTTTTTGACGGATTGACGTATGTACTCAACTCAAAATTCGGTATAGCGGCAATTGCACACGACATTATACAGCCTATAAATATCGTTGATTTTGACGTATCGCCCTATAACGGTGCCGAGATCGCTCCGGGGCGCACAAAACTCAAGAGTTTCGAAGACAGTGTCGAATACGCTGCAACACGTAGTGCCATCTACGAATCCGCCGGGGATGACGAGGACGATGACGACCAAACGGGATTCTACTATGCACGACTTTACGCACCCGAACAACCGTACTAATCGTACACGATTCTAGCCGATGAAACTCTCCAGGTTCAACCTAGTCTTTTTGGAATCTGCCGTATGAATTTGAGTTTACATAGCCATGTTTTTGACTATCTTGCAATACTCTACCGCCGTCAGTCAAATGGATTTGTCTTGCGCAAAAAATAAGTTTATGCCGTCGTTTTTACAACGTATATCAATTTTTTACTGTTAAATTTGTGGACAACTTCGTTTTTGATTGACACGGCAGAGTGTAGCTGTTATATATAGACAGGAATATCATCAAAAACAGACAAGGAATGCGAGAACATGTCTGATTTACCAGAAAAACAAGTAAAAAGACTTACATCACTGATACAAGAAGCAGAAACTAATTTGGCAGCAGCCAAAGAACTTTTGATTAGCATCATCGGCGACGATGGTACTGTCTTGACTCCAAGGTCTAGCCAAGAAGACGTTACGGGTAAAGTTATCGAAGGAGTATTCGACGGCCAAGTCATGGTTGGTCCGGACGGCAAAAATTATCCGGTACCTGCTAATTATGCCAGTAAATCAAAGTTGCTCGAAGGTGACGTACTGAAATTAACTATTGCCGACGACGGTAGCTTCATTTATAAGCAAATTGGTCCAATCGAACGAAAACAAATTGTTGGTACGCTCGTACAGCACGATGGTGCTTATTATGTCGAAGCTGGCGGTAGAGAATATCGTATCCTCCTAGCAAGTGTGACATTTTTTCATGTCAAAGAAGGCGATCAAGTCACTATTATCGTGCCGGTCGACAATCCAGATGCTACATGGGCAGCAGTCGAAGCTCCCCTTTAGGCTTAGAGAATTCACCAAGCCCCCCGCGATGGGGGCTTTTTGTTATCTTTCCACCCTCAATCCACACCCTTAAAATACAACGCTCTACAGCGCCAAAACATCGTACAATAGGAGTATGGTGAAAAAAGGGGAGAATACTAGCGCTCATACGGCGCTGTATCGTAAATACCGTCCGCGTTCGCTCGACGAAATCGTCAGCCAAAATCATGCGACGGATATTTTGCGTCGCAGTTTAAAGCAAGGCAAGATCTCGCATGCCTATTTGCTCACTGGCCCAAAGGGTGTCGGCAAGACATCGATCGCCCGAGTATTGGCGCATGAAATCAATCAATTACCATACAGTAATGACGAACCTCACCTAGATATTATTGAAATTGATGCAGCGAGCAACAACGGCGTCGAGGATGTACGCGAGCTACGCGACCGAGTCAATCTAACGCCAATTGCTGCTATTCGCAAGATTTATATTATTGACGAGGTTCACATGCTGTCAAAGCCCGCATTTAACGCTTTACTAAAAACCCTCGAAGAACCACCGGCGCATGTTGTGTTCATTCTAGCTACAACAGACCTCCATAAAGTGCCAGCAACCATTATCAGCCGCACTCAACATTTTGCCTTTCATGCAATTAGTCGCGTTGATTTGGCGACACAGTTGAAAAAAATCGCTAAGGGCGAAGATATCAAGGCGTCAGACGAAGCATTGGACATCATTGCTGCTCGTGGCGATGGTAGTTTTCGAAATGCAATCAGCTTGCTCGACCAAATGTCAGGCTATGCAGACGGCAAAGAAGGCATCACGCGCGAACTGGTTGAATCGACGTTAGGCTTTGCACCTGCCGATGCTGTTGACACACTACTTGGCGCCGTCGGAAATGGCGACGTCAGTACGATTATCGGCACGTTAAATACCCTGGAAAACGAAGGCATCCAACCGGGTACACTTACCGACCAGCTAGTAGAAGCTGTTCGCGATCAACTCGCTGAACACCCTCAAATGATCGATCTACTCGATTCACTTCTAGATGTGGCGCGCTCATCGCACCCTCAAATAAAACTACTCATTGCATTAATAGCATCCGCAAAACCAAAAGCACCTGTCGTCACCAAGGCAGCAGTTGCCACCAAGCCTTATCCTACTGTTATCGAGGCGCCCGTCATCGTCATCGACAAAGCGGAAATTAAAAGTGACACAAAAACAGAAGAAACCCCCGTACCACAACTGAAAAAAACTATTAGCAATCAACCGTTCGACTGGCAAAAGTTGCTCGATCACACCAAAAAGGAACAAGTAGTGCTCTACAGCGTACTGGCCAAGTGCGGATACGATTATGCGGATGGTGTATTAACGTTGTATGCTGGTCGTAAATTCAACAAAACAAAGCTAGATGAGCCAAGATATCGCCTAGTGCTCACTGATGCACTGTCCAAGATGGGTCAGCCAAACGTAGAAATTATCACACATCAAACCACCAAGTTACCGTCAGACGAAAAACTAGCACGTGTCGCCGAAATGATGGGTGGGGGAGTCGAAGTTTCGTTAGATGAAGGAGGAGACAGTAAATGAGTGCTCAAAAATCTATTGACGCAAAAATTCCACCCCAAAACACCGATGCCGAGATGAGCCTACTGGGTGCCATCCTCATCGATGAAGATGTCCTCGCAGACGTTACCGAAGAAATACTCTCACGAGACTTCTACGACAAGCGTCATTTAACGATCTATGAGGCTATGCTTCGATTATTCGAACACCGTAAACCTGTCGACCTACTCACGCTCACGGACGAACTGAAGAAGAAGAAGCAACTAGATGAAATCGGTGGCTCTGCATATCTAACCGAACTCACGAATTATGTCCCCACCGCCGCACATGCGAGGTCATATGCAGAAATAGTCTCACAAAAGGCCATTCGACGACGCCTCATCAAAGCCAGCGGAGACATATCCGAACTTGGGTATAACGAAGATAGGAGTATTGCTGAACTGCTGGAAAAGGCTGAAGCTGACTTATTTGCTGTTAGTGACCAAAACGTCAAACAAGACCTAACGAGTCTCGAAACAATCATGTTAGAAAACTTCGACCGCCTGGAAGAGCTTCACAAAAATAAGGGTCAACTACGAGGCATGAAAACAGGTTATCGAGATCTAGATAATATGACCGCCGGGCTCCAAAGAAGTGACTTGATCATCCTGGCTGCGCGACCTGCGATGGGTAAAACAACGCTTGTTACAAACCTCGCCTACAACGTTGCGACGCTCAACAAGCAATCCGTCCTATTCTTTAGCCTAGAGATGAGTAAAGAGCAGTTAATAGATCGTATGCTGTCTGATGTCAGCGGTGTTGACGCCTGGAAAATCCGAACAGGAAACCTGAGTGATGAAGATTTTGCAAAATTATCAGAGGCATCAGGCGAAATGGCCGAAGCTCCGTTATTTATCGACGATACGCCTGGAGCAACCGTATTAGAAATGCGAACCAAGGCGAGACGTGCGGCACACAGCGCACCCCTTGGCCTGGTGATTGTTGATTACCTGCAGTTAATGCAGGCAAATGTAACGCGAAGCGATGGTAACCGAGTCCAAGAAGTGAGTGAAATCAGTCGTGGACTCAAGTTATTAGCTCGCGAGCTTAATGTACCCGTCATCGCACTGAGTCAGTTATCGCGAAGTGTCGAGTCTCGCAACCCACAGATCCCGATGCTGGCCGACCTGCGCGAATCGGGTTCTATTGAACAAGACGCCGACATTGTTACGTTTATTTATCGACCGGGCTACTACAACCCCGACGATCCTGAACTAAAAAATATTACCGAACTCCATATAGCAAAGCACCGTAACGGTCCCGTAGGTAAGGTAGAGCTATACTTCCACCCAGAACGTCTACGCTTTATGTCACTCGACAAAAGACGAGATTAATAGGGCTCGTGCTATACTAAGAACACATGGCGGGATTACTTTTTAGCAAATTTCTGACGTATCGTTTTCGCTACCAAATTGGTTATTCATTTGTCGTTTTAATTTTTATAGCCCTCCTTGTTGTCGCTGGATTATTTGTACCCGGTGGACTGAGCGAGGCGGAACGCGCACAATTCGTTGACACGGCATCAATGGACCTACAAAACATCGATACGCTCGCAATCCCAAATATGCCTTTCTTTACAATGCAACGCCTAAGCATGGAGCTTTTGGGTCCGACTGAATTTGCCTTCAAATTACCAGCTCTTGTGGCAGCGTTATTCGCAGGCATTGGTGCGGTCTTTTTACTACGTCGATGGTTCAAGCCCAATATCGCTATACTCGCAACTATTATTATGATTACTACAGGACAATTTCTATTCGTGGCACAGGCTGGCTCCGGCGCCATCACATATCTCCTGTGGCCAATTTGGCTACTACTCGCCGCGACAATGATCACATCATCACCGCATAACAAACGATTCTGGAAATTACTGTTCTTTGTTATCTTACCGCTAAGCCTCTATACGCCCCTGGGTATTTACTTGGCGTTTGCAATTTGTAGTGCCGGACTACTGCATCCACACGTACGATATGTATTGAAACGAATGCCAATCCCACATCTCTTACTTTTACTTTTCATCAGCTTATCAGTCGTTACTCCACTTATGTACTTATCGCTCAACAGGCCATCGCTCCTCCTGGATCTACTAGGTATGCCGGCTACGTGGCCACCCGACCTCTGGGCAAACTTACAGATACTGTCGCAACAATATCTTAATTTTATCTGGCCACAAAGCGGCACGCTAATGACACCGGTACTCGGGCTCGGTTCAATCGCATTAATCCTACTAGGCGCGTGGCAACAATTTACCATTCGCTACACAGCACGTAGCTATACACTTGTTGCTTGGATTCTATTATTGCTACCCGTACTCGTCGTCAACCCAGAATTCGCCAGTGTAGGATTTGTGCCATTACTGCTCCTACTCGCGAGTGGGCTGAGCTATATATTGCGTTTTTGGTACGACATGTTTCCGCGCAACCCTTACGCCCGATTTATCGGAATCATCCCTCTCGCTATCCTGGTTTTTGGACTCGTAATATCTGGACTGGGACGTTATTTCGATGGGTATCGCTACGATCCTGTCACCGCAACTAGCTTTAGTCATGACGTCAGTTTGTACAACGAACATATAGACAGCAAGAACATTAGCAAGCTCGTTGTTACAAACAAAGAACGACCATTCTATCTAGCACTCGTGAGTTACGACGATACTCCGCCACTCATACTCAGTGTTACACCATCTAGTGGCGAGTTCGCCGCAACGCATGATGCCCATAAACAAATAGACCTCACGCCGACCAAAATCATAACGACCGCTACCAGCGAAGAGAGCGACCGTTTCTACATCTATAAAAAATAAGGTATAATTAACGCAACTGTAAAGGGAGATACACTATGGCTTTTGACCAAATGAAAATGCTAAATGAATTACGCAAAGCGCAAAAGGAATTAAAAAAACAAAAGGTTGTCGTAGTCGCCGGTGGTGACGACGACGATCCAGCTGTTGAAATTACGATTAATGGCGAGCTGAAGGTTGAAAAAGTAACAATCAACCCAGCACATGTTGATCTGGACGATATCGAAGAACTCGAAAGTAACATCGAAGTTGCAATTCGTGATGGCATGACAAAAGCTCAAGAAATCGCAGCAGAAAAAATGAAACCGCTCATGGGCGGCCTCGGCAATCTCGGATTATAATCATGAACCATCTGCTACCCAGGGCATTGAATGATGTCATTGATGAACTTGGCCAATTGCCAGGTGTTGGTGCGCGCACAGCAGAGCGCTATGCATATTATTTACTACGTGCAAAACCAACGATTGCAAACAAATTAGCGGGAAGTTTAGAGCGCCTACATACCGGTGTTAAGTCATGTCCGGTGACATTTGCACTTATTGATTCATCAATGGATATATCACCACTCTATAGCGATACATCACGCGACAAGACCACCATTGCAGTCGTAGAAGAGCCCTTAGACATCATCGCTATCGAGCGTACAGGGCAGTATCAAGGCACCTATCACGTACTGGGTGGCGCTATCAGTCCAATCGACGGCGTTGGACCCGAACAGCTCCACATCGCAGAATTGATCGACCGTATCCAAAATGATGGCGTCCAGGAATTAATCATTGCAACAAATGCAAGTGTTGAGGGTGAGTCAACGGCACTATTCCTTCAGCGTCACATCAAAGAAGCAAAGGTTGATATAAAAATGAGTCGTTTAGCTCGTGGTATTCCTGTTGGTGTCGATTTGGAGTATGCCGATCAAATCACACTCGGTCACGCACTCGAAGGACGCAAAGAACTATAATCACTCATCAAACAGTGTGCGATTATGAATGCGAGTCAAAAAGTTGACGATGTTCTTCAGGTTCGGACAAACCGATTGACGCATTCCCAGGAGTATATGTCATACCAATATGTTCTAGTGTCTCACCGTTAGAAACAATGGACAGCTCGGAATTTGTACTGCGATCAACATTTGTCATAACGAAGTTGCCCGTATCATCAACATCATTCAATCTATCGTCGCACCAATTCATGCGTCGATCAAGTAAATTTAATAGTAAGCCAGCCTTGGCGTGAGTCATTCGACACGACATAGGCACAGCTCGCTCATCAGCTAATACGATAGTTTTAGGGTCCCTAGAAAACTCAAAATTATTCATAGTAGATTTATATTACATTTTAAATTATTTGTCAATTGTATGCTTACATCAATACTCTGTTAAAATGTATAGTAGATTATGTACGAAACAGCAACTAAACTCATTAACGATGCACAAAAAATTATTGTTATACAGGCCGAAAATCCCGATGGCGATAGCGTCGGTAGTAGCGTCGCACTTGAAGAGATCCTAAGCGATCTAGGCAAGGATGTTATTCTATACTGTCCCGTCGACGTCCCTAAATATCTTCGCTATATCAAAGGCTGGGATAGGATAGTCTCTGACTTTGATACCAACGCAGATCTAGCCATTATCGTTGATACCGCTGCAGACGTATTGCTGAGTAAGGTATTGGAATCACGCGGGGTACGACACTTCCTGGAATCACATCCCGTACTAGTTATCGATCATCACACAACTGAGTCTAATTTATCGTTTGAACACACAATGCTTTCCGAACAAGCCGTCGCAACAAGTCAGGTGATCTACAACCTCGCAAGCGCTAATCACTGGCAAATCAGCCAACAGGCAGCTGAAAACATGCTGGTAGCAATCCTAAGCGATAGCCTGGGGCTCACAACGCAAAACGTTAATCATGATACTTTTCATGTAGTTGGCAAACTACATGAACTCGGCGCACATAGTTCGGTCGTCGAAGAGCGTCGACGCGAATTCATGAAGAAATCTCCAGAAATCCTCGCATATAAAGGCGAACTAATCGGCCGAATTGAATATCTACTCGATGGCAAATTAGCCCTCGTTCACATTCCATGGGAAGATATCCAAAAATACAGCGATCAATACAACCCTAGCGTACTCGTATTGGACGAAATGCGACTAGTAGAGGGTGTTGATGTGGGTATCGCGCTCAAAACATATCCCGACGGCAAGATCACCGGAAAACTTCGCAGCAATATACCCGTATCCGAAACAATCGCTGGTTATTTCGGTGGCGGTGGACACAATTATGCGGCCGGATTCCGAGCATACGAAAGCTACGATAAAATAGTGCAGGAATTAATCCAAGCAACAGACAAGGCGCTCAAAGAATATGACAATCAAACTTCATAATACGCTGACACGAAGCGATGACGAGTTACGACCACTTGATGGCAACAAAATCAATTTATATACCTGTGGGTTAACCGTGTATAGTCAACCACACATTGGCAACTGGGTTAGCTACATATATTGGGATGTGCTCGTGCGCGTTCTTCGTGCGAGTGGTTACGAGGTCAACCGTGTCCAAAACATTACTGACGTCGGCCACCTAACCAGCGATGAAGATGCCGGTGAAGACAAGATGCAAGAACGTGCCCTACAGGAAGGAATGACCGCGTGGCAAGTCGCAGATAAATATATTGCTATCGCCGATGACGAAGCCTATAACCAACTCGATCTCGTTCGTCCCGATCATATGCCTCGAGCAACCGACTACATCGAACAACAAAAATCATTCGTCAACCAGCTGAACGACAAGCAATATGTCTATGTCATTGACGATGGCATCTACTTTGATACCAGCAAGCTTAATGATTACGGCAAACTAGCACGGCTCGATATTGACGGATTACAATTTGGCATTCGCGTTACCGACACCGGCAAAAAAAATCCTACCGACTTTGCAGTCTGGAAATTTAGTAATCCCAACGAAAAACGAGATATGGAATGGGAGAGCCCTATCACACCTGAAAAGAAAGGCTTTCCCGGATGGCACTTGGAATGTAGCGTACTAGCACGCGAGCTATTAGGCGACCAGATCGACATTCACACTGGGGGTATCGACCATATTCCAGTGCACCATACAAACGAAATTGCTCAAACCGAAGCTATCACCGGCAAGCCATTTAGCAACATATGGATGCATGCAAACCACATCAAGGTTGATGGAACGAAGATGAGTAAAAGCCTAGGGAATATTTATACGTTGCAAGATATTCAGGATAAAGGCTACGACTTACAAGCATTCAAATTACTCGTACTGAGTAAACATTACGGTACCGAGGGTAACTTTACATGGGATATACTCGAGGCTGCGCAAAATCGACTGAATAATTGGCGCGCTATAGGGGATCTTCGCTGGCAAGGAGCAGGGGATGGAAACCAACCAACTGGACTACTAGAATGCCTCCAGAGTAATCTTGATACACCAGACGCTGTCGCTCAAATTGATAAGCTCTTGGACGCCGATAACTTATCCGGATTGCATCATCTACTAGATGAGATTCGCGACCTACTCGGTATAACCCTACACAGAGACGATATCAGTGACGCACAAAAGACTCTGATCCACGAGCGTGAGACTGCACGTGACTCCAAAGACTGGACAAAGTCCGATGAACTTCGTGACCAATTAGCACAGCAGGGTATCGTTGTACGCGATACCAATCATGGAACAATCTGGGAACGATCCCAGGCAAGCTAGTCAGTAGTTATCGAACTATGAGTCTTCTTGAACTTTTTTGATCAATTTATGTAATGGATGCATGCCTTCTTTGCGATGCTTTTTTGCATGCTCTGCGTAATCTTCCAAAAGTACCTTGATACTTCCCGCAATTGGGATCGAAATAATACCACCTGCGATACCAAATAAATATATACCGATCGTTACGGAGGCTAGGATAGCGAGCGCCGAAAGCTCTACTGTTTTTGACTGAATGGCAGGCGAGATAAAATTATTTTCAACCTGTTGGTAGATAACGAAATACACAACAAAGACAATCGCAGCACCAACATCATTGAATGCTAACAATAGGCTGATTAGCACGCCTGCAATCGTCGCACCGAACATCGGAATAAGTGTCAGTATGAATACAATTGCTGCAGCGGGTAGTGATAAGTTAGCAGGTACGGCAAAGATTAAACTGAGGACAAACACAGTCAAGCCGGCAAAGAATGCAGCCAGCCCAGCCACCGCAAATTGACCGGTCACAAATCCCGTAACAACATTGTGCATCTTGGTCACCAAATCTCGATGATGCTTCATCTTGTCCTCGTCATTATATGCGCCCCACAAGATCTCCTGCCAACGCGGTGCCTCAATTAACATAAAGAACGTCAAGACTATAACTAAAAATGCAGCGACGACAAAGCCAAGCAATGACCCGACACTCGCAATTACATTGGAGCCTACGCTCGATGCCCAATCACTAGCCCAGCTGCCAGCGCTATCCTTGACAGACGTAAATGCCTGATCTAGCTGGTCCGATACACCATAATGTGTTGCCAGATTCGAAAGGCCGTGCCACTGGGTTTGCGCCTGGTCTACAAAGGCCGGTATCGATTCGGCAACACGAACCGATTGATCAATGACGGGGGGGACGATCAAAAACATAAATGCACCTAAAAATACCAAGACTAGCACATACGCGATTGACGTACCGGCTGCGCGACTTTTGCCAGGCATAACACTCGCCAATCTTCCAACCGGTCCGTTTAGTACAAGCGCCAAAAAGAAAGCGACACCAATAATAATCAGTGCCTGCAGAGCGCTCGAGATAATAGCGTAAAGAGCGACAAACGCAACAACAACCAGCCAAAAACGCACAAATGTCTTTGTCTCGATTTCAATCTTTAGCTTCATTACTGTTAGTATAACCGAATACTTGAGTAATGACTAGCTTGTGTTTTTTAGCAAACGCGCCTTTTCGACAGAGCCAAATCCAAAACCAAATGCATAAAGCGACAAGGTGGCCAATAGATACGTACTCAGCAGTACACATTGGGACAATATCGGTGATTGAATCAACAAAAATGCACCAGCAATAGAGCCTACGCTCGTCGATATCATACCCATCGTTGCTATAGGTAGCGAGCGCCTCACTCCACCAAGCGCCATCAAAGTTGCCGTTGACATCAATATCATTGATGAACCCATGAGAGCTATATGTGCAACCAAAAGTATGTTCATAGTCCCATGATAACAAACTTTTTATGCTTGATAAACATTATTATAGTTATACAATTGACACATTGTCTGATTTTCCGGAAGGGAAGTGGAATCAATGTCGAATCCCAACATGACACATACGGTAGGACACATATGCTCCGAACAAGATGCGACAGCAAGCCTGGCGATGATTGCAAAAGAAATCAACCAATGTGCGATCAGCGGTGCTAGACGCTACGGGTCTGGCAGTAGATTGATCGTTACGCTTGATCACGCGGTCGATTTCGAACAATTCAGTATACATTCCATTACGAACGCCTTACGCCGGCACCTCGTCATCGAATGCGCAAGGTCCCCATTGATACAGCTCGACTCTCTACCTGCGGACTGGGAGGTCCACTGGAAGGACTCGTACGGCATCAAGGAGTACCGTATTCGAGGAACGACTGTGTACACCGTCGTCTGATTCCGTCATCACACAATCAAATCCGCCCGCGACACGCGTTGAGCACCATAGTGAGCTCCGCGATACGTCGCGGGCTCTCTATTTTTTAGAGTAATAATCCGTCAAGAATTGTTCTTTAAACTCAAAGAAAGTATTGTCATCAATACTTGAACGGATATCATCAACAAGCCGTACGATAAATCGTTCGTTATGAATCGTCGCCAAGGTCTTGCCCAGCATCTCGTCTGCATTAAATAGATGATGGAGATATGCGGAGGAATAATTTTGGCACGTATAACAATCGCACTCAGCATCAAACGATGTGTAATCCCGAGTGTACTGAGCGCGTGTAATATTCACGCGACCATATCGCGTATACAGTGCGCCATTACGCGCCACGCGGGCAGGGGATACGCAATCAAATGTATCGGCACCATTTTCAATACACGCAAATATATCATTCGGTTCACTAATACCCAGCATATGTCGAGGCTTTTTCTCGGGCAACTCCTCGACCATCCAGCGAACAATGTTACCAATGGCGTCCTTGCGTAATGCACCACCCAGACCATATCCATCGAAATCCATTTCACCCAAAAACTTTGCACTCTTGCGTCGTAAATCTTCGTGATCGGCGCCCTGTACAACACCAAACAACGCCTGAGGTGGTCGATGCGAACGTTCGCTATTCAGACGCTTATGCTCAGCCAAACTACGCTGCGCCCATGGATGCGTACGCTTATCCAAAGATTCAACTTGATAATAATAGTCATGATAAAGCGTCGTCAGCTCGTCAAAAGCAAACGTAATATCCGCACCGATACCATGCTGTATTTGCATTGATAGTTCTGGCGTAAATTTATGCATGCTTCCATCAATATGTGATTTAAAACGAACACCATCGTCATCAATCCATGCAAGTTTTTCTTTCTTTCCTAGCGGTTTTTCGGCCGATGTACCATCCATATCAATCACTTTTTTAAATCCAACACCAAGCGACATAACCTGAAAGCCGCCACTATCGCTAAACGTGGGTCCCTTCCAATTCATGAATGTGTTTATACCACCAGCACCATCAATAACGTCATATCCGGGCCTTAAATATAAATGATACGCATTCACCAACATAGCTTGTGCGCCCGTATCTTTTAGTTGATCCGTTGTCAGCGCCTTCATTGCAGCACGAGTTCCAACGGGAATAAATGCAGGTGTCGCAATTGTTCCATGCGGTGTTTTTATCTCACCCGTACGTGCTAGTACACCTTGTAGGCGATTACGGATAGTGAATTCCAATGGCAATGTCATCAGTGGTAGAGTACCATAGGTTCTTTACGCTACCAAACGCAATATGGTATAATTCGCTTATGGCAGAGCATCAGGACAACCTGGGTGCAAATACGCCGGACGAAAATCCTCAACAAGACGAACTTGAAATGATGATGGGTCCGCGTGGTAACTTTAGTCAGGCCTACTTACGGGCAAGCGAATACGAGGCAGAACTAAACGCAATCACCGATTACACCGAACGGGGTGAAGCAGTTGAAAGCAAAGTACAAGCTCTAAATCAGGAATTTGGCAGATTAGCCCAGCAGCTCATCATTATTAAAGGTGTCATTACGAGAAAACGAGCAGACTTATCAAATCTTGACATAGGTGGGCAGCCAGAAAAATTCGTTGAAAAAATCCACTTTGATAATTCTGCAATCCTCCGACAGAACGCCTTTGAAGTCATGGACCTCGCAACATTTCTAAACCAACTAAACGATAAAGATGACGAAGAGGCCGGTGATGACCGGGATGAGTTTGACGAAGATGAAGAATCAGAGCTTGACGATACAAAATTCGCATACGTAAAAGCCATGGGCTTTAGAGCGCTCGAGGCGGACAGCTCTACTGGTAAATACATCGACATCGTACATATCGCAACCACCGAACCAGAACAGGTCAGGCCTGTGCTCAATGAGTACGGAGATCCAACCGATGATTATGGTGTATTTTTACAGCAGGATCTTTTGTACATCCCAATCGATGGCAGTGTTGATGTCGACGCAATTAGCGACATTGCAATACTGGACATCAATCATCTAAAACGATACATACCTGATTTACTAAATACGATCGACAAGTCTCTCGACGAAGGTCGCACACTTGATGAAAAATTGCACAACTTGAGAAAGATAGACTTCTCGAAAATACCGATGATCGCCGACGATGACAAGCACAATAGCATGTCCGAACATATGCGCGATCAACTCGTCTTATATCTCGACGACAAACTTCAAGATATTGTTGGACAGCCATTTGATATCACGTCTACGGTTCAAAGAGGGACGATCATAGATACCGTCATTGTTCTCCATGACGCTGAACCAAAAAGGATAACGGGCTTTTTCCAAGGCATAAGTTTTTGGCCACTTGATCAAGAAAATCTACGGCTCGCAGTATCTATCGCTGTTCCGACTGTAGAGGCAGGTATGCGCGAAAACCTATACGCACTCGACTTGGTCGGTAAGGCAACGACGAATAGCAAATCCAAAAAGAAATCGAAAAAAGTGAAAAATCCATTTCGTGATTTTGTTATAACTCCAGCCGAGCGAGAACTGATTGCAAAAAAAAGTGCCGACACAAAGGACGAAGCAAAAATCACATTCCTAGACACAGAGAACAAATCCGAACCCAACATCGCAACTGAGCCTGATCTAAATAAAGACACCGACTCAAAATAGGTTGTAAAAACGACAAATTGGATTGCGTTGGCGATAGCATAAGCGCATAATAATACGTGGTCATGTGAGTACTGGCGGGAGTACATCACCGTCTTTTCACCCACAGACTTTTAACAATTTCGTTGGTATACACACCGATAGTTTTATCAGGCGTCCCTATCAACGGACATACGCTATAAAGGCAAAAGCAGATTCAGCGGTACATCTGTCAGCCAATATAGTTCCCTACAAAATCCGCACGTTATTTAAAAAATCCGAAGGGGGAATAGGACATGACAAATACTTTTAATACACCGGTAACCATTTTACGCATGGGTTTTGGACGCAATCTTTGCGCCATCCCACGCCGCATGGAGTTCGAAGGCAGAGCAATTGATTTTATCGATAGCGGCCTGAGAACGACTATCCGTCGAGGTAGCAAGATCGCTCAGATATTTGCGCTCAGCGATGGCTTACAGACGTTTCATCTGCGCAGCGACAACCGCGGCGGCAGCTGGACGTTAATCGGTATCAATTAAAAACAAAAGAGAAGGCGGGCGGTCAGGGCTGGATATATCCAACTTTGACCGCCCGTTTTGTCGTTGTTACCATTTACTATTTTTATTTTTTATGTAATAATATCGTCAAGAAATTAAAGTAACGGAGTAGGGCTATGACGGAAGTCATCGGTTCATTCGAAAATATACCGGGTGAAATATCCCGCCTCATGATTCCTGAAAGGCGTTTTTGGACAGAAGACGCACAGAGGGATTTTCTGGATGACAACGATCAACTCAAACGAGAATTCACTCCCTTAAATAAACCTCTCCTCGACAAGAATAAATACGACCAGATCGTTGACATACCGGCATTTATGACGCAGCTGAGATCACTCTTTGTCCCCGGACACACCTTTCCGAAGGCACGGATCCAGGATATCCGACAAAAACTAGAGAAAAACAAATGTTATCCACCCGACCACCAGCTTGCAATCATCAATCTCAACGACAATATTGATCATGTTCAACAACAAAAACTATATGCAAACATGGATATCGACGACGACAGACGCCGACTTTGCTATTTATCGGAGCGTCAAACTGTACTCCCGTACCGCGCTCATGTCGTCTTGACCGCACTCTACAGCGACCTTGAGGTAATTGACCCGCATGTTGGTCGCGATCATAGAATCGGAGCTCACTTATGTTCAAAGATGTTCGAAGCAGCTGTCATATATGAACAGCGTGACAACGGCTTGAATCTCCGAAAACAATCCCTAAAAAACGGACATATCATTCCTGGCACGCCTATCATTGACGGATGTGACACGTTATCTAATGAATACTTTCAAACCATGAGCAAAGCAATTGGCGAAGTATACAAAGCAACGCTATGGTTATTCCTTAGTGATATGCCAGAGGAAAGCTACTTCGCTCGTTTCGTAGAGCCTGTCTCGACCGCCGAACCTCATGAAATTATCGATATCCTTGGTGCAGTGACAACATCGACACCCTGGCGATACTCTCGATATCTACGGGGCGGCGTGGAACTAAACGATTCGTTGCAAGCACATAGCCACCATCAGACTCAACGCGTTATAGACGACAGTCGGCTCGTCCTCTAATTGCTAGATTGCCCCATCTGATGTATAGTATAGTCATGAAAACTGCGTCTGAGGCAATTGGGTGCGTTGACAGCGCAACAGGGATACTCGGTAATAAATGGACTCCCTTATTGTTGCGCTACTTTTTGAATGAAAAAACAGTCAGATTCTGTCAATTACAGGAACTCGTTGGGGGTATCAACCCACGAACGCTTTGTGCACGACTAGAGCAGCTAGAGTCCGAGGGCATAATCGAGAAAAAAATGCTCGACGGCAAGAATCGTTGCGCATATCAGTTGACTCAGAAGGGCCACGACCTAATGCCGGTCCTACAATCTATGCAATCATGGAGTAGTAAATATCCATCTGCTCATTTTAGCTAATCCTAAGGTTCATATCAGAAAGGGAGGTATAATAGAATTATGAGAGTACTCGTAGTCGAAGACGAACACAAGATTGCAATAGCAATCAAACGCGCCCTAGAACAGGAAAGTTATGCAGTTGACGTTGCATATGATGGAGATGAAGGATTCGCCATGGCGACAACAGAGCCCTACGATCTAGCGATTATTGACCGGATGATCCCCGGAGACTACGATGGCATCGGAATTATCAAAGCCATGCGTGAAGCAAAGATTCATACGCCAGTCCTCATACTCACAGCACTAGGTACGATTGCCGACAAAACAAAAGGACTCGATAGCGGTGCCGACGACTATCTAGTCAAACCATTCGCGCTAGCCGAACTCCTCGCACGCGTACGTGCGCTTTTGCGTCGTCCGCCTGAACAAACTGGAACAACTTTGGTAGCGGGTGATCTAGAGCTAGACACGGTAACATTTGCCGTCACGCGCGCTGGCAAGGCGATCTCTCTGACTAGCAAAGAATTCGCATTGCTAGAATTTCTACTTCGCAACCAAAATCGACCATCCAGTAAAGAAGTCATCATCTCTCACGTGTGGGACTATGACGCGGACGTACTACTCAACACCGTTGAAGTATACGTCAAATACCTGCGCGCCAAGGTTGACGATCCCTTTGATACAAAACTTATCAAAACCGTTCGTGGCTTTGGTTACAAAATTGAAGCTTAATCTCAGAAAAGTCTGCTAATAATTAACTATGTTCCGTTCTGCTGTCATTAGATTAACGAGCTGGTATATCCTCATCCTCATGAGTATTAGTTTGCTATTTAGCCTCACGATCTACAATGTCACAACAGCTGAAATTCGCGATAGACTATCTGATCTTCAGGTCAAGCTCGAACAGCGCGGGCTAGGTAGCGTCGTCATTCCAAAACCTAATTTCTTTACAAGCTTCGAACAAGACCAATACTCATCAGCTGAGCGAAGTATCTTTTTAACGCTCCTCTACGTTAATTTGATTATCTTGAGTGGCGGTGGTGCACTATGCCATATATTAGCTCGACGTTCGATGGCGAGCATAGAACGTGCGCACGAGGCACAGTCACGCTTTACGAGTGATGCAAGTCATGAAATGCGTACTCCGCTAGCAGCAATGAAAGCGGAGTTGGAGGTCGCACTTAGGGCAAAGAAACTCACAATGTCCGAAATGCGCGAAATATTGGAAAGTAACTTGGAGGAGGTGGACAAGCTTGCGTCGATGTCGCAAACGCTCCTCCACCTATCACGCTTGGACTACGTCAATTTAGATATCAAGCGTATTGATATGCATAAAACTACAGCAGAAATCATCCAAAAATATGACAAAAACGCCAATCGCATACATATCGATCTGCCACAAAGTCCTCTGTATATCCAGGGAAACCAGGCGAGTATCGATGAATTGATCACTATCCTTGTTGATAATGCACTCAAATACAGCACAGAGCGGACAAAGATAAATGCAACGCTCATGAAAAAAGGCAAAAACATTTTGTTTGTTATTAGCAATGAAGGTAAAAACATACCAGCCGACAAACTACCTCACATATTTAAACGTTTTTATCGCGTAGATGCATCTCGAAACACTCAAGGTACCGGGCTGGGACTCGCTCTTGCAAAAGAGATAGTCAACTTGCATGGTGGCAACATAACAGCTAGTAGCACACCGGGCAAAAGAACCATCTTTACCGTCAGCCTACCTGCGAAAAAAAAGTAATACTTTCTCATTCTATTCTAAGGTTCATTTGTCATAGTGGGGGCAGAATCGATTAAACATTGGTTCGCAAATAACGAGAAAAAAAGGAGGTATCATGGAAACCGCAGAAATCACCACCAAAACCGTATATCTGAGTAAACGAGGCAAGAAAGATATCAAGAAGGATATCAATAAGCTCGATCAAGAAAGGCGTAAACTAATACGCGGACTGCATGAATTAGACAAGATAAATAATCATGACGGACGCTTTGAAAGAATGGAACGATTGGCGCGACTAGATGCAATCGAAGTAAACCTCGATGAAAAACGCAAGCTACTGCAGATGTCACAACCACTACCACGAAAACGCAGCAGACTACAAGTAGCTCTGGGCTCGATTGTCGAACTCATGGATCGACGCGGACATCGCTTTATCTATCGTCTGGTTGACAGTATTGAGGCCGATCCTAGCCATGGACGCATCAGTGTCGCGAGCCCACTTGGCCAACACCTGATAGGCAGAAAGGCTTCCGATACAATCACCCTAAACGGAATGGGGAGTCAACAAATGCGGCTCGTTCGAATCTCATAGTCAGAGGCATGTCCACACGAAACAACCCGCCTAGGCGGGTTGTTTTATATCTGTTACAATAGTACTAATGCTTTATTATGATAAGTCCGTCACTGCGACGCTCAAGGATTTAGATTCGAGTGAGAATGGTCTATCCGGCGTCGAAGCCAAAGAACGTTTACGTATTCATGGTCGCAATGCGATTACAGTCAAAGGTGAGCCGTTGTGGCGTAAAATCATTGAACCATTCGCCAATGTATTCATGCTGGTCCTTTTTGTTGCTGCAGCTATCAGCCTACTCCAGCACGAAATTCTTGATTCAGTCATTATCATTGTCATTATGGCTATTAGTGCCACCATATATTATGTTCAGCGATTCTCAACCGAGCGAATTATGCGCTCGCTATCGAAGCATCAGTCACAGAGTGTAGACGTTCTCCGTGACGGCTCACCGACAAAGATCGAAGCTCAGCTATTGGTGCCGGGGGACGTCATTATATTGTCAGAGGGTGAAAAAATTCCAGCTGATGCACGCCTTATGGTAAGCGACAATGTACGCTCTGACGAATCAATGCTCACTGGTGAATCACAGCCCATCAACAAGCAAATCGATGCACTCCGCGGAGAAAAACAAACATATGAATGCACGAACCTTCTGTTCCAAGGTGCATTTATCATCGCTGGAACAGCGCATGCAATCGTAACAAGCACCGGCAACAGGACTCAATTCGGGCAACTCGCAGCTCTAGCGACACGTCCATCAGGCGCAAGCCCCGTTCAACAAAAAATCGACAAACTCGTCACACAAATTATTGGCGTCGTCAGTGCAATGGCAGTCGTCGCTTTCGGCCTGGCGCTGCTACGAAACATGGAAATAACCGAAGCAATCCGCTTTGTCATAGCGCTATCCGTCAGTGCCGTACCCGAGAGCTTGCCGATTGCTATCTCGATCGTTTTAGTACTCGGTATTAGGCGTATGGCCGCCCGCAAAGCACTCGTTCGATCTATGCGCGCTATCGAAACTATTGGCGCAATCACTACCATTGCAACTGACAAAACCGGAACACTAACACAAAACAAGCTAACGGTAGGTAGGGTTTGGCAACCACCGTTTAGCCGCCATCCAATCGATGAATATATTCAGAAATCAGTGAATAATAGCGGAGCAAAAACACATGACCCACTAGATACAGCCCTGCAGGACTACATATCCAAAAAAAAGATGACGGCCCTCAAGCACAAAGTCATTGGCACGCTTCCGTTTGACCAAGCAGCCAGCATGAGTGGCAATATATGGGATCACGGAGCCACGCTAACACTCGACATCAAAGGCGCTCCCGAGCACGTCCTTCAACGTAGTGATTTAACATCTGGTGAACATGAAAAAGCTCAGCACATGCTGCACGAAATGACGGCAGAAGGTTATCGTGTCATAGCACTCGCAACAACAACAATCGGCAAACGAATAAAGAAATTTGGTGATCTGCCAAAAGGACAAAAGTTTGAGTTTATAGGTTTCATTGCTGTTTCAGATGTATTACGCCCCGAGGCGAAACGCGCCATTAGCGCCGCACTGAGCGCTGGCGTCACTGTTCGAATGGTGACGGGAGATCACGTCGAAACCGCCTATCACATTGCTCGTGAACTCGGCATGGCCGAATCGCGAGAACAAGTGTTCGACGCTCGCCATATGAATGTTATGAGCGATGATGAATTAGACCAAGCAATCCGTGATGTTCGCGTCTTTGCCCGAGTGATACCCGAACATAAATACCGAATTCTCGAACTATTAAATCGTCACAATATCACCGCCATGACAGGTGATGGAGTCAACGATGTCCCGGCGCTGACCGATGCACATGTTGGGCTAGCAATGGGAAGCGGTAGCCATATCGCAAAAGACGCAGGCGACATCATACTACTAGACGATAACTTCAAATCAATTATCGATGCCATGCGTGAGGGTCGCATCATCATTAATAATATTCGTCGCATGCTGTACTACTTGCTATCGACAAGTTCAGGCGAAGCGCTAACGATGATGGGTTCGTTAGTCGTAGGACTGCCTCTACCGATTCTACCCGTGCAAATCCTCTGGGTGAACCTCGTTACCGACACAGCTATGGTTATCCCGCTAGGTCTGGAACCGGGTGAAAAACATGTCATGAAACTAAAGCCTAAACGCCCCAATGCACCAATTCTCAATAAGTTCATCATTACGCGAATGGTGCTCGTTGCGCTCAGCATGGCAGCCACCGTCCTCGCGCTATTTGCACACTTTATCGATACACACGGCGAAGAATACGCTCGCACAATCGCCTTTAGCGCTCTTGTCGTCATGCAGTGGTCAAACGCGTTCAACGCACGAAGCGATCATCAATCGCTATTCACGCGTCTACGGATTTGGAACGGACCCTTCTACGTCGGCCTAGGCATTGCAATGACCCTACAAATCCTCGTCCTTTCTGGACCGCTCGGAGGAATTCTACACATCGCGCCAGTCGCCCTCCCAGACATACTTATCACCGGTGCAATTGCATTCTTTGTACCTATTATTCTCGTCGAAATCCATAAGCTAATTGGACGTCAACTATTCAGAAAAAAGCGCACCGCGCACCTCATTGATTAATATTCATTCTTGCCGAACAGGGGTAGTTAGATTATAGTGATACTATGTCAGAACCCATCCATGGCTATAACGAGAGTGGTGAGGATAATTTCAGCAACACCGAGATGCTTTTCAGCGAGCTCGAAAATGCCGACCTCGGACCCCTCCATGCAAAAGAAAAGAATCTCAAAGATGCCCGCGAAGCAATGCTGTTACAGTTTGAAGACATGGCTCAAGGCGGAGGAGGCGACTCCCAAGTTGATGCGGTAGAAATCTATCAATGGCTTGCAAGTGACATTAATCAACGCTTTTACGAACTCATGGAATTTGCCCATGATTACATCGGTAAAAATGACAAAGAAAAATTCATTACTTACTTTGCAGACGAATTCGTCAAGGACGAAAATATCCGTTATGATCGTATGCTATCGGCTGTAAATCTATCTTATGACAATAATGACCTCGACCTAGAACTAGCAGAATACGACGATTACAAGACTATCGCGAGAATATACGCACTCGCACTGTGGGATGAGAAAAGTGTTAACAAAAATGATGCTCAAGACTACGATGATGTCATGGAAGGCGCAAGCGACGGTATCCACTTCGGCTGGCATACAAATGACGGATCCCAAAGCCCTATGATGTGGGCTAAGGGCTGTTATGAAGACTCAGTTGCCAGCGTATACGACGTGCTATGCGAATACCTGCCACAAAACATTAATGACAAGGCAAAGCACGAACAATACCTGCTCAACAAATCAAAAGAGATTCTAGAGCTACAAAGAATCGAATCAGTACGCCATTTCCTAGGACAAGTTGCCGCAAATGCACTTGGCACCGGAATAGCAATTGGAGCGGCGTACCTCTTTAGACGACGTAAATAATAGTCCATACCCGTTAATTACAAAAAATCATTGACTTATCCGGGTGCCACACCCGCTATGCGGATACGGCACCCGGATCGGTCTTGTCGGACGAAAGAGTCAAGGCATTGAGCCGGTGTTACGCAGATGGTTCAATCGAAAAGTTCGACGCCTGGATCGCTCTGCGTGTGACTGAAAGAATGTAGCCAACACGAACGAAATAACTACTGCGACACCAGCAACAGGGGACGATACACCAACAAGAAGCACTGCCGCACCGATAAAAAACGGGATCAACAGAGGCCACAAAAACTCATCATCCGCCACCTTAACGATCGTAATAATAGTGACTACGGCCACCAGATAAGCAAACAGCCACGCCCATTTCTCGATCATAACTCTCTCCATCTTTCGAAGACCTTGGACGGTAGCAACGCTACTGCCATTACACTTATTTCACCACACATGTCATAGATTTGCAATAATTTGACCCCTATGGAAAGTAGAGGCGTTGCACCAAGACTTGCAATATATACAGTATTATGTTACAATAGTTAATAATGAGCGAGCCGTCAAAGGATTACATCAGAAATGTCATCAATCACTATGAGATGGATTGGGCTGATACGAACCTGTCTGAACGACTCCAGAAGTACAACGAACTTATACAAGAATTCGACAAAACATGGGATGATTTGTTTTGTGAGCTAGATAGCCTCAAGAGCGCAATTAACGACGCAGACATTACGGACTACGCCGAGGGTGTTGCCGTCACACTAGCAGCAATTACCGATATGTACGCCGAATTTGCAGAATACATGTTGAATGGTACTCACAGAGATGAAGATGCGGCCGACTGGGTAGAATTTATGAAAATTCGTGATGAAATTATTGAACAAAAATTCTATCAGAGTTGTGGTGCAGATATGTACGAGGCAACAAGCGATGCGGCGCTTTGGTCACTCACTGATGTATATAGGGAATGGGATGATAAAGCCGGCACACCTGATCCGCTAACCACGGTATACAACGAAACGATCAAACATGCTATCCATAACATCTTGTACTACTCACCGCAACGCGAAATTACTCAAGATGCATTCAAAAAAGCAACCTCCAACTATCAGCTAAACCCTACAAGCACCCCTGATGGATTATCGAACAATGATGTTAATGAAATACTCAATAATATTTCTACCCACGATAGTCACCTAAAGCAGCCTAACACCCTTCAGGTAGCTATCAATCATCATGATGCGTCCCTCAGAAAACTCCAAAATACGATGTATGGCCATCTCAAGCTAAAGACAATCTCGAAAAAAGAACTCGATGAAGCGATCGATACCTGGACGAGCAAATTAACATTTCTCGCCGACACACTGATGGCTGACAAAGAGACAACGAATCCGCAGGAGATATTTGCTTCGATCGTACGACAGAGCACCCTAGACCACTACGAAGTAATGATGTCACTTGATTCAAAATTTACACTGGAAACAATGACTCCAATGTACGAAAAGCTACTCGTTACTACATTTACAGAATATAACGACCAAGAGCCCTCGATGACGTTCAGCAACATGACACCCGAAGGTGCCTGTCATCTACTCAAGAATCACATTCTCAAAAACATTGCTCAGATCAAAATTCGCTAGTCGCGACACACTAGGTTATATTTTATTCCGCTAATGCTATAATATACGCATGATACGCAAGCAGTCGGACGACTCGAATGTTGCGCACGCAGCAGAGCAAGCTCTGGTGATTATTAAAGATACGCTTGATGAACTTCCCATAGCGAAATCATACGACTACGGCGGACATATCCTAACGCTCGGTGAATACGACGTATGCGCAACATGCACAAGACCCATCGCAGAAGCGCAAGCTGGGTATGACGCGCTCGAGATGCGTGCAGCTCACACTGATGACCCCGAGGTCAAAGAGCACATCGAGATTGCAGCTGAATTATTGAAAAAGGAAGCCGAAACTGCGATTATCCGTGCCGAGCTACATAATGGAAAGGGTAGCGAAAAAATCATCGATCGCCTAAACGGATTTTTGCACGACCGAGGCATCCACGATGATTATAGCCATAGCCACGATGGAGGCAAGAAATGACCGAGCCGACCCTAGACCAACGCGTAGAACGCCACCTAAAAAACCTACGCCAACTACTCACTCCAAAGGGTTTATTCCTCGCATCACACAACGAAGTAGCGACCGGATACGACAAAGCTTGGATACGAGATAACGTATACGAGGCCCTAGCATTTGAATATGAAGGTGATTGGGAAGTTGTCGAAAAAGACTATCATGCCCTCCTAGACATATTCGATAAACATATCGATAAAATCAATTGGGCGGTTGAAAGCAAACCATTCGAAACCTGGCAATTTATCCATGCTCGATACAATCCCGAAACGCTCGAAGAATTCTGGGAATCGTGGGGCAATAAACAACATGATGCCATTGGCGCCGTTCTATTCAAGCTAGCCGAGTTCGAACAAAACGGCCACAGCATGCTGAGAAATGAGACGGATCGTCGAACTGTCCAAACGCTCATTCACTATATCTGTAACGTAGAATATTGGCATGATTCCGATAATGGTATGTGGGAAGAAGAGGAAGAAGTCCACGCTAGTTCGATCGGTGCAGTTGTAGCTGGGTTACAAAAATGGCACGAAGTTGGAACAATGGATATCGACCTTGATGCTATAGATCGCGGAATCGAAGCTCTACACAATCTCTTACCACGTGAATCCGAATCAAAATTCACCGATTTGGCGCTATTATCACTGATTTATCCTTATAATGTCGTAGAGCCCGAGATGGCACACATGATTATCGAAAACTTGGTGTATCATCTAGAAAAAGAACGCGGTGTTATGCGTTACAAATTCGATCGTTACTATAATAAAAACGACGATGGGTACAGCGAAGAAGCCGAGTGGTGCTTTGGTTTGTCGTGGCTAGCCATTGCCTACAAACAAATAGGCGATGACGAGAAAGCCCAAGAATACCTAGATAAAGCAACAAAGACCATTACGCGTGACGGTAGTATTCCAGAACTGTATTTATCTAACAGCGACGAATACAACGAAAACACTCCACTAGGCTGGAGTGAAAGTATGTATGTCGTAGCTCTACGAAAAATAGCAAAGAACTAATTACTATTTTTATTTATAATCACAGTTAAGCTTGTATTTTATCCCCTCAAGCGTCATGATATTATCAATCCAACATAATATAACATGAGCAAACAACCAGAACTCCCAGATCGCCAATTGCCACACCTCGTAGTAGGTGGTCATTTTCCGGCGAGTGATATTCGAGCTACGCCATCTTTTAATTCAGCTTCAATCTGGCTCGCGTCTTACGAAAAAACAAAGGATACCTTCAAGGTATCAAGTGCACTCACGCAATTTATCGATAACGCCCATGGTACTTGGAAAAATAAAAAACCAGCCGATACTTCCATAAAAACCTATGAATCCGCAGTTGCACTCACAAAAAAATGGGAAAAAGACACCATTGAGTCACCGGGAGTACGTATAGCCGCAAGTTATTCATTCAAACTTGCTCATGCCCTGGCTGCGCATACCGGCATCTTGCCACTCAACCATCCAGATTTTACTGATACCCTCGAGGAAATGTCCGAGACATTCATCGACTACACAGACCACCTCGCAGAGCATCCTGGTATGAAAAAGAAAGAGATGGCGGCTATCCATCTAGATCCAACCTCATCGAGTGTCAATCGTGCACTACTTTTCGGCGATCAGGCATGGCGAAGCATGGAACAGCACGGCAATGTCGCCCGTATATTTCGACGCCTCAACGCAATTGCCATTCGTGGATTCAAAATGAACACTCCTGAACAAAAAAGCCTATCTAGAGCCGGCATGGGGCTTGCATACACACTATCCGTACATTCACGATTATACGAACCTCTCGATTCATTGACAGGCATCCAGCGTCCTCAAAAAGGCGCATCACACTTTGACCCAAAAACAGATTCAGAAATATTTGTTATCAACGGTGAAACAATCGATAACATCGATTATCCAGAAAAATAATAATGATGCGTGAAGATTTTCCTCTCAATGACCCCGATAGGTACAGAGGCTACAATCATAAAAGTGCATTTGGTAAGCTACTCATACAATGCGGCAATATCATTGATGTTGCTATCGGCGGTGAAGCAAATCCGCGCTATGCTCGCTGGACTGACTTTGATAATAATACAGAATGCTCACTAGAAGCCACAAATGCCGTTTACGAGAAGGGCAGAAGCAAACCGGGCAATGCACCCGCAGCTATCGTCAGTTATGAACTAACGCGACTCGATAAATCAACGGGGGTATCAAATAAATATCGCTGGCATTCAGGCAACGAGTGCATCCAGCTAGTCAACGATGCGGACGTGGAGTTTGCATCATACTCACCAGCACTCATGCTAGAGATACTCGGGGTACTTTCGCAGTTCGATTATCATTATCGTAGCGAGGTGCAATGGCCAATGCCCGATAATGAAAGTGGTACACGGCCGTCATCAATTGCCACAATTAACAATGAATTTAACACATTAGTCCAATTCAATAATGATTTTCATAGAAAACTCGGTCGCAGGACTATCGGTCGAAAGAAAAAAAGTATTTCGCGCGCCATCGACGTAGCACAGTCAATGAATGTTCCCATGGAACCTGATATTGCGAAAAAATTCCTAGAAAGCTAGGGCAGATAAAAACCTATAGTTGTAGTGCTTTGTTGAGTTGAATGCAAATCTATTGTATGGTATACTACCCCCAAATCTGACACGTGTGGAGTCGTCAGAGATCGTACATTGAAGGGAGGTGGCTCATGCAGTGGTTTAATGAACTCTTTTCGTCAGTTCCACTGGCGAACGGCAATCCCTTCATGGGTGTTGTCAACGTTCTCTTGACCGTCGTACTCGGCGCTTTCGGCAAAGGTTCCTTGCACTGGGTACGTGACTATGAACGAATGGTCATGACACGTCCGCGAGGCATGGTCGAAGACAAAAAGACTGGACTCGTCCGAGTCTTCAGTCCCGGCCTTGTCGTTCGTCCAGCGTTCATGTATACCTCGGAAAAGGTACACATCCGAAATCGTACAGACGATATCGTGATCGAAGTCATGCGCCCAGGCGAAGATGGACGTACGGAAAAATGGAAGCTTTCGGCCACTGCAAAGTGGTACGTAAACAAAGAGCTTGACTATCCGTACAGGGCCTGTCCGTGGTTGATCGAAGATCTCGGCGAATTCGTTCGAGGTGCAATCGCTGACGGTCTCATCACTTACCTGGAAGAGGCGGCAGTCAATCAGAGGGGTGGCACTATCCATTCCAACCGAATTTTCAGCGCCTGCGAACCAGGCACGAAAGCCAAGTTGGAAGAACATGGTGTTGTCTGGTCTGATCTGCTGATTCGTGAGCATGCGTTGTCGGATCCCGAAGTTATGGGTCTGTCGATTCGTCGCATCGCCTTTGAACTGGCCAAGTTTACGAACTTTTTGTTCGTCGAGCCATTCAAGGTCGTGCGCCATAGACGCAATCGCCGCATTCGCCGTCGTAATCAACGCGACAACCCCGATGGTCCGCAAGACAGCTAGAGGCTTCGAACCTACAGCAGTCATACGACCTCAATTATCCACACGACCCGCCCCATCGATGCATAGCGTCGGTGAGGCGGGTCTTTACCCGAACTTATCTATTTCGCCCACAATAATATGGGCGATTTTATTTATTGCATCTGTTGACTGTGCCCATCCCCAGTGTTACCTTTACTACACATGGAATATCCAGAAAAAATCCCCATTACCCAGGCAACTCAGCAGTTTCCAATGGGCGATATTACCTCGGAACACTCTCACCAAAAAGCCGACATATGGCTACATGACATTGCAGAACAAGACAGACGACACTTCATCGGTCGCATTCGTGTTAGTGGTATGATGCCGTCTGATTATTCAGAAAAATCGCGTAAAACACACCGAGCCGCACTGGATTTATGTCGTGAATGGAACCAGCAAATGGGTGAAAATCTTTTATTTGCATCATCAGGCTACCTGATTGCAAACACGTTCTCTAACGAAACCAGATTCCTACCCTCAATATCAGACGACTTTAGTGATGAGCTATTTCAAATGCAATTAGAAAAATCCGACCAGGCGCAACAATTTGCGCAATACGCATGGCGTTGTATGGCTTACAGCCATCCTCGCGTACACGAAAAACTCTCACATTTACAATCGTTATCCGAAGACATGCTGTGTATTCAAAGTGACCAAGAGCGTGAATATTTGCAGGCAGGTATTGTATTGCCATACATACTGAGTGTAGCATCACGATTGATAGGGTACAGTAGTGGTATCCACGGTTTCAGCGGCATGGTTACTGGCGAAAAAGAAGAACTGATGGATGCGATAAAAAATAATAAATTCAAAAAGCTATTCATCAATGATGTTGCATTAGCGCCAGATGTCATAATCACAGACGAAGAAAAATGAAATGGCCGCGTGCATTGAATGCCACGCGGCCTTGATGGGTGCCTCCTCGTTACTCGTGCTGGATAAAACCACTAGTCGAAGCCAAAAGCGCCCCATAGGGGCATTACAACGATAGGGAACACCCCATCGGTTGCTCGCATCGTCTCGGCGAAATCGGGCAGTCGACGATCAGGAAGAATCCTGTGTCGAAACTCCGCGTACACCTTGGACTGTGCGTACCACTCTTCGCGGACATACCCTTCGTACGTACTCCGCATCAACGGTGCAATGACCGTATCATCGTCATACGTCAATCGGTAAGCCTGTCTATCCGATGCACCTTGCATCTACATCACTCCTCGTTGCTAGTCGTCGTTGACACACCGAGCTATCTACACCCTCAGATGTTATAACATATTTTTAATCCATCGTACATAGACAAAAAAACACCTATGCCTGGATGGCATAGGTGTTGTGTGAAGGGTCGGCTGCTAAAAACCCGACAGGACACGTGCTCAGGGAATGTGAAAAGTCCGTCTGCGGATCTCAATTTCCTGAAACAAGGGCTGAAGGCCCCTGCAAATTGCCCAAAACGTCCGATCCTCACACACGCGATTGTGCTCATGATCGAGTTTACACGCATGTTGCTCGGACAGCTCTGTCTGGGTGCGCAAAAGCTTCTTGTTCACGCTGACCTGACCGCAATAAATGCATGTCTTGACGTCAACGAACAAGTCTTTTGTGACCTTCCACTCATGCTGGTTAAGTAACCGACATTTGAATGACATGTTGCTCACCTCCTTGAAAGGGTCGTGTAGCCCACAGTTAAACTACAGTGTAATTACTATTATACACCCAAGTCTTACTACTGTCAAGTGGGTACGGCTCGCACCAACGCGTGCGATTTAACATGCTATACTAAATATATGAAAGCAATATGGAATAACACAGTCATCGCAGAAGCCCCAAAAGAAGATCTCATCAGAATCGAAGGAAACTGGTACTTCCCACCAGACAGCATCAAACGAGAATATTACAGCGACAGCGACCACACAACAACTTGCCATTGGAAAGGTTTATCAAATTACTATGACGTCACAGTTGACGGCAAAAAGAACGACTTTGGCGCGTGGTATTACCACACACCTATGGACGGTTCAACTGAACGCGTCGGCAAGGACTTTTCGGATTACGTTGCCTTTTGGAATGGTATCGAAGTTACCGAATAAATAGCTACCCTTGCGCATACAAATAAACGTTGTATAATACTCGCATGAGTTCACCTGAGTACTACAGAGGTCTGTGTCCTAATATTGCGCCCCTTGATCGTATCGTGGCACTTGCCGATATCGCCCTGCATCAGGAAGAGAAAAGCCGCGCAGACAATGCAAGCGTCAATATCGGCAAACGCTCTGCCAGCATTTTTAGTGATGATAATCAATTCATGTATCATATCGAGCAAGAAATAGCTAAACCCGAAATCCGACTAAACCTTAGCGTGTATGCGCTCAACGATCTAGGCCGATACAGAAGCACTAGTGATAAGTACTCAATTTTGACAAAGTTTGGGATCCACGAAGAGGTAAAAAAGAAAAACTCGGAACAGCCGTCATTATCCAAAACACCTATACAAGTTATCTCGCGTTGGCTTTCGGTTTTGACAGCTCCAGCCCCCAAACAAGCCGATGAACTACTGAGCGCAGCTATCGATCAGCAGTTTCCTGCAACCGTTGGATCATTCTTGCTCAGTGAGTCGGAACAGATTAACGAGGATGTGCCAGCAAGATTTGTCGATTTTGGCATAACATCACCCAGAAAAATCACCGATGAATTCGTGCAAAGCCAGCGAGGAGTTGAGCATGACGCGATACGCGACCTCGTTGTGGATCACCCTGATTACATTCAGTCATTCGCGGTAAAGCATTTCCAGGCGCAAAATGCAGTCAATAGTCCTAGGCAAAACAACCTAAAGGTAGGCGATGCCGACAGATTAATGATCGTGACCGAAACGATGTTGGCGATCACGGATGAGTTCGAAGAATCTAAACACAACACAATAGATTGATTTTTTGTTAGTATTGTGATATAAATAATCTTAATATGTCAGAGCACGAGTTTCGAGAAGGTTTTTCCGACGATTTTATCAACAGGCAATTCAACCGAATTGTCATCTCTTCCGAGATGAATACCTCTATTTCAGCTATCGCTATCCGAGAATGGGAAAACGAGCTAGAATTCGCAGCGCCCGAGGACAAGCTTGACCAGCTGGCAATCATAAAGACCACTCTGAGTGAATTCTACAAGGCCTCAAATTCTTTTAGCGAAGCGATGGCACTCGCTGATCCCTCATGGTTCGACGAAGACGTCGATTTCATGAAGTTTTTGAACAACAGATATGTCGCGATGATTGAATCAGGCAAAACATGTATCAACGCTTACTTTGACGAATACCCCGACACTGAACAGCGTGTTCAGTTTGTCGCGGAACTAATCCAACGAGGCGAAGAACTCGAAGAAGAAAATTGCGGACAATATATAGACTACGATCTATACAGGCGACATGCAACCAGCCAAATTTATCGCGAAACACTCAGGCGCCGTATCAAACGAGTCATCTCTGATGGCCAGGGTGAGGTAGGGATACGTTACAGCGTCATCGATTCGTTCATGGATAGGTTCAAACGCGACACTAGCGAAAAAATTGTTGCAACCATCCTGCATGAAAAAGACAAAAAGACCAATTCCGACGAATAGATAAACATGGTATAATAACAGGGTAAAATCACACAATGGGGTGTGGCCAAGTGGTAAGGCACCAGTTTTTGGTACTGGCATTCGGGGGTTCGAATCCCTCCACCCCAGCCATGAAAATCGTCAGACCTTTTGGTCTGGCGTTTTTCATAACTTGCGATAGTGATTCGAACCCCCGGCCAGCATTATGGCAAGTACGAACTTGAGCAACTATCCAGTAAGCGTTCACGCTGCTAGATTTTTTGCTATAATCAAAAGTATGGGAATGATCAAGAAATGGACTACAAATAGTAAAGAAGTCCAAGACAGGTGTATTAGTGAAGTTATCACTAGAGTCGAAGAAATCGAAGAAGAGTCGGTAGGCCTGATTGCTGCTCAAGATATAGTTGATATTGTATTAGAGAATTATGGACCCGAGATTTATAATAAAGCGATTCTTGATGCTAGAAAATTAGTTGATGATCGAATGACGGATATTCAGACAGAGATTGATTTACTCCAAGTCTGATGCGGTAGTTTTAGACCTACAAGCCCAGCCAAGTAGTACACCAAAGGTGACCCGAAAGGGTCATCATCCAGGAGAGAAATACTCGAATTGCAAAAAAGACCCGTCAGGGTCTTTTTTGTATAAGCCCACTCGGCCAGCTCTAACACTTGAATAATACCCGTGTCTCTCAGTAGCATGTTGAAGTATTGAACTAGCCAAAGACCGGTTTTAATCAAAAAAACGCCAGAATTGGCGCTTTTTTGATTTCGAGATCTAAATAATCTCTATTTTTTAGTACGTATAGCCATTTCGAATATAGCCCTAAAGGTAGCGTATGCAGCCACAAGGCTAGCTACTACTCTGAGAACATGCATGATTAACCAACTGTTCAACTCTGTAGCTACTTCAGTTGAGGACTGTTCCAGTGACCAAATACGAACGTTAGCCGGTAGGTGATAGACGAGGGTAATCAAAAACGCAACAGACAAGCTGATTAAAGCAATCTTCCACCACTTGTATTCGACACGGTGACTTTTTCTCATTACTAATGCACCGATGACCCCTATCAAAGCAGGTGATAGCACCAACATAGCCCAAGGCAGTAGTAATGAGTAGTAATCTTTAAACCACTGCGCGAACACTAAAGGTTCTAAGTCTAGCCAGTATTTACCCAGTCCGAGCCCAATAGTGAGCATCACGCCAAAAAATGCAGCTGATCCTCCGACAGCAAGTAGCTGAAATATAAATAGTTTCTTGTTTTTTGTACTGATTTTTGTTGCCATAGTCTCTTCTTTCTGTTTAAGCTTATCTAAGCGTTTTAATTGTATCATTTAGGTATTTATAAATAAATAAAGAAATTAACCATCGTAGACCCACTAGCATATAATCCGTTTCGTTTTAAATTACCAGAGGAACGGAAACACCGCCGCCTATACTATTCGACTTTTTCCCAGAGAACTTTAGAATTACCCGTACGTGAACCACCGAAGCTATAGTTGTTAAATATAGTTGCAGTTGCAGCACTGTCAGATTTACCCCTTAGTTTGTAATCTGTAGATTCGGTAGTAGTAATAAATACCGTATTAGTTAACATGCCGAACGGCTGATTGGCTATGTATCCGTCGGATCCGCTACCGGTATTTGGAACTAGGGTGTTAGAGCTATCATAAATAGCGAGGCCGAATTGAAGTAACGCATCAAGCGCATAATATACAATGTACTGAACTTTCCATACGCCGGCCGAAGGTAATGTAAAGGTAGACCCAGGTACGTCTCCACCCGATGTAGATATCGTGCCTCCATCAACGATGCTATTATTCTCGCCATATACAGGCGCATCAGCTGAAGCCGGATCAGCCCACTCTAGGCCACTCCCGCCGCTATTCATAGATAGTATTTGATTTGCGCTACCTTTCGACAGAGACACCCAACGAGTACCGTTATAGTAGGTCAGACTGCCTGATGATTCATCTCCTAGGAATAACTTGGTCCCGTCGACGGCCCTTGATGCAATCTCGCTAGTACTGATCGAGGTGCCTAGAACCGAAGAGATTACGCCACCCGATATACTGATTCCGCTACCAGCGGAGTAGGTTATACCCAAGTTGTCACTCGAGCAATCCCACGATAATCCGTTCCACTTTAAGACCTGGCCGGAATTACAGTCGACTCGAAGGCTTAGTTTGTTGCTCAGCGCTACTAAACCAGAATTTTCAGAGATAATGAGCTGTACATCTAGTTCGGGACCTGTCAAAGACGTATCTTCCGTCCCGTCATCATCAGTAAATCCTATGGTTGCCGAGTTGTCCGAACCGTCATTGTTTGATATTAGATTCTTGCCATCTTTACCATCTTTGCCTTTTTCACCCTTTTCGCCTTTGGCACCCTGCGCTGGCTCAGTCAATCCGGCCAATTTTAGCATCTCTATCAAGGCGGTAGATGGATCGGCCGAGTTGGGAGTACCATCGCCATCCATGTCATCATCTTTGGCGTTTACTATGTTGTCATTGTCGATGTCATCGTCTTTGACATCAGGAGTTCCATCGCTATCCGTATCGAGATTAGTCAGCGACTGCAGACCGTCCCCAAAATATTTCGTAAATTCAGACCCCGCACTCAGCTTGCTGAGTAGCTCATTATAATTAAAGTCATTGCGATTAAACGAGAAATGATACAAGGTAAGCCCAGCTATCAGTGACAAAAGAACCAGTGCAACCGCACTATTCCAGGAAATGCCACTCCGCCCCGCATTCTTTGAATCCATTATCAAATGATTATACATTAACCAGAGCCATAACCACAAGCATATATTGACACTTTTCTGTTGCATTAATCAGCAATGTGCCAGCCTGAAACCAACAGGACATTGATTATTGTACTGAAAATTTTAAGCAATCTTAATCTTTTCGGAAAATATCCAATATAAGCATTAGTGTCATCCAGTGGAGTGCTGTACAATATAGGTGATTAATACACGGTAATCTATAGGCACCTAAATGTGCGGAAATAAAGGGGCAATCATGGACGAACAAACAACTCCAACAGTAAACCAAGAAGCGAACCAAAAACAGAACAGCAAAAAATCTAAAATGAAGGTTGTGATTTATACACTCATAACTCTCCTTGTCGCGGCAGGAGTCGGGGGTGCCGTATATTGGTGGCGCGATAGTGTTGCTACCAGCTTCCAAAAAGAACAAGCATCTGACATATCAAGCCAGAAGGCAACTATTGCTGATCTAAAAAAGAAGCTAGCTGATGCAAAAGCCGCAGCAGATAGTACAGAACCTTGCACGGATGTCGCGCCAAAAACGGCAACTATCGACAGTATCAAAGCATCAATAACCTCGGGCAACACGTCTGCATTAGCAGGCTACATGGCATCGACTGTAAACGTCATCCTCGCTGCAACAGAGGCATATGGACCACAAACACCAACCCAAGCAGTTGATGACATATCGAGCTTTATCTCGACCGACAATACGTCTTGGGATTATAACTTTGCGCTTTCGGCGGCCACCTTGTCAGGCTATCAGAACGGTGATTACAAACAGTACTTTCCGGCAATCGCCCTAGTTGGCAAAGCCTCTAACAATCAAGTTATCTCGTTCTCGTTTGACTGTGACGGCAAGATCGATACGGTCTTTATGCTGAAAGACTAGTGCGTCCAATTGCAGGGTGGCTCGTCTATCCTTATCAGCTATTGATAATTTTGTTAATTTCGGCCTGGGTCAATGGTATCCAGGGTGAACCATCGGTATCAGAGGCAAAGGCCGCTGGACTCTCGCCACGATTCCACCATTTCGCTTGATATGGGATTCCTTCGTACAATACATGTTGTCCAGCCTCATAAGCACTATCACCAGACCACTCTGGGTATGTACCTGCGGGGAGCTTTGGTTGTGAAATCAGTTTTTCACCGGGCAAGACGGGGCCTATCAATTCCCATGGCGTCTCCCATGACTGAAGTACGGGATTGTCTGGCATGTCGCCCTTTGTCCACCACTTTGCTTGATAGACATTTCGATGCCAGACTACTTTAGTCCCCTTTAAATATGAGCCTTTTTCAGACCAAATAGAATAAGGGCTAGTTTTTGGATCATCTTTTAGATCCTTTGCCGTAGGCTTCGCCTCAGAGACTGTTTTGTTCACGGCGCTACCAGCGATATTACCGACAAACTCATCACCCAACAACGTCATAAATGCGTATTTATCCTGTTTTATGCCGCTACATGAATCGGACACCTTTGATATATCAATGTAGTTGCTACCACACTGTTTGTCACGATTCGCCGACCACATCGAGACACGGCCAACTCCGCGATCACGAGTAAATTTATTAACCTTTTTTGCATCATCTAATGAGAATACTTCAGATTTTACGTCAGTCTGACCGATCATTGGCGTGACACCAATTTTGCGCCAGAGCGATGGACTACTGAGATGCGTTCCAATTCGATCATAGATTACACCAACCTGTCGTTTAGTATTTTCGAGCGCACTAATAGCAACATCAGACATTGATTTGCCACTGATTTCTGATTCGTTGTAATTCATCGCCATAATATTGATTCCAGAAATATCGACATTGGCCTCGAGTAGTGCAGTCATGGCATTGATGCCATCCTCATTCAAGCCCTGAGACGTAACGGGCAGAGTCAGCCATACGGCAAGTGGCTTACCCGCTATGCGACGTTCATTTTGTAGTTTTGCGATAGCTTGCGCACGGCGTGCATTCACAACTGAATCAGTCAAATTATCTTTTTCCAGGTCTAGGTCCATCGTGGTCAAGTCGTAGCGGTTCACCACGTCACGATACGCACCGAGTAGTTTGGAATCATCTTTACATTTTGTCGCAAGTTCATGATTCTTAAGCCCGCCAAATGACACAGCAATATCACCACCTTGCTGCTTTAATCGTGCGATACGGCGATCCAAGTCTAAATCATCGGACGCCTGCTTCATCGTATAAGTTCCCCCCCATGATGGCTGACAGCTATCATCAGGTGAAGATACGATAAATGACAACACGACATCCTTGTGTGTTCCAGCACCTATTTGATCAAACGAGAACTGAGGCGATGCAGTAACATCGACATACGGAGCGAACCACGGCTTATTTGATAAAATCGCTGGATCAACCCGCCATTCACGCCACCATAACATACTAATTGCAGCGATGAGCGTAATAACTGCGATCGCTAACAATACACGCCATGGCGATAAGCGACGCGTTTTTACTGTCGTACGTACAGTCTTCGAGGTCATGCTGCGGATTCCTTAACGTCTTTATCGTAACTAGCTAATCCGAGCGGTAAACGTTTTACATCATCACCGTGGTATAGCACAGCGCGCCAATCAAGCGTTGGATTAATTGTATTTTGCATTACATGCGGTTTTTTAACATCGACATACATCCAATCCGTCATACCGTGCCATACATCCACCAATGCATTACGAACACCGATATATGATACAAAAGCCCAGGTTGCAACTATTGCATTAAAAGCGGCAAAGATTGCGTTAGGCCAATTTTCAGCACTGATATCTCGCCAACAAGTCAAAGCTGAAAAAGCGATAATAGCAGCCGGCGCCAAAACATAAATCATCGGTGCAAGCGTTCGGTTTTTTACTTTGGGCGTACGAGCAAACGCAATCTTTTTACCAGTCAAAGCCTGCTGAATTGATTTGAGTACACCTGCCAAATTCACCGGTAGTAAAATCAAGTTGAAGCCATAAATACGTAAAACGTCCATACGCCTGTATCCGCAATGACGCAAGTCACTCGCCATCGCCAAGAAATAGGGGAGGGCAGCCAATACGATCAGCGGACTTAGCAGGCGACTATCATAAGGGTACGCCAGTAGGAATACGAGACCGAAGCTTGCCCAAGCAATTGATGTCATATAGTTAGTTCGTAACATGAACTCGATATAAGACACCGGTTCACGCATGCGCTTGTGTTCACGGAAACGACCTATGAGTTTAGGCATAATCAGCAATCCACCGTTTGCCCAACGTCGGCGCTGGACTATCAAAGATCCAAAATCAGGTGGGGTCGCACTATAGCTCAAACGTTCCGGGTAATTGATGAGTTTCCATCCATGAAGCGCCAGATCGATACTGGATTCAGTATCCTCGATAACAGTCCTATCTTGAACATATCTTTTAATTTCGAATCCACCAATCCATTCTTTTTCAACAATATCTTCCAGAGCAACTTTACGAATGATCGCATTTGCACCAACCCAAAACGTTGCACCATAATGAGTCTTGCCCTGGTGTAGGATGTGTTGAAGATCAGTTGTCGCGCCAGCCAATCGTTCAATGCGTGTTGAAGCACCACGGAACGATGAATACGGCGTCTGTACGACAGCAACACGTTCGTTGCCCGGTTGTAGGGAATAATGCACTAATCGCAAACAATAATCACGTAACAAAACCGAGTCAGCATCGAGTGTTAATAGAAAATCACTATCAGGGATAACGAGATCAGCTTTGCGGCCTTTGGCAATTGACGTTAGTATCGGACCTTGTGGCGTTGATTGCTTGCGATATCTTCCACCCATTAAACCGATGTACGAATTTATGTTCATGGCCTTGTTGGCTTCATGTGATAATGATGCATATTGCTTACGCTCAAAGCTATCAAGTTTTGTGGTGAATATCCAATTCAAACGATTATACAATTGCTTGGCACGAGTACGAGGTAGTGAGCCTTTTTCGTCAGCCGATGCTTCAAGCGCTTCGGATGTTAGTCGCAACTCATCCGCCAGTGCACGATACACTTGATCAGCAAAAAACGTATCGACATGATCTTCGATTGTTACATTGTCAGCTTGCGCGTATAGCCAATCGGCGGCCCAATCATACTCACGAGCAAGTTTGCGAATTTGCGGAACGGTCAGTTTTTTGGTGCGAGTTTTCTGAAACTCCATGGATGCCTTTTTGAATCGTCTTGCAGGTGCGCTTAACTGCTTTTCGATTCGTTTTGCGAGAGCACGTGTTTCCTTGAGGCGCGCTAAGGTTTCTGGATCTGTAGTATTGGGATTATCATCCATCAGCAAAACAATGCGCATATCAGGATACTCCTGTAAGGCGGCACTCATAAGTGTTTTGTAAATTACTTCAACCTCTTCATTATATGAGGGGATGAGAACGGTGATGGATGGTTGGTCTTTATCGAAAAAGCCCTCAATCTGTGAACGTGGTGGGCGAACATGTTTACTAAAACGCTGTAACGCGCCTTGTCGAGATATCAAATACATCAATGCAGACAGCGTTAGCAAGGTCATAACAATCAGATATCCAGATGACTCCAGTACAAACTGATAAGTGTGTGGACCTTCAAACATCTGACGAACAACAGTTGAGACTAAATAAAAGAACCAAAAAGCAACGGTTGCAATGACAGCAATCCTACTTAACGCTATCTTTAAAACAGATGGTGATTCGTGTATGATACCGAGCGGCGTCGTATCGCGCTCAGTGCCCCATTGGCGTTTGGGCATATTTTTGTTTAGGCGTTTTTTTACGCCCCATGGGAATACGCTTTTCATATTTTGTTAGTATAGCATAAATTTGTAAAAAAAGCAATAACATATTGATCGATCTCATGTACGCATGGGTAAAATTCCCATTATCTTCGTCCATCTACGACAAATCACAGGGGTAGAGGATAAATCACCGAAAGGAGTTATAATACATACATTACTGTAATAATCGAGGTAGAACCATGGAAAGCTATTCAGACCGCAAAGAATCTATCACTTTTCCTGCGCCAGGTGACGACTTTTATCAATATGTAAACGGCGAGTGGCTCGAAACAGTCCAGATACCGCCAAGTGAAGCTATATGGGGGTCTTTTCCTATTGCGCGCGATCGCACTATAGGACAATTACGCGAAATTGCTGAAAACCTACAAAGTGATGGTGAATTTGCCAAAGGAAGTCCCGAGCAACAAACGCGAGATTTTTATCTATCAGGTATGGATATGGCGACGCGCGATAGCCTGGGTCTTGAACCTCTAGATGAGCTCCGTAGAATGATCTGTAATGTTACTGACGAAAAAAGTGCACTGAGCGCCATGGCGAGCTTAAGGCTACGTGGAACAGGAACATTCTTTGGCCTGGGTATAGGCGAGGATGATAAAAGGGCGGGTAGTTATGCACTGTTCATCGGTCAGGGCGGGTTGGGTTTACCCGACAGAGATTACTACTTAAAAGATGATGAAAAGATGCAGGTCATACAGCAAAAATACAAAGATTACATTGCGAAAACTTTTCGGATGCTCGGAATATCCGAAGACCAAGCCGATAGTACCGCGCAAGATGTCTACGACATAGAATATGCGCTAGCCGAAGCATCAAAACCCGAGGACGAAGCAAGGCCAATTGACGAAAACTATACAAAGTTCACCCTCGCCGAGGCAAAGCTGGAATTTCCAAACATTAACTGGGAGGCGTATTTCGACGCACTAGGAAAGCCGGATATTAAGGATTTCGTAATACAACAACCAGAGTTTATCAAAAAAGTTGGTGAGATTCTGCAAAATGAAAACCAACAACCCATCAAAGATTATTTAGAATTTAGGCTCATGCAATCCAAAGGTAGTAGCCTCAGCCAAGATTTCAAAACAGAAAGTTTTAAATTCAACGGCCAAGTACTCTCGGGCCTCAAAGAGCCTCAGCCACTCTGGAAAACGACCGTCGGGGTGATGGATTCAACCTTACTGACCAACGCCATCGGATCACTATATTGCAAAGAAAACTTTGACTTACGAGACAAAGCAGAGAGCGAAATAATGGTCGAAGATGTTCGCCAGGCCGCCCTCGATAGAATTAAAGCCCTGGATTGGATGACCCAAAAAACAAAAAAACTCATGTTGAAAAAAGTCGATAATATTATCTTTAAAATGGGCTTTCCCGAAGAATGGATCGATATATCAACTGTCGACATACAACCCGACACATACGTAGACAACCTAATGCGATTGTCGGAGTTTTCGCTTAAACGAAAACTTGCCAGGCTAGAAGAACCTTTTGATTACAGTGAGTGGTTAATGAATCCAACCGCAGTCAATGCATGTTCCGACCTAAAGCGTGAAATGACGTTTCCTGCAGCCATACATCAGCCACCGTTTTACGATACGAGCCAAGATTACGCATACAACTATGGCGCCCTGGGTGGTGTGATTGGGCATGAGTTAACACATTTCATCGACGACGAAGGGTGCAAATATGACCTAGACGGCAATGTGAATGATTGGTGGACGCCACAAGATAAAAAACGCTTCAAGCAAAAAACGCAAAAGTTTGTTGATTATTACAGTAGTCTGAAATCAGATGGCATGAAGGTCAATGGGAAACTAACGCTCGGTGAAAATATTGCGGACGTTGGCGGTATAACAATTGCATACTATGCACTACAGCGTCGCCTAGAACGTGACAGTAATCACGGTACGGTTGACGACCTCACCCCCGAGCAACGACTATTTACTGGCTGGGCACGTGTCTGGGCGAAAAAAATGACACCCGAACTAGCTCAACGGCGTATTTTAACAGATCCGCATTCACCGGGAGAGGTGAGAACGAATGGAGTGTTAGCAATTGTTCCTGAATTCTACGAGGCATTCAATGTCGTGGAAGGCGACAAAATGTACATTGATCCCAAAGACCGTCCTACGCTCTGGTAGATGTACTACTTATAAAATCCCCGCATCGTAGGTATGTCAGTCGACAGGGGGTTCGGAAACTCGTATTTAACACGATGTTGAGACATAACAGTGTCCCAAACAACGACCGAAAGTTCATTAGCCGCCTGTAATCGTCGAGTGATTTCTAGCCGTGGCTTTGCACGCGTACCCTGCGGTACGCGTGGTATCTGCAAATTCCTCGCCAGTACTGCATGACCCATACTATGAAAATACTGACGGGCAGGATCATTCCTTATAGAACTCCAGCGCAAATCTCGATTCATCTGCTTAGTGTCAGCAGATGTCATCGTCTGCGAGGTTGCACCAAGTTCCTGTAAATCACGAAATCGTGCCGCCCAATCGATGCGATCGGCGAGGGCTGTGACATCATTTTCCGCCAAACTGACCATATCTAAATCATTGCGAAATTGCGTGAACGCATAAGCCGCCTGTTCTTCATATATTGGTATATCTTGACCAGCGAGCACCGTTTCTTCGATCGCCACATCAACAATTTCGCTCAACACATCAATTCCACGCATTTGTACACCCGACTCTAGTCGTACAAGGCTATGTGGGTCCTTGGATAAATCAAGAACAGCCCGGTTTGGATCGGCCAATCGTAAATGTCCAGGATATGTACTGTGTTCGAGTAGGCGCAGTACCAACGAAGTCAAAGATATAACAAACGTTGTTTGCCAATCAGACTTACTAGCTTCACCACTGTTAACCATAAGTCTGCTCGGCTCTTTTTGAGCAAATGGTTGTTTGTTGCCGTGTGTTGTTTGTTCACCAAACTTGCGATAATTAATAGCGCCGGGCTTTTGAGTGATTGAATAATGGCCATCGGCTACCATTCCCGCGCCATCAATTATCTTTCTCAGCGCCAAAAAATCAGCAAAAAACTTTGCCTCGGGATTAATCTCTAATATCGAAGATTTGTTGTCTCTGAGTTCCGAAAAAAGATTCACGCTCGTATAACTCTCGCGATACCCAAGACTGTGTTCAGATATGACACGCCTGGCGTTGCGATATACATCAGGATTGCCACTGCGTCGAAATACTACGTCAGATTTGCCTACGTGCCTCGCCAATCCAGCCAGTGCGGTGTTCATAATAATTTCGCCGGCACGCATATGTGTAGTGAGTTCAGCGGGGGACGAACATTCTGGCGTAGCATATTTTAGCGGATATTGGCTCGGGCTTTGTCCATAAATTTCACCACCCGTACTGACTATCGCCGAAGTTCCGCTAGACCTTCCATGTGATACGTACAGCTCGGTATCAATATAATTCTCTATATAAAGCGAAGGGACGGTATGCGTCGCCAGAACACTTTCGACGGACTCTAGTGTTGGAAACTCTGTGCTATT